>CALXCT010000121.1 GCA_944386865.1 uncultured Oscillospiraceae bacterium | reverse complement strand
TCCACATTGCACCGCTGGGCGATCCGGGCGGTGTTGTCCGCCGCCTCCGGCCACTGGGGGAACAGCGCGCGCATCTCCTGCTCACTTTTCACATAGGACTGGTCGCTTTCAAATTTCATACGGTCGGGATCGTCCACCAGCTTGCCCATCTGAATGCACATGAGGATATCCTGAATCTCCGCGTCCTCCCGGCGGAGGTAGTGGGCGTCGTTGGTGGAGACGATGGGGATGCCCGTCTCCTGGTGGATGCGCAGCAGGCCGGCGATCACCGGCTTCTCCTCCTCCAGGCCGTGGTCCTGCAGCTCCAGGTAGAAGTTGTCCCGGCCGAACAGCTGGTCCATCTCCAGGGCGAAGGCCTTGGCCCCCTCGTAGTCCCCGCTGAGGATGCGCCGGGGGATCTCGCCCGACAGGCAGGCCGACAGGGCGATCAGCCCCCCGCAGTGCTCCCGCAGCAGGTCCAGGTCGATCCGGGGCTTGATGTAGAACCCCTCCAGGAAGGCGCAGCTGACCAGGTAGGACAGGTTGCGGTAGCCCTCCTCGTCCCTGCACAGCAGCACCAGGTGCCGGGCGGCCCCGTCCAGTTCATGCACCCGGTCGAACCGGGTGCGGGGGGCCACATAGACCTCGCAGCCGATGATGGGCTTGAGCCCCTCCGCCCGGCAGGCGCGGTAGAAATCGATCACGCCGTACATCACGCCGTGGTCGGTGATGGCCACCGCCTCCTGGCCCAGCTCCTTCACCCGCTTCACCAGGTCCCGGATGCGGCAGGCGCCGTCCAGCAGGGAGTATTCCGTATGCAGATGCAGATGGGCAAACGCCATGCCGCTCCCCTCCTCTCCTTCAGCGGCCGGAGCCGCCCTCCTCGCCGCCGGGCCGGTCCTCCTTGGGGACCCGGCAGTAGCCCAGGCAATAGAACATACAGGCCGCGATGGCGATGACCATGGCATAGGTGTACACCACATGCAGCAGGTCGAACCACATCGCCGCCGCCGCCGTCATGGCGGCCAGCACCAGGAACAGCACTCCCACCGCCCGGTACAGCTTTTTCCGGTTGAAGGTGGCCTTCACCTCGGGCGGTGCGGTGTTGTAGCCGATGATGATGAACCCGCCCTTGCCGCAGAACAGCAGCACGGCCATCAGCAGGCAAAGCCCCGCCGTGATCCAAAGTCCGGTCATGTCGTTTCCTCCTCCTCTCCCTCTTTCGCCAGGGCCAGCAGCTTTCTCAGCCGGTGGTTGAGGGCCGACTTGGTGATGGGCGGGTCGAACAGCTCCGCCAGCTGGCTCAGGGTCAGCTCCGGATTGGCCCGGCGCAGGGCGGCCGCCTGGACCAGCTTGTCCGGCAGGGCGGCCAGCGCGCCCCGCTCCTCCAGCCGCCGGATGGCCTCGATCTGCTCCTGGGCGGCGTCCACCGCCTTGCCCAGGTTGGCCGCGTCGCAGTTCACCCGGCGGTTCACCCCGTCACGCCGGAGCATCACCGCCTTGGCGTTCATCACCTCCATGGCCGCCAGGGGCGCGCCGATGCCGGTGAGGAAGTCCTCGATGGACTCGCTGTGCTTGAAGTAGATGACATAGTTGGATTTCCGGGTGGTCTCCTTGGGGGCCAGCCCCGCCTCCAGCATCAGAGCCTGCATTTCCCGGCTGACGTTGTAGTGGGAGGTGAACAGCTCCAGATGGTAGCGCTTCTCCGGGTCGGTCACCGACCCGCCCGCCAGGAACGCCCCCCGGAAGAAGGAGGCGCGGCAGCACTCCTCCTCCAGCACGGCGAAATTGATATGGTGGGCCACCACCCCGTCCTGGTCCAGGCCGAAGGCGTCGAAGATCACGCTGAGCTTGTAGGGGTCCCGGATCTGGAAGATGTGCTTGCCCCCCTCCGGCTCGCCCAGGGGCCGGCTGTCGAACTCCACCTGGAAGGCGCGCCGGAACAGGACGGGCAGCCGCCGGGCAAACTCCGGGCTCTCGGTGACGATCTTGATCTCGCCCCGGCTGAAGGTGTTGCAGTAGAGCAGCACGCCGTAGGCCTCCGCCTGCTGGCAGTTCTTATGCCCGAACTCCAGCCGGCACAGTTCCCGCTTCACATTGCCGGAAAAGGACATGGCTCCCGCCCTCCTCGCTTCAATGGAATATGCGCATATCCGCCCGGTCCTGGTAGAGCTCCATGATGGCCCGGGCCAGGCAGGCGGGGTCGTGGCGGGCGTAGTCCGAGGTGTCGGACACCAAGGCCCGCTCCACCAGCTCCACCCCCATCCCGGCCACACGCTCCCGGTCCAGCACCAGCGGCTCGGCATCCTCCGACTCATACCGCTTCAGTGTCCGCTCCGGCAGGGGCCGGGAGTTGGCCAGCACCAGGTCCACCAGGCCGGGGCCGCCGTGGGCGGCCAGGGCAGCCAGATGGTCCCCCAGGGTGTACCCCTCCGTCTCCCCCTCCTGGGTCATGATGTTGCTCACGTAGACCTTCATGGCACCGCTTGCCCGGATGGCGTCGGACACGCCGTCCACCAGCAGGTTGGGGATGACGCTGGTGTACAGGCTGCCCGGGCCCAGCAGCAGCAGGTCCGCGTTGCCGATGGCCTCCAGCGTCTCGGGCAGGGCGGCGGGATGCTCGGGGATCAGCCGGACCCGGCGGATGCGGCAGTCCTGCTCCTTCTTGCAGCGGAAGATCTTCGACTCGCCCAGCACCCGGGCGCCGTTGACAAACTCCGCCTCCAGGGCCACGTCCGCGTTGGTCACCGGCAGCACCCGGCCGCTGATGGCCAGCACGTGGCTCATGCCGGCCACCGCCTGGTCGAAGGAGTCGTAGATCCCGTTCAGCGCGGCCAGCAGCAGGTTGCCGAAGGCCTGCCCCGCCAGCCGCCCCTCGGTGAACCGGTAGCCCAGCAGCTGCTCCATGATGGGCTCCACGTTGGCCAGGGCCTGCATGCAGTTGCGGATGTCCCCCGGCGGCGGCATCCCCAGGTCGTGGCGCAGCATCCCCGACCCGCCGCCGTCGTCCGCCACCGTGACGATGGCGGTGATGTTGCTGGTCAGCGTCTTCAGCCCACGCAGCATGGTGGAAAGCCCGGTGCCGCCCCCGATGGCCACGATGTGCGGGCCCTGCTCCCAGTGCGCCGTGCCCGCCGCTCCGTTGATCTTCAATGCCGTCCCCTCCTTCTTCCCGTTCAGCCCCGGGTCATGTCCCGGTGGTTCTCCGCCGCCTGGTAGCCCAGCTGGCGGATATGGTCGGCCAGGGCCCGGGTGATGGCCACCGAGCGGTGGTGCCCCCCGGTGCAGCCCACGGCGATGACCAGCGCGGTCTTCCCCTCCTCCACATACTGGGGCAGCAGGAAGTCGATCATGTCTGTGAGCTTTGCCATGAATTTTTTCGTCTGGTCCTGCTCCATCACGAAATCCCGCACCGGCGCGTCCAGCCCGGTCAGCTCCCGCAGCTGCTCCACATAGTAGGGGTTGAGCAGGAAGCGCACGTCGAAGACCAGGTCCGCCTCGATGGGGATGCCGTACTTGAAGCCGAAGGAGATCACGCTCACGCTCATGGCCTTGGCGGGCTCCCCGCTGCCGAACATCTGCAGCAGCGTGCCCCGCAGCTTGGCGGTGGACAGGGCCGTGGTATCGATGATGTAGTCCGCCCGGGCCCGGATGGGCTCCAGCGCCCGGCGCTCGGTCTGCACCGCCTCCTCCAGGGACAGGCCCGTATGGGACAGGGGATGGCTGCGCCGGGTCTGCTTGTAGCGCTTGATGATGGCCTCGTCCTGGGCGTCGATGAACAGGATCTCATAGTCGCAGTGCATCTGCTTGAGCACGTCCAGGGACTGGAACAGCTCGTCGAAATTCTGTCCGCCCCGGATATCGGTCACCAGCACCACACGCTGGTACACCCCGATGCCCGCCATGCCCAGCTCGGCAAACTTGGTGATGAGAGGCACAGGCAGATTGTCCACACAGAAAAAACCCATGTCCTCCATCACGGAGGCCGCCTGGCTCTTACCCGCACCCGACAGGCCGGAAATGATGACGATCTTCATGCTCCGCTCCCCTTTCTCTCTCTGGTTCACACGCCCAGGGTCCGGATCTCCAGCTCCAGCTCCACCCCCGTGCGGCGCAGCACCTCGGCCCGCACCTGCTCCACCAGGGTCAGGATATCCCGGCAGGTGGCCCCGCCCCGGTTGATGAGGAAGCCCGCGTGCTTCTCCGACACCTGGGCGCCCCCCACGGTCAGCCCCTTCAGCCCGCACTGGTCGATGAGGGCGGCGGCGAACTGCCCCCGGGGGCGCTTGAAGGTGCTGCCCGCGCTGGGATACTCCAGGGGCTGCTTGTCCCGGCGGCGCTCCATCAGCTCGTTCATCCGGGCGCGGATGGCGGCCGGGTCCCCCGGGCGGAGGGCGAACTCCGCGCTGAGGATCAGCCGGGTCCCGTCCTCAAAACAGCTGCGGCGGTAGCCGAAGCCGCATTGAGTGATCCGCTGCCGCTCCCCTTCGGCGGTCAGGCAGGTCACGGCGGACACCACCTGGCTCATCTCCCCGTCGTAGGCGCCCGCGTTCATGGTCACCGCGCCCCCCACGCTGCCCGGGATGCCGTGGGCGAACTCCAGGCCGGTCAGGCCGTGCTCCAGGGCGCAGTTGGCCAGCCGGGCCAGCAGCAGACCGCCCCCGGCCAGCAGGACGTCCCCCTCCCTCCGGCAGGCATTGAGCCCGTCCATGGTCTTGATCACG
Source organism: uncultured Oscillospiraceae bacterium (assembly GCA_944386865.1). GTDB lineage: Bacteria > Bacillota > Clostridia > Oscillospirales > Oscillospiraceae > CALXCT01. Next base: position 4,188 of record CALXCT010000121.1, on the reverse strand, counting down.
AAGGCCTCCACGCCCCCGTCGGCCACCAGCAGGTTGGAGCCGTTGCCCAGGAACACCGGGCGCAGCTCCAGACGGGCCGCTTCCCCCACCGCGGCGGCGGCCTCCTCCTCCGACCGGGGCAGAGCCATCAGCCGGGCCGGGCCGCCCACCCGGAAGGTGGTATGCCGGGACATGGGCTCGTTCTCCCGCAGCTCCAGCGTAGGCATCCGGCGGTGCAGGTGTTCGATCAGTAGCTCAAAGCGATCCATCTTGACCTCCGCAAATTTACCTCAATAAGAGTATTTTAGCATAACGGGGCGGGAAATAGAACAGCCCGCCGCAAAAAGGGCGGGGAAAATATTTCAACGGAAAACGGAGAGGGGGCCGCGCCTCCTCTCCGCCCAGGTCATACACCGAACGGGACCGCCGCCCCGATGATGCCCGCGTCGTTGCCCAGGGCGGCCTTCACCAGATGGGTGCGGCCCGGCTCGAACACCTCCCGCTCCACCAGCTCCCGCAGGGGGGTGAGGAACAGGTCGTCCCCTTCGTTGCTCACCCCGCCCCCCAGGCAGAGCACCTCCGGCTGGTAGCAGTTGATCATATTGGCCAGCCCCGCGGCCAGATACCGCAGGTACTCCTCCACCACGCCCCGGGCCGCCGCGTCCCCCGCCCGGGCCGCCCGGAAGGGGGTCCGGCCGGACACGCGCTCCGGAGTGCCCCCGCTCAGTTCCCACATCAGGCTGTCCCGGCAGGCCAGCATGGCCTCCCGGGCGGTCTGCTTCAGCCCGGTGGCCGAGGAATACCGCTCCCAGCAGCCCCGCCGGCCGCAGTTGCAGGGCCGTCCGCCCACCTGGATCACCATGTGGCCCACCTCGGGACCCATGCCGCCGGCGCCCGTATAGAGCCCGCCGTCCACGATCAGTCCGGCCCCCACCCCGGTGCCCAGGGTGATCACCAGGGCCGTGCGGCAGCCCCGGGCCGCCCCCGCCACATACTCTCCGATGGCGGCGCAGTTGGCGTCGTTCTCCAGCGCGGCGCTCAGACCGCTGGCCCGCTCCAGCATCCGGGCCAGCGGGACCTGCCGAAGGGGCAGGTTGGGGGTGTGGAGCACCAAGCCCTCCGCCCGGTCCACCGCCCCCGGGATGCCCAGCCCCAGCCGGGCCGCATCCTTCAGGGCGAGGCCCGCGCCCTCCGCCGCCAGGCCGGCCACCCGCAGGATCTCCCGGCACAGGGCGTCCTCCCCCCCGTCCCGGGGCGTGGGGACGCTCACCCGGGAGAGCAGCCTGCCCTCACCGTCCACCGCCCCCGCCGCCAGGTTGGTGCCCCCCACGTCCACGCCGAGATACACAGCTCCCCGCTCTGTCACGGCTTCTTCTCCTCGTTCATGGCCTGCTCGAAGTGGGCGTTGATCTGGCGGGTGAACTCCAGCGCGGCGTTGTAGCCCATCTTCTTCTGGCGGTTGTTCATGGCCGCCACCTCGATGATGATGGCCAGGTTCCGTCCAGGCTTCACGGGGATCGTAAGGGAAGGAAGCTTTACATCCAGAATGGTGGTATACAGATCGTCGGCGCCCAGTCGGTCGTACATGGCGTCGTCCCGCCACTGCTCCAGGTTGACCACCATGTCGATCTCCTGTTCCTTTTTGATGGCGCTCATGCCGAACAGGCGCTGCACGTCCACCACCCCGATGCCCCGCAGCTCGATGTAGTGCCGGATCAGCTCGGGGGCTGTGCCGATGAGGGTGTGGGTGTCGGTGCGCTTGATCTCCACCGCATCGTCCGCGATGAGCCGGTGCCCCCGCTTGACCAGCTCGATGGCCGTCTCGCTCTTGCCCACCCCCGACTCGCCCCGGAGCAGCAGGCCCTCGCCGTACACCTCCAGCAGCACGCCGTGGCGGGTGATGCTGGGGGCCAGCTCGGAGGCCAGATAGGTGATCACCGAACTGATCAGCTCCGCCGTGGGCAGCTGGGAGCGCAGGACGGTGCGGTCGTATTTCTCCGCCGCCGCCATCAGCTCTGGCAGGGGTTCCATCCCCCGGCTGATGATGAGGGCGGGCATGTCGAACTGGAAAAACTGGTCCAGCCGGTCCTGCCGCTCCTCCTGCGCCATGCCCAGCAGGTAGGACATCTCCACCCGGCCGATCACCTGCAGCCGCTCCTGGTTGAAATGCTCAAAATATCCGTGCAGGGGCAGGCCGGGCCGGATCAGCTCCTCGGTGGTGACCAGGCGTGACTGGTAGTCGGGCGCGCTGCGCAGCACCTCCAGCTGGAATTCCTCCACGATCTTGCTCAGCTGTACTCCCTTCATCCCGCATCCTCCCTTTCCTTGTGCGCCGGGCGGGCCGGTCTCTCCCGCCCCGCGGCGTCTCTGTTCCAAGTATAGTCAATCCGCCGCCCCTTGGCAACTGTTTTCCGCCCCCGGGTGGCGCCGGATGGGGCCCTTCCCCGCCGTGGGGGGAAGCTGTCTATATTTTTCGAAAAAAAGTCTTGCAATTTCCGCCTCTTTCTGCTATCATATCATTCGATGCTTTATTAAGCTGATACTGACGAGCGAGGAGGTCAAGCGAAATGGCCAAATGTGAATTTTGTGACAAGGGCGTTGTCTTCGGCATTCAGGTTTCCCACTCTCACCGCCGCTCCAACCGCCCCTGGAAGCCCAATGTGAAGCGGGTCAAGGCGATCGTGAATGGCACGCCCAAGCACGTTTATGTCTGCACCAGATGCCTCCGTTCGGGTAAGGTCACCCGCGCTGTGTGATTGATAGACTGCGACGCAAAAACACCATGCTGCGGCATGGTGTTTTTTGTGCCTCAAAAGGAGCTGATTGCATGAGACGGACCGACCGGGAACAGAGCCGGGACTTTGCCCTGTCCGTCATCGACCGCTGTGAATATGCCGTGGCGGCCTTTGCCTCCCCCGGCGCGCCCTACTGCGTCCCCCTCTCCATCGTCCGGGTGGAGGACGTGCTCTACTTCCACTGCGCTCTGGAGGGCACCAAGACCGACCTGCTGCGGGCCGACCCCCGGGTGACCCTCAGCTTCGTGGGCGCCAATCGGGCGGCGGAGACGGAATTCTCCACTTATTATGAAAGCGCCGTCGTCACCGGAACGGCCTATGAGGTGACCTCCCCCGCGGAGAAGGCGGCCGCCCTGCGGGCCCTGTGCCAGAAGCTGACCCCCGGCTTCATGGACCACTTCCCCTCCGAGCTGGCCCGGAGCGCGGCGGTGACCGCCGTGTGGGGCGTCCGGATGGAGCAGGTCACCGGCAAGGCAAAATTCCCGCCAAAAGCATTTGATCAGAATAAGTGAAAAGGGAAAACACTTTGCAATAAAATCTCCCCCCGCCGCGCCATTTCGCGCACAGCGGGGGGAGGTTTTTCTCTTTGGGGACAGCAGGCTCAGCCCGGAGGCCAGGTCATGTCCCGGCCGGACAACACGTGGAAATGCAGGTGGAACACGCTCTGCCCCGCCTGCATCCCCTGGGGGCAGGCCCCCAGGGGGCCCCTTTTTCATCCTGCTCGGGCGGAGTAGATCCGCCCTCCGCCAAGCTCTTTGCCTCCGGCAAAGAGGCTTGTACGGCGCAGCCGCGCCGCCCCATGGTTTCCCATGGGGCCCCGGCGAGCAGGCTCAGCCCGGAGGCCAGGTCATGTCCCGGCCGGACAACACGTGGAAATGCAGGTGGAACACGCTCTGCCCCGCCTGCTCGCCGATGTTGGAGACCACACGGTAGCTCTCCAGCCCCAGGTCCTTGGTGACCTTGGCAATGACGGTGAAGATATGGGCCACCACAGCGGCATTCTCCGGCGTGACCTCGGCCACCGAGGCGATATGGGCCTTGGGGATCACCAGAAAGTGGGTGGGCGCCTGAGGATCGATGTCGTAGAAGGCGTAGCACAGCTCATCCTCGTACACCTTTTTGGACGGGATCTCGCCCCCGGCGATCTTGCAGAACAAACAGTCGGACATGGGACAACCTCCTTTTCATTTCAACTGTTTTGGTCGGATCTCTCATGCGGGACTCTCACCCGCCTTGGGGCGGCGGCTCAGCTCTTGAGCTTCATGGACACCTCGTCGTCGCAAAGTCCGCTCCCGCGAGGCCCCCGCCGTCCGGCGAGCGCCTCGCGCGCTTCCTTGCTCCTCCTCTCCCTGCCGCACCCGCCTTCGCTGGGCTGCGGCAGGGGTCCCGGCGCCATGGCCAGGGCGTTGTCCAG
>CALXCT010000120.1 GCA_944386865.1 uncultured Oscillospiraceae bacterium | reverse complement strand
CGGAGGACGGCACGCTCTCCCTGGCGGGCTATGAGCTGGTGCCCATCGACGAGACCCTGCCGGAGGACCCCGCCGTCGCCGCCCTGGTGGAGGGCTACAAGCAGGAGGTGGAGGAGGACTACCTCTCCCGCTTCGGCCTGGAGTTCGACCAGGTGCTGACGGACAACCCCTATGTCTTCGACAGCGTGGACCAGGTCTACGCCACCCAGCACGAGTCCACCCTGGGCAGCCTCATCGCCGACTCCTATGTCTGGGCGGTGGAGCAGGCGGAGGGGGAGGAGTATGTGCCGGTGGACGTGGCCCTCACCGCCTCGGGGGTCATCCGGGAGACGGTGCCTCTGGGCAGGGTGACGGTGTCCGACGTGTTCAACATCTCCTCTCTGGGCATCGGCGCGGACGGCGTGCCCGGCTATCCGCTGGTGTCGGTCTATCTCACGGGGGCCGATCTGAAGAACGTGCTGGAGGTGGACGCCTCCGTCCAGCCCCTGATGAGCGCCGCCCAGCTGTTCAGCTCGGGGGTGGAATATTCCTTCAACACCAGCCGGATAATCTTCAACAAGGTGACCGATTCCGCCCTGCGCCGGCCGGACGGCACCACCGTCCCCATCGAGGACGATACGCTTTACCGGGTGGTCACGGGGCTTTACTGCGGACAGATGCTGGGCGCGGTGGAGGACAAGTCCTTCGGGCTGCTTTCGGTGACGCCTCGGGACGCTCAGGGCCAGCCCATCGACCTTGCCCGGCTGGAGGACTATATCGTCCACGACGCCCAGGGCAATGAGGTGAAGGAGTGGTATGCCCTGGCCTCCTACCTCCAGTCCATGGGGGGCGAGATGGACGAGGGCTACGCCCAGACCGACGGGCGCAAGACGGTGTACGCCAGCCTCAACCCCGTGGAGCTGCTGAGAAATCCCAACCGCTATACGCTGGCCGTCTGCCTGCTGGTGGTGCTGCTGATCGCCGTGGTGGTGCTGGTGGTGCGCAAGCTGACCCACCGCCGCATGGGCCGGACCATCCGCCGGGGCAGCGGGCGGGGCTACCGCCCCTACCGGGGGTAAGGCCCGCGCCGACAGAATGAAGGACCGGAGCCCGGGCATCGCCCGGGCTCCGGTCTCTCATCCCTTGGGATGGGCTTTGAACAGCAGTGCCGCCAGATAGCCCAGAAAGACGGCGGCGGTGATGCCCGCCGCGGCGGCGGTGAGCCCGCCGGTGAGGGCGCCCAGCAGCCCGTGCTGGGCCACCGCCTCCTTCACCCCGGTGGACAGCAGATAGCCGAAGCCGGTGAGGGGCACGGTGGCCCCCGCGCCCGCCCAGCGCACCAGAGGCTCGTAGAGGCCAAGCCCGCCTAAAATCACCCCCGCCGTCACGTAACACACCAGGATGCGCGCCGGGGTCAGGGCGGTCTTGTCGATGAGCACCTGGCCGATCAGGCACAGCAGCCCCCCGCAGAGAAAGGCGTTCAGATATTCCATGGCCGATCCTCACCTCCCGTCCGGCCGGTCCGTCTCGATGGCCACCGCGTGACAGATGCCCGGGATGGACTCCCCCTGCATGGCGGAGGTGGGGGAGTGCAGCGCCCCGGTGGGGCAGAACAGGATGCGGGACCAGGTCCCCCGCGCCAGACCGTCCAGCAGGTGCCCGGTGAGCACCGAGGCGCAGCAGCCGCAGCCTGAGCCGCCGCAGTGCACGTCCTGTTCCTCCCGGCGGAAGATGAGCATGCCGCAGTCGGTGCTGTTGGAGGACAGGTCCGACCCGTCCCGGCGGAGCAGCTCCAGCAGCAGCTCGTGGCCCAGAAAGCCCAGATCGCCGGTGACGATGAGATCGTAGTCGGCGGGGGCGCGGCCCGTGTCTTTGAGGTGTGCGGAGATGGTGTCATAGGCGGCGGGGGCCATGGCGGCGCCCATGTTGTTGGTGTCCCGGATCTTCAGGTCCACGATCCTGCCCGGGGTGACATGGGTGATCCTGGGCCCCCGGCCCTCCCGGGCCAGCACCACAGCCCCCGCGCCGGTGACCGTCCACTGGGCGGTGGGGGCGCGCTGCCCGCCGTACTCCAGGGGGGTGCGGTACTGCCGTTCCGCAGTGCAGAAATGGGAGGAGGCTGCCGCCGCGGCCCAGCGCCCAAAGCCCCCGTCCAGCGCCATGGCGGCCAGCAGCAGCCCCTCCCCCATGGTGGAGCAGGCCCCGTACAGCCCCAGGAAGGGGACCCCCAGGTCCCGGGCGGCGAAGGAGGAGCCGATGCACTGGTTGAGCAGGTCGCCAGCAAAGAGCAGGTCCAGCTCGCCGGCCTTCAGCCCCGCCTTGCCCAGGGCGTTGTTCAGCGCCAGGCGCTGCATGGCGCTCTCCGCCTTCTCCCAGCTGTCCTGGCCGAAGGTGTCGTCGTGGTCGATGTGGTCAAAGGTCCCGGCCAGCGGCCCCTGGCCCTCCTTTTTTCCCACCGCGTTGCCGCCGCTGAGGATGACCGGCGGCTGGGACAGCGCGTAGGTCCGCCCGCCGAGCTTCTTGTCGTTCATGCCGTGAGCCCCCTTGCCGTTTCGGTTACTTTGCCCCGGCGGCCCGGAGTCTATGCGGGAAAAAGATTTACAATTTCCCGCTTGTATTCGGATCTGTGGGGGTATACACTGAAAAAAACCGCAAACGGGAGGCGTATCCGCATGCTGAAGGAGTGGACCCAGGAGGAGGACGGGCTGGACGGCGCCCAGCGCAAGCAGCTGCTCAAGCAGTACCGGCAGACGCTGGAGCGCCAGCAGCTGCAGGTGAAGGAGGCGGGACTGCCCGTCATCGTGCTGGTGGAGGGCTGGGGTGCGGCCGGGAAGGGGGATGCCATCCAGTCCCTGATCCGGGAGCTGGACCCCCGGTATTACAGCGTGCTGAGCATGAAGCCCCCCACGGAGGAGGAGCGGCGCTGGCCCTTCCTCAAGCGCTATGTCCAGTGCATCCCGCCGGCGGGCAAGCTGCTGTTTCTGGACTCCGGCTGGCTGGACGAGCTGGTGCGGGAGCGGCTGCGGGGTGATCTGTCCGAGCAGCAGTTTCTGCGCGGGCTGGAGAGCGCGCGGATGCTGGAGCGGCAGCTGGCCGACAGCGGATATCTGCTCATCAAGCTGTTCCTCCATGTGGACGAGCGGACCCAGCGGGAGCGGCTGGAGCGGCTGGAGTCCGGACGGGACACCGCCTGGCGGGTGACGGAGGACGACCGCCGTCAGAACCGGGACTACGACCGCGCCCTGGAGCTGTTCAGCCAGGGGATGGAGGAGACCGACCCGGACTGGGCCCGGTGGAAGATCCTGGACGGGACCCGGCGCGACCGGGCCCGGCTGGAGGCCGCCCGGTGGGTCAGCGAACGGATCGGGCAGGCGCTGGAGAAGCGGGAGACGCCCCCAACGCCGGTGCGGAACTGGGAGCTGCTGCCCATGCCGGAGCTTTCCCAGGTCCCGCTGGACGCCTGCCTGGAGGAGGAGCGCTATCAGAAGCGGCTGAAGAAGCTGAGAAAGCGCCTGGGGGCGCTGCACAATGAGCTGTACCGGAAAAAGGTGCCGGTGGTGCTGGCCTTTGAGGGCTGGGACGCGGCAGGCAAGGGCGGCAGCATCAAGCGCCTGACCTCCGCCCTGGACCCCCGCGGCTATGAGGTGTTGCCCATCGCCGCGCCGGAGCCGGGGGAGAAGGAGCGCCACTACCTGTGGCGGTTTTGGACCCGCCTGCCCAAGACGGGGCACATCGCCATCTTCGACCGCAGCTGGTACGGCCGGGTGATGGTGGAGCGGATCGAGGGGCTGTGCGCGCCGGAGGACTGGCAGCGGGCCTATGACGAGATCAACGAGTTTGAGCGGGAGCTGACCGATTTCGGCGCGGTGGTGCTGAAGTTCTGGCTCCAGATCGACCAGGACACCCAGCTGGCCCGGTTCGAGCAGCGGCAGAACACGCCGGAGAAGCGCTGGAAGATCACCGAGGAGGACTGGCGCAACCGGAAGAAGTGGGACCAGTACGAGACGGCGGTGAACGAGATGCTGCAGCGCACCAGCACCCCCGCCGCGCCCTGGTACATCATCCCCGCCGCCGACAAGCGCTTTGCCCGTATCCGGGTCATGGAGCTGGTGATCCAGGCGCTGGAGCAGGCCCTCTGACAAAACCGCCCCCGGACCGCTGAAATGGCCCGGGGGCGTGTGCATTGGCGGAGACATGGAGGATCAGGGGAGAGTGGGCGCGGGGACTGTCCGGAGATGGGACGTCAGGGGAGGGTGACCTCGCCGGCGTAGTCGGTGTCGAAGATCTCCCGGACCCGGTCCGGGTCGTCGGTCTGGCCCAGAGCCCACATCAGCTTGGTGACCACCGCCTCGGTGGTCATGTCCCGGCCGGGGATGACCCCGCAGTCCAGCAGCCGCTGGCCCACCTCATAGATGGAGAAGTCGCTGGGCTCATACAGGCACTGGCTGCACGCCACCACTGACACCCCCCGGCGGGTCAGGCCCTGGAGCTTGGGCAGCAGATTGCGCCGCAGGAAGTGCATCCCGCCCGCGCCGAAGGTCTCCAGCACGATACCCCGGTAGTTCAGCTCCATCAGCTTGTCAAAGATGGCGGGGTTGGTGCCCGGGATGAGCTTGAGCAGGAACACGTCGGCGCACAGCCGGTCCAGCAGCCGGGTGGGCTGGTCCGGGTCTGGGCGGCGGATGGCGCTGTCGTTGCGGTGCAGGCCGTTGGCGAACACCTCTCCCAGATAGGGGGCGTTGACGCTCTCGAAGGCCTCGAAGCCCATTGTGCGCACCTTCACCGCCCGGCAGCCGTTGATGATCTTGTGGTCGAAGGCCACCGACACGCCGGGGATCTCGCTGTCCACTGCGGAGAAGGCGGTGTACAGGTTGTTGCGCGCGTCGGTGAGCAGGTTGTCGATGGGGGTCTGGGAGCCGGTGAGCACCACCGGCCGCTTGAGGTTGCGGAGCATGTAGCTGAGCACCGACGCGGTATAGGCCATGGTGTCGGTGCCGTGGGTGATGACGATACCGTCGTACCGCTCCAGCCCGTCCATCACCGCCCGGGCGATGGTCTGCCACTCCTCCGCCTGGATGTTGGAGCTGTCCAGGTTGAGGATGTCCCGGGTGTCGATCCGGTAGTACTGGGGCAGGTCGGACATATAGCTGAGCAGCGCCCTGGAGGCCAGCTGGGGCTCCAGGCCCATGCTGCCGCTGCGGGAGGCGATGGTGCCGCCGGTGGTGAGGAGGAGGACTTGCTTCATGGTTGACCCCGCTTTCCGCCCCGAGGGGCTTGATGATCTGCTGCCGCGGCCGCTGGAAGAAAAAATCAACGCGGTTCTGTTCAAACGGACCCGGCTGCGGTATAATGTTCCCAAGCGGCCCGTCCGGGCCGCGGAGATGAAATGAGGAAGAACTGTCATGAGTGAAGAAAAGAAGCGGACCATCGCCTACCTGTGCCCCGAGTGCCGGCAGTCGGTGATCGTGGAGCGCAGCCTGTTCCAGCTGGCCGCCTCCCGGAACCATCTGCCCTGCCCCTGCGGCAAGTCTGCGGTGGAGGTGGAGTTCAACGGGGACCGGGCGGTGCTGGAGGTGCCCTGCCTGTTCTGCGGCACCACCCACACGGTCACCTGCCCCACCCGGGACTTCCTGCACCGGCGGGCGCTGGCCTTCTCCTGCGCCGCCTCCGGGCTGACCTGCTGTCTGGTGGGGGAGGAGCAGGCCGTCTTTCCCGAGGTGCGCCGACTGGAGGAGACAGTGGACAAGCTGCCCGACCGGGGCAAGCGGGAGGGGACCTTCCTGGACGAGGTCATCATGCAGGAGGTGCTCTCCGAACTGAAGGAGATCGCCGCCCGGGGCGGGATCTCCTGCACCTGCGGCAGCAAGCAGTGGAGGCTGAAGGTGGATTACAGCTCGGTCAGCCTCACCTGCGCCGACTGCGGCGGCACCATCCGCATCCCCGCCGGCTGCGCCGACGACCTGGACGACATCTGCTGCAAGGACAAGCTGGTCATCCACGGGAGACAGTGAGCCGGGAAAGGCTCAGTCCTCCGGCTCCAGCATCTCCAGCAGCTGCTGGGGCGTGATGTCGTCCACGTTATAGCGTCCCAGCAGGGACAGGCTGTCCGGCTGGCCGGGGACGAGGACATTGTCGTGAGGCTCCACGGTGAAGGACATGAGATAGCCCAGCTCTTTCCGCACCTGCTCGCTCAGCTCTGTGTTCAGACCCTGGGGATAGGCCAGGGCGATGGGCGCGCGGCCCAGGTAGCGCTCCATCAGCCGCCGGGAGGCGGACAGGTCGTACCACAGGGCCTGCCGGTAGGCATCCTCCTCCTCGCCGGGCAGGGGGAGCACCCCCTCCCGGGCCTGCCCCTCCGGCTCCAGGGGTGCCCACTGGTGCATATCGTAGGTGTGGCTCTGGATGCTGACCAGGCCGGAGTCCAGCATCTCCAGAGCCTGGGCGTAGGAGAAGTGAGGCGTGATGGGGCTGAGGGTGTCCTTGTAGACCGACTTGCCCACATGGGTGCCGATGCAGAACACGGCGGCCTTCATATCCAGCTTCTGAAGGGTGGGCCAGGCCAGCTCATAGTTGCTGGTATAGCCGTCGTCGAAGGTGATCAGCAGCGGCTTGTCCGGCAGGGGCACTCCCCAGTAGACGAAGGCGGCCAGATTCTCGGGGGTCACCGTGTGGTAGCCGGCGGCGCGCAGGGCCAGCAGCTGCCGGTTGAAGGCGGAAAGAGCGATGGTGGCCGAGCCCTCCCCGTCCTGGCTGAGGGCGTGGTACATCAGCACCTGGACGGTGGCTTCCTCCTCGGGGCGGAACCGGAGCAGGGCGGGCAGCTCCCGCCAGGCGCAAAGGCCGGGGTCGGCGTGGCAGGTGGGGGTGAGGTACCGGTCCACAGGCAGAGGACCCTCCGGGACGGGGGGCAGGGGCTGGGCCACCCGGGTGATGAGGACCAGCACCAGCCCGGACAGGAGCAGGAACACCGCGGGAGCCAGTGCGCTGAGCAGCCGCTGCCTCATGGAACACACCCCCTTTTCTTCAGATAATAACCTTTTTAGTTTAGCACAGGAAACGGGCAAATTCAATCATCATATTGGGCCCCTGAGAAAAGAAAGGAACGCGCAATGCCAGAGATTTACGACCACAGGATCATCGTTGACAGCCGGGATGTGGACGGCTTCGGCCAGTGCCGGCCCTCCGCGCTGCTGGGCCACCTGCAGGAGGCCGCCACCCAGGCGGCGGAGTCCATGCAGTTCGGCCGGCGGCAGCTGGTGGAGCGGTACGGCGCGGTGTGGATGCTCAGCCGGATCTGGTTCCGGCTGGACAAGCCCCTGCGCTGGGAAGAGGAGCTGACCATCCGCACCTGGCACCGGGGGGGCCGGGGAGCCATCATGTACCGTGATTTCGACGTGTGGTCGGGGGAGGAGAAGCGGGGGGAGGCGGTGTCCGCCTGGGTGCTCATCCGCCCGGAGGACCAGAAGATCGTCAAGCTGTCCACCGTCAGTGAGCTGAAGGATACTGACGGCGGCACGCTGTGCAAGGAGCTGACCCTGGCCAAGCTGCGCCTGCCCGAGGGGCTGGAGCGCGTGGACAGCCGCCCCCTGCGGTACAGCGACACCGATATCAACGGCCATGTGAACAACACCCGCTACGCGGACTTCATCTGCGACGCCATGCACCTGGAGCGCCGGGAGCGCGGGTGCTTCGTCCGGGAGATGCAGATCGGCTACCTGGCCCAGTGCTGGCCGGGAGAGACGCTGGACCTGCTGGCCGGAGAGGCGGAGGGGCGCCGGTTTTTCCGGGGCGAGGACCCGGAGGGCCACGTCCGGTTCGACGCGTCCGTCCTGCTTGGGCAGCTGTGACGGCGCGGCGCTAAGGAAGATACCGGGAACGGGCGGGAAAATTGGGGAAAAAGCCAGTTGACACACCCCGCGGAGAGAGCGTAAAATAGTTAAAATTTCAGGAAAGAGAAGGAGTTGGATTGAATGATCAATATGGATGCCAGCAGCAAATTCCTCAAGCAGGGGCTGACCTTTGACGACGTTCTGCTCATCCCCGCGGAGAGCGACGTGCTGCCCGCCGACGTGGATCTGCACACCAAGCTGACCAAGAAGATCACCCTGAACATCCCCGTGATCAGCGCCGCCATGGATACGGTTACCGAGTACCGTATGGCCATCGCCGTTGCCCGCGAGGGCGGCATCGGCATTATCCACAAGAACATGAGCATCGGCGCCCAGGCCGAGCAGGTGGACATGGTCAAGCGCTCGGAAAACGGCGTCATCACCAACCCCTTCTGGCTGGCTCCCGGCCACACCCTGGCTGAGGCGGACGAGCTGATGGCCAAGTTCCGCATCTCCGGCGTGCCCATCTGTGAGAACGGCAAGCTCATCGGCATCATCACCAACCGCGACATGAAGTTCGAGACCGATATGTCCCAGCTGGTGGACAACGTGATGACCAAGGAGAACCTGGTCACCGCCCCCGAGGGCACCACCCTGGCCGAGGCCAAGGAGATCCTCCGCAAGCACAAGGTCGAGAAGCTGCCCATCGTGGACAAGGACTTCCACCTCAAGGGCCTGATCACCATCAAGGACATCGAAAAGGCCGAGGTCTATCCCAACTCCGCCCGTGACGAGAAGGGCCGTCTGATGGTGGGCGCCGCCATCGGCGTCACCTCCGACGTGCTGGACCGCACCGCCGCCCTGGTGGAGGCCGGCGTGGACGTGCTGGCCCTGGACTCCGCCCACGGCCACTCCCAGAACATCATCAACTGCGTCAAGCGCATCAAGGCGGTCTACCCCGACGTGCAGCTGATCGCCGGCAACGTGGCCACCGCCGAGGCCACCCGCGCTCTCATCGAGGCGGGCGCCGACTGCGTGAAGGTGGGCATCGGCCCCGGCTCCATCTGCACCACCCGCGTGGTGGCCGGCATCGGCGTGCCCCAGATCACCGCCGTGTATGAGTCCGCCCGGGTGGCCGCCGAGTACGGCGTGCCCATCATCGCCGACGGCGGCATCAAGTTCTCCGGCGACCTGGCCAAGGCCATCGCCGCCGGCGGCAATGTGGTCATGCTGGGCTCCCTGCTGGCCGGCTGCGAGGAGTCTCCCGGCGAGACCGAGATCTTCCAGGGCCGCCAGTTCAAGGTTTACCGCGGCATGGGCTCCCTGGCCGCCATGGCCAACGGCTCCAAGGACCGCTACTTCCAGGAGAACAACAAGAAGCTGGTCCCCGAGGGCGTGGAGGGCCGCGTCCCCTACAAGGGAAGCGTGGGCGACACCATCTACCAGCTCATGGGCGGCCTGCGCTCCG
>CALXCT010000119.1 GCA_944386865.1 uncultured Oscillospiraceae bacterium | reverse complement strand
CCCCGTCCTCCCCTCCCCAGGGGTAGGTGCGGCGGTTGAAGGGGTCCTCGAAGCCCTCCATCCCCGCCTCATCCCCGTAGTAGAGGGTGGGCGAGCCGGGGAAGCAGTACAGAAGCGCCGCCCCCGCCTTCAAAAGCGCCTTCCCCCGCGCCCGCTGCTCCGGGGACATCCGGAAGCCCGCCCGCCAGTCCCGGGTCTGCTCCTGGCAGGGACTTCCCACCCCCAGCAGGGTGAGGATGCGGGGGGTGTCGTGGGTACCCAGGGAGTTCATGGCGGAGAAAAAGGCGAAGGGGGGGTAGTTCTCCCGCAGGGTCTCCATCTCCTCCCGGAACCGGGCGGCGTCCCCCCCCAGCAGATAGGAGATGGCCGCGTTGCGGAAGGGGTAGTTCATCAGCCCGTCGCAGTGCCCGCCCAGGATGTGGCGGCGGCGCACCCCGTAGGCGATCTTGCTGCTGCCGTCCTCCCACACCTCGCCGATGACCATACCGTCCGCCTTCTCCACCCGCACCGCCTGGTGGATGCCGTGGACAAAATCGTCGGGCAGCTCGTCGGCCACGTCCAGCCGCCAGCCGTCCGCCCCCGCCCGCAGCCACCGGCGGATGATGCTGTCATCCCCGCCGAAAATATACCATCTGTAATCTTCGTTGGACTCATCTACCGCGGGTAATGAGTAGATCCCCCACCAGCTGTCGTACCGGTCGGGCCAGTGGGCAAACCGGAACCAGGGATACCAGGGGCTCTCCTGACTCTGGTAGGCCCCCAGGGTGGGATAGCTGCCGTCCCCGTTGAAGTAGCGGCTGACGAAGCCGGTGTGGTTGAACACCCCGTCCAGCAGCACCCGCATCCCCCGCCGGTGGGCCTGGTCGCACAGGGTGCAAAAGTCCTCTCCGGTGCCCAGCATGGGGTCGATCTTCTCATAGTCGCCGGTGCCGTAGCGGTGGTTTTCCGCCCCCTCGAAGATGGGGCAAAGGTACAGGGTCTCCACCCCCAGGGAGGCCAGGTAGTCCAGCTTCTCCGTGATCCCCGCCAGGCTGCCCCCGAAGAAGTCCCGGTTGCGGATCTCCCCCCGGCTGTCCGGGCGGTACTCCGGCTCCTCCTCCCAGCCCGTATGGACGGTGCGGCCCCCCACCATCCCCGCGGGATCGGGCAGGGCGGTGCGGCGGAAGCGGTCGGGGAAGATCTGATAGGTCAGCCCCTCGCCGAACCAGCGGGGGACCGTCTCACTGCCGTCGTAGACGGTGAGCTGGTACTCCCCCAGCTCCCGCCGCCGGCCGTCCAGCCCCTCCAGCACGAAGGAGTACCAGATGAGGCCCACGTAGTCCCCCGTCTCCAACGTGCCGGAGAAGCAGTCCCGGCCCAGCCCGGTGCCGGTCCAGGGCAGCTCCACCTCCTCCACCGCGTTGTCCCGGAACTCGAACCGGGCCAGCAGACGGGCGCGGGAAAAGCCCTCTGCCCGGGCGGGGCGGAGGGCGAATTCCACCGCGGTCCCCGACGCCACCGCGCCGTAGGGCCGTTTATGATGCAGGTCCCGCGGATCAAAAACGGAAAAATCGTCCATTTGGATCACCTTCTCAGCGGATAAGGGTCCCCTCGGCGGCGACGGAGCTCTGGGTGTCCGACGCGCTGAAGTAATACTCTAAGATCTCGGCGGCCATGGCGCCCAGGGAGGAGCCGGTGCCGCCCTTTTCCACCACGATGGCCAGCGCCACCTCCGGGTCGTCATAGGGGGCGAAGCAGACGAACACCGCGTTGGACGAGTTGGTGTTGGCGCTGGAGACCTGGGCGGAGCCCGTCTTGGCGCCCACCTGGAAGTCCAGGTCGGCGAAGTAGCGGGCCACCGAGCCCTCGGTGGTCAGGGCCAGCATGCCCTTCTTCACCGCCTCCAGATTGTCCGGGTCGATGTTGATGGTGTCCACCACCACCGGCTCATACTCATAGAGCACCTCGGAGAAGTCGTAGGACTTCACCGACTTGAGCAGGTGGGTCTGGTAGCGGGTGCCCCCGTTGACCAGGGTGGCGATATAGTTGGCCAGCTGGATGGGGGTGAACTGGCTGCTCTCCTGGCCGATGGCCACCGACAGGGTGCTGCCCTCGTACCAGGTGCCCCCCATGGACTCGGTGTACTCCGGACCGGCCATGACGCCCTCCACCTCATACAGCTCGATGCCCGTCTTCTCCCCCAGGCCGAACATGGAGGCGTACTCCTGCAGCCCCTCGATGCCCACCCGACGGCCCACGTCGTAGAAGAACACGTTGCAGGAGTTCTTGATGGCGTCGCTCACCGTCTGCAGGCCGTGGGTCCTTCCGCTCTGGCTGTAGATCCAGCATTTGGGGCCGTTGGCCCCGTAATAGGTGTAGACGCCGGTGTCCAGGATCTTGGTGGTGGGGGTGATGATCCCCTCCTCCAGGCCGGCGATGGCGGTGACCATCTTGAAGGTGGAGCCGGGGGGATAGAGGCCCTGGAGCGCCCGGTTGAGCAGCGGCTTGAGGGGGTCGGCCAGATAGTCGTTGTAGTTGGCCCCGTAGTTGGCCAGGTCAAAGGTGGGGTAGGAGGCCAGGGCCAGCACCGACCCGTCATCCACCTTGAGCATCACGGCGGCGGCGCCCTCCACCTCGTCGCTCTTCAGGGCGGCCACCCCCTCGGCCAGCACCTGCTCCACCTTGCCCTGCAGGTCGATGTCGATGGTGAGGGTGACGTTGCCGCCGGGCACCGCCTCGGTCACCCAGCTCTCGCTGACCGTCTTTCCGCTGGTGTTGCGCTCGATGATGCGCACCCCGTCGGTGCCCCGGAGGTAGGACTCGAAGGCCTGCTCCGCCCCCTCCTTGCCCACGATGTCGTCCATCTGGTAGTCGGCCTCGCCGTCCCCGTTCAGGTCCACCTGGCTGTAATACTCCCACTCGGTGCTGTTCATGGCGCCCACCCGGCCCAGCACATGGGCGGCATAGTCGGTGCTGTATTCCCGCACGCTGGTGGCCGAGATCTCCACGCCGGGCAGGCCCAGCTCCTTCACCCGGGAGATGAAGTCGATGTCCACGTCCTGGGCGAACACATAGGCGGCGTAGGTGTACTCCCGGCGGCGCAGCTCCAGCTCGTAGAGCACACCGATCAGGTCGCGCCCCTCCTGGACGCCCACGTCCTCGCCGATCTCATAGGTCTCCCGCATCAGCCGCACCAGCTCGGCGGCCAGGGGCGGCTCGTCCGCCCAGTCCTCCATCCACTTGTTGGCCACCGCCATCCGGCCCAGCCGGGTGCCCGAGGCCTCTCCCGTCTCGTCGTCCACGGTATAGAACGGGCTGTCTGCGGTGTAGCGGAAGGGGGCGGAGGCGGACAGGCTGTCGGACAGGGTGTCCGTCCAGACGACCCCCTCCTCCCGGCAGATCTCCAGCAGCTGGAGCAGGATCTCGTTGCGCTGCTCCCCCATCAGGGAGGTGTCCAGCTCCACCTGGTAGCTGGTGCGGTTGGACACCAGCACCCGGCCGTAGCTGTCCAGGAGCTGCCCACGGGAGGCCTGCACCGTCTCAGTGATGGCGATCTTGCGCACCGACTGCAGGGCGTAGTCCTCGCCGTTGACCACCTGCAGGTCGTACAGCACGCAGCCGAAGGCGCCCAGCAGGGCGGCCAGGGCCAGCACCACAGCCAGCAGGCGGAGTAGAAATTGCTTACGTTCCAAAGGGTGGCTCCTTTCCGGGTCAGGCCAGGCGGCTCTCGCCCACCCTGCGCCACACGGCGCGGTAGAGCAGATAGACGGGGACGGCAAAGATCAGTGAGCTGACCAGCTCCCCCAGGATCACGGGCAGCAGGGCCGCCGGGCCGGACACGCCCCGCAGAAGGTGCATCAGCACCCGCAGCAGCTCGCCCGCCGCCATCAGCCCCGCCGTCACCAGCAGATAGCCGAAGAAATTGCGCTGCAGACCGCCGGAGGAGAGCACGCCGGCGGCCAGGCCGGCCAGGGTCATCAGCAGCACCGAGATGGCCCACTCACCGCACAGGAACCAGGCCAGCCCCACCCACATGCCGTAGAGGGAGCCGGCCATGGGCCCCTCCATCATCCCCACGGCGATGGCCGCCAGGGGGAGCAGCAGGGGCGCGGTGCCCAGGGACAGCCAGCGGCCCAGGACGTACTGCTGGACCAGGCACAGGGGCAGCAGGGCCAGCACGTACACCGCCCACTTTATGATATGATCCTGTCTGGTCATGGGCACCTCCCGCCGCCGGGTCTCCGGCGGTCACTCCACGATGTCAAAGTCGGTGATGACGAACACCTGGATCAGGCTGTCCAGGTCCACCTCGGGCACCACCTCGGCGTAGCGGGTCAGGCCGGACTCGTCCATGCGGATGTCGGCCACCGTGCCCACCACCAGGCCGGAGGGATACACCCCGCCCTTGCCCGAGGTGAGCACCTCGTCCCCCGAGAGGAGCTCAGTGGCCTGGGGCAGGTAGGACAGCTTCACCCGGCCCTGGAGCATCAGGTCAAAGTCCCCCTCCACGATGCCCGCGCTGTCCGTGCGGGCCACCAGGCCGCCCATCTCGATGCTGCTGTCAATCACGGTGGATACCGTGGCCCAGTTCAGCCCCACCTCGCTCACCACGCCCACCAGCGCCCCCGTCTCGGTGATGACGCAGTCGCTGCGCTCGATGCCGAAGTTGGAGCCCTTGCTGATGGTCAGGGTGGACTCCCAGTTGGAGGAGGAGAAGGCGGTCACCGTGGCCGACTCGAAGACGAAGTCCCGCCGCTTCTCCCGCAGGTCCAGCAGCTGGCGCAGCCGCTCGTTCTCCTCGGCGGCATCCTGCCCCTCCCGGGCCTGCTCCCTCAGCTGGGCGTTCTCCTGCTCCAGCCGGGCCACCTCCTCCTTCAGTTCATCGTGCTCGGTGAGGTAGCTCCTCACGTCCCCCGCCCAGCCCAGCACGCCGCTGACCGCGTTGCGCACCGGGGTGACAACCACCGCCACCGCGTTGGACAGCGGATCGGCGCTGCCTCCCAGCAGCATGGAGGTCACCCCCACGATGGCGGTGAGCAGCACCGCCGCCGCCAGCACCAGCAGCCCGTTCTGTCGGAAAAAGTCCTTCACTGCTCCTGTCCTCCCCGCGCCAGGAGATGCACCCCGAAGCGCGCCAGCATGGCCTGGAGCCGGCACACCGGCAGGCCCATCACGTTATAGAAGTCCCCGGAGATGCCCTCCACCAGCAGACTGCCCAGCCCCTGGATGCCGTAGGCCCCCGCCTTGTCCATGGGCTCCCCCGTGGCCACATAGGCGGCGATCTCCTCCGGCGTGAGGGGCCGGAAGTGCACCTGGGTGCACTCGTGGGCGGTCTCCTCCCGGTCTCCCCGGCGCAGGGTGACGCCGGTGTACACCTGATGGGCGCGGCCTGACAGCCGGGCGAGCATCTCCCGGGCCTGCTGCTGGGTACGGGGCTTGCCCAGGATGTCGCCGTCCACCGCCACCACCGTGTCGGCGGCGATGACCAGGTCGTCCTCCGCCGCCCCGGCGACCACCTCCGCCGCCTTCTGGCGGGACAGGGCCTCCACCAGTCCGGCGGGGGGCAGGCCGGGCTCGGCCCGCTCCTCCCCCGCCGCAGGGCGGATCTCGAACTCCGTGATCCCCATCCGCTCCAGCAGCTCCCGCCGCCGGGGGGACTGGGACGCCAGGATGATACGCATGGCACTCAGCTCCTTCTGCTCAGGGTCGGGGCTCACTCCTCCGCCGAGGCGACGGCGGGGCCGCCCTTCAAGGTGCCCTCCACCCGCACGGCGCGGGTCCAGAACATCTCCCCGTCGTGGAACCAGAACTCCAGCCGTCCGTCCGCCCAGACCTGGACGGACTCGGCCTCCAGCCGGGCGGCGAACTGCTCCTTCGTCAGCGGACGGCCACCCCCGGCCCAGTGGGCCGCGCCGGACAGCTGCTCCGCCGCAAATCCCCGCAGGAGGCGGTCCCACTCCTCCTTGCGCTCAAACAGGGTCCGGGCGGCGGCCAGCGCCCCCTCCCGGTCCTCCTCCCGGTCAAAGACCAGCTGGATGGGCTGGCCCAGCCAGTCCGCCTCGCACTGGAACCAGTTGGCCTGGCGCTCCAGGGTGAACTGGCCGAAGGCGGGGTCGTCGAAGGTGACCGGCTTCTTCTGCTCCTCCAGGATGGCCTTCAGCTCCGGGTCGAAGGCGGGCTCGGGCAGGCCGGTCATCAGGAAGCGGCTCCCGTCCTCCCGGTCGGGCCGCACCCGCACCTGGAGGATGAAGTTCCGGGGCACCCTGCGGCGGAGGTACTCCAGCAGCTTCTCGTCCGCCAGAGCCACCAGCCGGGCGGGGGCGCGGACCGGCTCCCCCTCCTCCTCCATCCAGGCGGTCAGCCCGATCTCGGCGGTGTACAGCTGGCTGCCGGGCAGCTTCTCCGCCCCCACGGTGCCCGCGCCGGTCACCCCCAGCAGCTCGAACTCCTCCGGCAGGAAGGCCGCGGCAAAGGCCTGCAGCTCCGGGCTTTTCTCCTCCCGGGGCTTCTCCTCCGGCTCCGGGGCGGGCTTCTTTCCAAACAGCTTGAACATGGCCCTTCCTCCCTCCGGTCACTTGCCGGTGGAGCCGAAGCCGCCGGCTCCCCGGTCCGTCTCGTCCAGCGTGTCCGTCATGACCACCCTGGCCTGGACCACCGGGGTGATCATCAGCTGGGCGATCCGGTCGGCGGGCTGGATGGTGTAATCCTCGTCCCCGGAGTTGTGCAGCCCCACCAGGATCTCCCCCCGGTAGTCACTGTCGATCACCCCCACGCAGTTGGACGGGGCGATGCCGTGCTTGATGCCCAGCCCGCTCCGGGCCAGCACCAGGGCCACATAGTCCGGTCCTGGCAGGGCGATGGCGATACCCGTGGGGATCACCGCCCTCCCTCCCGCCGGGATGGTCACCGCCTGATCCACGCAGGCGTGCAGGTCCATGGCGGCCGCCCCCGCGCTGGCGTAGAAGGGGGCGGGGATGTCCCGCCCGATGCGGGGGGAGACGGCTTTCACTTTCAGTTCCATGTCAGGCACCTCATGTCTCTCTTTCAGATGGAGCCCCCAGGGCTCGCGGTCACTCCACGTCCCGGTAGTAGAGGCCCCGGGTGTAGTCGTTGGGCTCGTAGCGGCCCCGGTCCAGGTAGCGCTCCAGCACCTGGACGCACTCCCGGGCGTTCTCCGTGGTGAAGGCCAGCCGGCCCGCCCACAGCCCCACCCGGCTGTAATCGGCCTGCTTGTCGGCCAGGAACAGCTTCTTGGAGTTGAGGATCTCGTTGCGGCAGCCGAAGGCCTTGACCACCGGGAACCGGGCGCCCTTCCGGTCGGTCAGCTCGTTGGGATTTTCGCAGGCGCACCGGTCGGCCCGGGCGCGGATGATGCAGTTCTGGGTGATCATCAGGGGCAGCCGTCCGTAGAGCAGCGCCTCGGTGTCGATGGCCTTGGACAGGTCCCGGATCTGGGCCAGCTTCAGCTCGAAGGAGGCGGTGGCCGAGCGGAAGCCCAGCCGCTTCATCTCCTTCAGGGTCTGGCTGTTGTACACCCCCAGGCCGTAGTCCCCCCGCAGGGCGAAGCCCAGCTTCCGGGCGGTCTGCGCCATGTCCCAGGTGCCCACCAGCGCGTCGGTCACCCCCCGCTCCCGCAGCTGGACCAGCCGCTCGAAGATGGGCTCCAGCTCCCCGTCGAAGGCGATGCGGGGGAAGCTCACCGCCACGGGCACGCCCACACTCTTGGCCAGCTCCACCTGCTCCGGGTGGGCCGCGGCCTCCTCCGCCGGGAGGTAGACCAGCGCGGGCCTCAGGGCCAGCAGCTCCCGGCTGACCTGCTCGGCCAGCCGGACGGACAGGGTGAGCACGGGCTTCTCCCGCCGGTTGTCATAGCGCACCCCGGGGTGGAACTCCTCCTGCCGCCGCTTCGGGGGCTGCACCCGCTGGGCGGACAGCTCCTCCAGCGCCTGGCGGCGCATGGCGTTCAGGGCGGACAGGGGCAGGGACAGCCCCTCCTCCACATAGGCCCGGGCCTGGCTGCAGGCGTAGGGCGTGCCGCCGGTGCGGCTGATCTGCCCCTCCACCTTCTCCCGGGTGAGGGCCACATGGACCGCCTGCTCGGGCACCGGGCCGGACACGGCGGCCACCCGCCCTTCCCCATCCTGGACCGCCACCTGGGCGGGCTCTCCCTTTCGGATCATGGCGTACAGCTTCACCGGCGCCCGCCGGGGCTCCTCCTTCAGATACCGCTCCCGGGCCTGGGCAAACAGCTCCTTCGGTTCGGCGGTCTCCTCCCGGATGCCGAACATCTCCGCGCCGGTGCGGCCGGTGTAGTAGCCGTCGGTGAAGCCCTGGCGGGAGAAGGCCTGCTCCAGCTGGCGCAGTTCCTCCGCCGTGGGCTCCCGGCCCTCCCGGATGGCGGCGGCGTAGATGGAGGTGACCACCGCCACGTATTCCGGGCGCTTCATCCGCCCCTCGATCTTCACGCAGGCGATGCCCATCTTCCGCAGCTGCTCCAGGTGCCCGGCCAGGGACGCGTCCTTCAGGGACAGGGGGTAGCCGTCCGCCCGGCCGCCCCAGCCGTACTTCAGCCGGCAGGGCTGGGCGCACAGGCCCCGGTTTCCGCTCCGCCCCCCGATCACCGAGGAGAAGAAGCACTGTCCGGAAAAGCACATGCACAGCGCCCCGTGGACGAAAACCTCCAGCTCGATGGGAGAGCGCAGGCTGATGTACTCCAGCTGGTCCCGGCCCAGCTCCCGGGCCAGCACCACCCGGCGGATGCCCAGGTCGGCCGCCGCCTTCACCCCGTCCAGGCTGTGCACGCTCATCTGGGTGGAGGCGTGGATGGTCAGGTCGGGCGCCGTCTGGCGCAGCATGCGCAGCACCCCCAGGTCCTGCACCAGCACCGCGTCCACCCCCAGCTCGTTGGCCCGGGCGGCGGTCCGGGCGGCGGCGGGCAGCTCCCGGTCGGTGAGCAGGGTGTTCAGGGTGAGGTAGACCTTCACCCCCCGGAGATGGCAATAAGAAACCGCCGCCGCAAACTCCTCCTCGGAAAAGTTCTTTGCATTGCGGCGGGCATTGAAATCCCCGTATCCAAGATAGACCGCGTCGGCCCCCGCCTGGACGGCGGCGGTCACCGCCTCCGGCGAGCCGGCGGGCGCAAGCAGTTCCAGCATGGTCATCCTCCTGCCAAGGGACCGCGCGGCGCCCCCGCGCTCTGGCACGGGGACGCCGCAGGCCGTAGTGTGGGAACGGCCGGTCACTTGCGATTCTGAAGCTTGAAGATCTCCCGCTTGGCCTCGGACAGCTCCAGCTTGAGCTTGGTGTCCTCCTCCACGCACTCCTTCACCTGGCGGCGCAGGTTCTCCGACACCTGCTGCTCCTTGCAGTACAGGTCGGCCATGTTCACGGCGGCCAGGATGGCCCCGTCCGTCAGGGAGAGCTTGCTGCCCTGCAGCACCTGGCCGATCTGTTCATCCACCGACTGGGCCACCTTGCGGATGTAAGCCTCGTCCTCCTCGGCCACCAGCGTGTACTCGTGGTCGGCAATGGTCACGGTGATCCGGTTTTTCATGACTGCTCCTCCCATCGCGGCGGGGGCGTGCCCCCGCTTCTCTTTCTCCTGTGCCCCGCGGCGCGGGGCCCGCTCTATATTGATGATATTATACCATTGAATGGGGCAAAAGAAAAATAAAAAAATAAATGTTTACAATTTATTTTACCCATATCGCAGAACGCCGGGGACGGCCGGACTGGCCGTCCCCGGCGGGGAACGCGGAGAGGACTCAGCGGGAGGCGGTGGGCTTCTTTTCCTCCTTGGTGCGCAGCAGCCCGAACTGGATGGTGATGCAGGTGGCGATGATCAGGGCGAAGGTGTAGAACGAGTACCCGATCACCGACAGGGGGGACACCGCGCCCGAGGCGGAGGCGGCGGTGAGGCCCAGGATGATGAGCATGCCGCCGTCGTGGGGCATCAGGGACAGGAACGCGCAGGCGAAGATGTCGATCAGGCTGGCCAGGCGCTTGGGGGCGATGTTGTATTTGGCGCCGATCTCCTTGGCGATGGGGGCGGAGATGATGATGGCGATGGTGTTGTTCACCAGGGCGGCGGCCAGCAGGCCGGAGAGCAGGGAGATGCCGTACTCCGCGCCCCGGCGGCCCCGGATGCGGGAGGTGATGCCGTTCACCAGCCACTCCACCCCGCCGTAGGCCCGGATCAGGCCGATGATGCCCGAGATCAGGATGGCCACGATGGTGATGGAGAACATGTCGGACATGCCAGAGCCGATGGCCTGGACCCAGTCGAAGACGGTGATGGTGCCCTGGAGCAGGCCGATGGCCCCCGCCGCCAGGATGCCCAGGAACAGCACGCCCACCACGTTGAAGCCCAGCAGGGCGGTGACCAGCACCGCCACATAGGGCAGCACCTGGAGCAGGTCGTAGCTCAGGTCGCCTTCGATCTGTCCGGCGCCGCCCAGCAGGCCGAACAGCACGCAGGCCACCACGGCGGCGGGCGCGGCGATGAAGAAGTTCATCTTGAACTTATCCTTCATCTCGGAGCCCACGCCCTTGGCGGCGGAGATGGTGGTGTCCGAGATCATGGACAGGTTGTCGCCGAAGTAGGCCCCGCCGATCACCGCCGCGCAGGTCAGGGGCATATTGAGCCCGGCCGCGTCGGCGATGCCGATGGCGATGGGGGCCATGGCGGCGATGGTGCCCATGGAGGTGCCGATGGCGGTGGAGATGAAGCAGCTCATCAGGAACACTCCGGGCACCAGCAGAGGCGCGGGGATGAAGCTCAGCCCCAGATTGACCACCGAGGCCTTGCCCCCCATGGCGGCGGCAGCGCTCTGGAACCCGCCGGCCAGCAGGTAGATCAGTCCGATGAGCATCACCCCCGGGTTGCCCGCGTTCTCACACAGGATGTCCAGCTTACGGGCCAGCTTCATGGCCGGGTTGATGAGCATGGCCACCCCGATGCCGGCCAGCA
Source organism: uncultured Oscillospiraceae bacterium (assembly GCA_944386865.1). Classification (GTDB taxonomy): domain Bacteria; phylum Bacillota; class Clostridia; order Oscillospirales; family Oscillospiraceae; genus CALXCT01. The sequence goes on along the minus strand of CALXCT010000119.1, from coordinate 13,972 downwards.
GGGCCACGTGCCGGGGGAAGAAGGAGAAGGGGTCCTCATACCCCAGCAGGGTGAAGGTGATGCCGCAGCCCACATACAGGGCCAGGAACACCAGCAGTGGGAGGAAGGAGAGCGCGCCGTATCGTTTTTCCTGTTCCATGGGGAAGCCTCCTGTCACAACTCAAAACTGTGGGAAACCGCTTCCAGTTTATCACACAAGCGACGCCCCTGGCAACCGGAAAAACGCCGGTCCTTCTCCGGCGGCAAAAAACTGAAAATTCCCCTTGGCAGGCGGCCGCCTTTTATGGTAAACTGGAGAAAACGCGGCTCTCCGCCCCCGGCGGGGCGGCATCACCTTGGGGGAACTATGAACAAGATTCTGCGGGAAAAAATCAATGAATCGCTCAGCTCGGTGCTGCCCATCACGGTCATCGTGCTGCTGCTGAGCGTCACCCTGGCACCCATGCCGGTGGGGATGCTGGCCATGTTCGTGTGCGGCGCGGTGCTGCTCATCCTGGGCATGGCCTTCTTCTCCCTGGGCTCGGACACCGCCATGACCCCCATGGGAGACGGCATCGGTGCCCAGCTGCCCAAAACCAAGCGGCTGAGCGTGGTCATCCTCATCACTCTGGTCATCGGCGTGCTCATCACCATGGCCGAGCCCGACCTGCAGGTGCTGGCCACCCAGGTGCCCTCCATCCCCAACATGGTGCTCATCCTCACGGTGGCCGTGGGCGTGGGTCTGTTCTTCGTGCTGGCCATGCTGCGCACCCTCTACCGCATCAGCCTGCCGGTGCTGCTGCTCATTTTCTATCTCATCGTGTTCCTGCTGTCCGCCTTCGTGCCCAGCGAGTTCGTGTCGGTGGCCTTTGACTCGGGCGGCGTCACCACCGGCCCCATCACCGTCCCCTTCATCATGGCGCTGGGCGTGGGCCTGGCCTCCGTCCGCGGCGACAAGGGTGCCCAGGACGACAGCTTCGGCCTGGTGGCCCTGTGCTCCATCGGCCCCATCCTGGCGGTGCTGCTGCTGGGCATCTTCTACCGGGGCGGCGACCCGGGCTACACCCCCATCCGGATGCCAGACGTGGCCACGAGCCAGGACCTGGCCCGGGCCTTCCTGGTGGAGCTGCCCGCCTACCTGGAGGAGGTCCTGGTGGCCCTGCTGCCCATCGTGCTGTTCTGCGCCGTGTTCCAGCTGGTCTTCCGCCGGTTCCACAAGCTGCAGCTGGAGAAGATCGGCGTCGGCTTCGTCTACACCTACCTGGGCCTGGCCCTGTTCCTCACGGGGGTGAACGTGGGCTTCATGCCCGCAGGCTACTACCTGGGCGGCGCCCTGGCTTCCACCGGGAAGGCCGCGGTGCTGGTCCCCGTTGGCATGCTGGTGGGCTACTTCATCGTCACCGCCGAGCCCGCCGTCCACGTGCTCAACCGCCAGGTGGAGTCCATCACCGACGGCGGCATCTCCCAGCGGGCCATGATGCTCTCCCTGTCCATCGGCGTGGCCGTGTCCGTGGGGCTGGCCATGGTTCGGGTGCTCACCGGCATCTCCATCTACTGGCTGCTCATCCCCGGCTACGCCCTGGCCCTGGTCATGACCTTCTTCGTGCCCCGGCTGTTCACCGGCATCGCCTTCGACTCGGGCGGCGTGGCCAGCGGCCCCATGACCACCACCTTCCTGCTCCCCTTCGCCATGGGGGCCTGCGAGGCCCTGGGGGGCAATGTCCTCACCGACGCCTTCGGCATCGTGGCCATGGTGGCCATGACGCCCCTGATCACCATACAGGCCCTGGGCCTCATCCACCAGCTGCGGCTGCGCTCCGCCCGGGGCGCGCAGGCCGAGCCGGCGGCCGAGACCCCGGTGGAGCTGCCCGGCCTGGACGACGAGGACGTGATCCTCGAATTGCCCACAGAGGAGGACGACGCGGATGGCAGAGATTAAATGCGCAGCCTGCGCCATCCACGCGGTGGTGGCCGTGGTGGACAGCGGCAAGTGTGAAAAGGTGGTGCGCCTGTGCCAGGAGGAGGGCGTGCTGGCCCACCTGGTCAGCGTGTGCCACGGCACCGCGCGCACAGAGATGCTGGACCTGCTGGGTCTGGGCGAGACGAAAAAGGAGACGGTGTTCTGCCTGATCACCGCCGACCGGGTCCGTGGTCTGATGGAGCGGCTGGCCGACCGGATGCAGATGCGCTACCCCGGCAAGGGGATCGTGTTCTCCGTCCCGCTGACCAGCATCGGCAGCAAGGCATATCACATGGTCACCTGCGGCCGGCAGGCCGGACAGGAAAAGGAGGTTCAACCCATGAAGGAGCAGGAGGAGAAGGGTAAGTTCGAGGTGGTGGTCACCGTGATCAACCACGGCTACACCAACCTGGTCATGGACGCTGCCCGCCAGGTGGGCGCCCGGGGCGGCACCGTGCTCAACGCCCGGGGCATCGCCCGGGAGGAAGTGGAGCAGTTCCTGGGCATCTCGGTGCAGGCGGAAAAAGAGGTGGTCTTCATGGTGGTGGACAGCGCCACCCGCCGGGCCGTGATGCAGGCCATCAGCGAGACCGCCGGCCTGAAGACCCCCGGCAGGGGCATCGTGTTCTCCCTGCCCGTCAGTCAGGCCATCGGGCTGTCCTGAGACCGGCGCCGGCATGGGGACTGTCTGCCTCCTCCCCGATTTTCCTGAGCGCATCTTCTGTCCCCGCTCTGTCATGGAGCGGGGACTTTTTCTGCCTGAAACGGGCCGCCGGCCCCGGCTGGGGCGGCGCCGGCCGGATATCGCCATCTCAGCCGCGTCGTCGCGGACCTCAATTCCCTCGCCTCCGCGAGAATGCGGCGGTCCGCTCCTTCCGCCGCCCCCTCTCCCCCCGCGTGGCCCGCTCCGCAGCGCGCCCGCGGGGTTCCGCTTCCCAGCCGCGGCGGCGCAAAAAAGCCCCCGTCCCGAGAGGGACGGGGGCTTTGAGCCTTGGGTCGTCTTACACCAGCTGGATGATCGCCATCTCGGCGGCGTCGCCGCGGCGGGCGCCCAGACGGACGATGCGGGTGTAGCCGCCGTTGCGGTCGGCGTACTTGGGGCCGATCTCGTCAAACAGCTTCTTGGCCACATCCTCCTTGGTGATGAAGGCCAGGGCCTGGCGGTAATTGGCCAGGTCGCTGTGCTTGGCCAGGGTGATCAGCTTCTCGGCGACGGGAGCAACTTCCTTGGCGCGGGTGACGGTGGTCTTGATCTGGCCGTTCTCAAACAGATAGGTCACCATGGCGCGCAGCATGGCGCGGCGCTGGTCACTGGTACGGCCGAGCTTACGATAATGAGACATCTCACACTACTCCTTATGGACTTTCGCACAGCGAAATCCGTTTTCAATTCGTCCCGGACGGGCGCGTGGGCGCCTGCGTCCCGAAGGCGTCCCTTGCGGGCATCGGGCTTGGCCCGTATCCGGCGGGGATCGTTACGTGCCGCCGGACTGCCTTCTATCAGTCGTTCTCGCTGGCCAGACTCAGGCCCATCATAGCCAGCTTGTTGATGACCTCCTCCAGGCTCTTGCGGCCCAGATTGCGCACCTTCATCATCTCGTCCTCGGTCTTGGAGATCAGATCCTCCACCGTGTTGATGTTGGCGCGCTTGAGGCAGTTGAAGGACCGGACCGACAGGTCCAGCTCCTCGATGGTCAGCTCCAGCACCTTGTCCCGCTGGGCTTCCGCCTTCTCCACCACCGTGGACTTGCTGCCCATGGTCTCCGACAGGTCGGTGAACAGGGTGAAGTGGTCGCACAGGATGCGCGCGCCCAGGGAGACGGCGTCCCGGGCATCGATGGTCCCGTTGGTCCAGATCTCCAGCGTCAGCTTGTCGAAGTCGGTCAGGTCGCCCACACGGGTGTTCTCCACAGTGTAGTTGACCTTGCGCACGGGGGTGTAGATGGAGTCCACGGGGATCACGCCGATGATGTTCTGGGCGCTCTTATTCTTGTCGGCGGGCACGTAGCCCCGGCCGTGAGACAGAGTCAGCTCCATGCTCAGAGTGGCGTCGGCATCCAGAGTGGCGATGTGCAGATCGGGGTTGAGGATCTCCACCTCGGCGTCCGCCTTGATGTTGCCGGCGGTGACGACGCAGGGACCGGTGGCCTCGATATAGACGGTCTTCACGCCTTCGCTGTGCAGCTTGGCGATGATCCCCTTGATGTTCAGGACGATCTCGGTCACGTCCTCCTTCACGCCGGGGATGGTGGAAAACTCGTGCTGAACACCGGCGATCTTGATGGAGGTGACCGCCGTTCCGGGCAGGGAGGACAGCAGGATGCGGCGCAGGGAGTTGCCCAGGGTCGTGCCGTACCCCCGCTCCAGCGGCTCCACCACATACTTCCCATAGGTGCTGTCGCCAGGATTCTCCAAGCATTCGATGCGAGGCTTCTCGATTTCAACCATGTGTTTACCCTCCTTTTCATAGCGGCGGGCCAGCGGCCGGCCGTTCGGTTCAGCTCACCAGATCTATGAGGGTCGGTGTTACTTGGAGTACAGCTCGACGATGAGGTGCTCCTCGATGGGCATATCGATATCCTCGCGCACGGGCAGCTTGGTCACAGTGCCCTTCAGGCTGTTCTTCTCCCGCTCCAGCCACTGGGGCAGGGTGACCATCACGGCGTCCTCGCCGGTCAGGCGCTTGAACTTCACGGAGCCGCGGCTCTGCTCCCGGACCTCGATCACGTCGCCGGGCTTGACCAGGTAGGAGGGGATGTTCACCTTCTTGCCGTTGACGGTGAAGTGGGCGTGGTTCACCAACTGACGGGCCTCGCGGCGGGTCATGGCGAAGCCCAGGCGGTACACCACGTTGTCCAGGCGGCGCTCCACCAGCACCAGCAGGTTCTCGCCGGTCTTGCCGGGCATGCGGGAAGCCTTCTCATAGTACATATGGAACTGCTTCTCCAGGATGCCGTAGACGAACTTGACCTTCTGCTTCTCGGTCAGCTGAGTGGCGTACTCACTCTTCTTCTTGCGCATCTGGCCGCCGGGGTTGCGGTTGGTCTCCTTCTTGGAGTAGCCCATCACGGCGGGGGAGATGCCCAGAGCCTTGCAGCGCTTGGCCACAGGCTGCATATTCTTAGCCATAATTTCTTTTCCTCCTTCTTTAGATTAGACGCGTCTTCTCTTGGGAGGACGGCAGCCATTGTGGGGCACGGGAGTGCAGTCCTTGATCAGGGTCACTTCCAGGCCCACGGCCTGCAGGGCGCGGATGGCGGCCTCACGGCCGGCGCCGGGGCCCTTGACGTACACTTCGACGCTCTTCAGGCCGTACTCCATGGCGGCCTTGGCGGCGGTCTCAGCCGCGGACTGGGCGGCGAAGGGGGTGGACTTGCGGGAACCGCGGAAGCCCAGGCCGCCGGAGGAGGCCCAGGACAGAGCGTTGCCCTGCGCGTCGGTCACGGTGACCATGGTGTTGTTGAAGGAGGAGCGGATATGAACCTGACCCTTCTCCACGACCTTGCGCTCACGGCGCTTTCTGGTGACTGCCTTCTTGCCGGCAGCGTTCTTAGCAGTAGCCATTCAATATCCCTCCTTACTTCTTCTTGTTGGCGATGGTCTTCTTGGGACCCTTGCGGGTGCGGGCGTTGGTCTTGGAACGCTGGCCGCGCACAGGCAGGCCCTTGCGGTGGCGGATCCCGCGGTAGCAGCCGATCTCGGTCAGGCGCTTGATATCCATGGCGACGTTGCGGCGCAGATCGCCCTCCACGGTGTACTCGTGGGCGATGCACTCACGCAGCTTGGCCTCTTCCTCTTCCGTCAGATCCTTCACGCGGGTGTCAGGGTTGATCCCGGTCTTCTTCAGGATCTCGTTGGCGCTGGTGCGCCCAATGCCGAAGATGTAGGTCAGACCAATCTCGATCCGCTTGTCCTTCGGCAAATCAATACCGGCAATACGAGCCATATTATCTACGCACCTCCATTAACCTTGTCTCTGCTTATGCTTGGGATTCTCGCAAATTACCATGACTTTGCCCTTGCGCTTGATGATCTTGCACTTCTCGCACATGGGCTTCACGGACGGTCTTACTTTCATTGTTTCTATACCTCCTGAATGCCTGATGGCCCCGGCGCGCGGGGGCAAGGCCCCGACGCAGCCGGTCGTTGTTACTTGCTTCTCCAGGTAATACGACCTCTGGTCAGGTCGTAGGGGGACATCTGGACTGTCACCTTATCCCCGGGCAGGATGCGGATGAAGTTCATGCGCAGCTTGCCGGAAATATGAGCCAGGATGATGTGACCATTGCCGATATCCACATGGAATGTGGTATTGGGCAGTGCCTCGGTAACAATGCCCTCCAGCTCGATCATATCGTCTTTTGCCAAGTGTGATTACCTCCCTTAAAGGCAGCCAGAGCAATTCTCAGTGCCCGGTCTGACGGACTGTTGCCTGTGTTCAGCTCCCGAAGGGCCGGATGGTCGAAGCCCTCCAACTCCAGGAACCGGACATGGGCCCGCTTCTTCCGCTTGGGCGACGCGCCCTTTCTGCGCCTGCCGTCGGCAAGCAGCAGATACGGCTCCTGCACGCCCACCACGCAGAACAGCTCGCCCTTGTCGTGTCCGGCGGTGGACTGTACGATCCGGCCGGTCTCCTCTTGCATGGGCTCACTCCTCCGCCACGGTGAGGATCTCAGGCTCACCGTCGGTGATCAGGATGGAGTTCTCGTAATGGGCGGCCAGCTTCCCGTCCAGGGTCTTGACGGTCCAGCCGTCCTTCATCACTTTGACTTCCCAGGTGCCCTGGTTCACCATGGGCTCCACCGCCAGGGTCATCCCCGCCATGAGGCGGGGGCCGTGGCCCGCCGGGCCGAAGTTGGGCACCTCGGGCGGCTCATGGAGCTTGGCGCCCACACCGTGGCCCACATAGTCCCGCACCAGAGAGAAGCCCTGGGCTTCCACATACTGCTGGACCGCGTGGGAGATGTCGGACACCCGGTAACCGACGCGGGCGAACTTGATGCCCTCCCAGAAGCTCTGCTCTGTGACGGCGATCAGGCGCTCCGCCTCGGGGCTCACCTTCCCGCAGGGGTAGGTGGCGGCGCAGTCGCCGTGGAAGCCGTCCACACAGGCCCCCACGTCCACGCTGACGATGTCGCCCTCCTTCAGCACCACCTTCTTGGAGGGGATGCCGTGGATGACCTCGTCGTTCACCGAGATGCACGCCGAGCCGGGATAGCCGGCGTAGCCCAGGAAGGAGGGTTCCCCGCCCTGGCTCCGGATGAACTTGCGCACTGCAGTATCTATCTCAAGGGTTGTCACGCCGGGGAGTACCATTTTGCCCGCAAGGGCGCGGGCCGCCGCGGTAATCCTCCCTGCCCGGCGCATTTTCTCGATCTCGCTGGGAGATTTGATGGAGATCAGTTCCATGGCTTACAGCCCCAGCGCCTGAAGCACCGCCTGGGTGGTCTCCTCGATGGTGGGACGGTTCTCCACGCTGCGCACCAGGCCCCGCTTCTCATAGAAGTCCTTCAGGGGCTCGGTCTCGGCGTGGTACACCGCCAGGCGCTGCTTGACGGTCTCAGGCAGGTCGTCCTTGCGCTGCTCCAGCGCGCCGCCGCACTTGTCGCACACGCCCTCCACCTTGGACGGGGCGCTGTGGATGTGGTAGGTGGCGCCGCAGGCATGGCAGGTGCGCCGGCCGGTCATGCGCTCCTCGATGACCTCGTCGGCCACCTCCAGGGAGAGCACGTTGTCGAACTGGACGCCCGCCGCCTCCAGCGCCTCGGCCTGGGGGATGGTGCGGGGCACGCCGTCCAGGATGAAACCGTTGGCACAGTCGGGCTGGGCCAGCCGCTCCGCGACGATGCCGATGATGACATCGTCGGGAACGAGCTTGCCCGCGTCCATATACTTCTTGGCTTCCAGCCCCACCGGGGTGCCGTTCTTCACGGCCGCGCGCAGGATGTTGCCGGTGGAGATGGTGGGGATGTTCAGCTCCTTGCTGAGGATCTCGGCCTGGGTGCCCTTACCGGCCCCGGGCGCGCCCAACATGATCATTTTCATCAGCGAATCGCCGCCTTACTCAAGGAATCCCTTGTAGTGACGCATCAGCATCTGGGCCTCCATCTGCTTGACGGTCTCAAGGGCAACGCCCACCACGATGATGACGGAGGTGCCGCCGATGGACAGGGCGTACACACCGATCAGGTTACTGGTCACGATGGGGGCCAGCGCGATGATGGCCAGATACAGGGCGCCGAACATGGTGATCTTGGAGAGCACCTTGCTGATGAAGTCGGCGGTGGGCTTGCCGGGACGGAAGCCGGGAATGAAGCCGCCGTTCTTCTTCAGGTTGTTGGCCACCTCAACGGGGTTGAACTGCATGCTGGCGTAGAAGTAGCTGAAGAACACGATCAGCAGGAAGTACACCACGGCGTAGATCAGGCCGTTGGTGTCGAAGATGGTCAGGAAGGTGTTCCAGCCGCTGCCTTCCACCTGAGCAGAGGGCACGAAGGCCCCGATGGTGGCGGGCAGGGACGCGATGGACTGGGCGAAGATGATGGGCATGACGCCGGACATATTCACCTTCATGGGGATGTGGCTGGCCTGGCCGCCGTACATCTTCCGGCCCACCACCCGCTTGGCGTACTGCACGGGCAGGCGGCGCTCGGAATTGCTGATGAAGACGATCAGGACCACCAGCAGCAGCATGCCGATCACGATGCCCACCGCGCCCAGGGGGTGCAGGCGGAAGATCCCGGTCACGCCGGCCAGGCTGTCCATGCTCCAGTTGCGGATACCCTCATACATATAGGTCACCGCGTGGGGCACGCGGGAGATGATGCCGGCGAACAGGATGATGGAGATGCCGTTGCCGATGCCGAACTCGGTGATCTGCTCACCCAGCCACATCACGAAGGCGGAGCCCGCGGTGAAGGACAGGATGATGACGATGGCCGCCCAGATGGGGCTGGTGCCGTTGGTGACCACCATGCCGTTGCTGTTGACCAGGGTGTAGTAGCCGAAGCCCTGGATCAGGGCGATGGCCACGGTGGTGTAGCGGGTGATGGCCGCGATCTTCTTGCGGCCCTCCTCGCCGCCCTCCTTGGCCAGACGCTCCAGGGGAGGGATGGCCACAGTCAGCAGCTGGATGATGATGGAGCTGTTGATATAGGGCTGCACGCCCAGGGCGAACACGGTGGCGTAGGTGAAGGCCGTGCCGCTCATGGCGCTCATCAGGCCCAGGATGGTGTTGCTGTTGCTGTTGAGGTAGTCGCCCAGCATATCCGCGTCAATGAAGGGGACGGGGACCGCGGAGCCCAGCCGGAAGATGAGCAGCACGAAGATGGTGAACATGATCTTCTTGCGCAGCTCGGGGATCTTCCAGGCATTGCGGATGGTCTCGATCATGATCAGACCACCTCCACCGTACCACCTGCAGCTTCGATTTTCTCTTTGGCGGAAGCGGAGAAGGCGGAGGCCTGGACGGTCAGCTTCTTGGTCAGCCGGCCGTTGCCCAGGATCTTGACGCCGTACTCGCACTTGGAGAGCACGCCCTTGTCCAGCAGGGCCTGGGCGGTGACCACGGCGCCGTCCTCAAACTTCTCCAGGGAGGAGACGTTCACGCCCTCCAGGCGCTTGGCGAAAATGTTGTTGAAGCCGCGCTTGGGCAGGCGGCGGGCCAGAGGCATCTGGCCGCCCTCAAAGCCGGCGCGGACACCGCCGCCGGAACGGGCCCACTGGCCCTTGTGGCCGCGGCCGGCGGTCTTGCCGTTGCCGGAGCCGGCGCCCCGGCCCTTGCGGTAGGACGGCTTGTTGGAGCCGGCGGCGGGAGACAGTTCATGCAGATTCATTGTCGCGCACCTCCTTACTGTTCCTCGGCCACCTGGAGCAGATAGCCGATCTGGGCGATCTTGCCCCGGGTAGCCTCGTTGTCAGGCTGCACGGTGGTGTCGCCAATCTTGCGCAGGCCCAGGGCCTCGGCGGTCGCCTTGTGCTGGGCGATCCGGCCGTTCAGGCTCTTGACCAGTTTGATGTTCAGCTTTGCCATTTGTAAAGCCCTCCTTAACCCACGATCTCGTCCACGCTCTTGCCGCGGATGCGGGCCACTTCCTCGGGACCACGCAGGGACTTCAGGCCCTCCATGGTGGCGGCGACCACGTTCTGCGGGTTGTTGGAGCGCAGGCACTTGGTGCGGATGTCCTTGATGCCGGCAGCTTCCAGCACGGCACGGACAGGACCGCCGGCGATCACGCCGGTACCGGGGGCGGCGGGCTTGAGCAGCACGCGGCCGGCGCCGAACTCGCCCAGCACCTCGTGGGGGATGGTGGTGCCGGACAGGGTGATGTCAACCAGGTTCTGCTTGGCGGCCGCGATGCCCTTGCGGATGGCCTCGGGCACCTCGGCGGCCTTGCCCAGGCCGAAGCCGACCTTGCCCTTCTCGTTGCCCACCACGGCCAGCGCGGCGAACTTGAAGATGCGGCCGCCCTTGACGGTCTTGGACACGCGGTTGAGCGAGACGACCTTCTCCAGGTACTCGCTGGGTTCTTTTTCAAAACGAGCCATTCTTTATTTCCTCCTCCCTCAGAACTGCAGGCCGCCCTCGCGGGCGCCCTCGGCCAGGGCCTTCACGCGGCCGTGATAGATATAGCCGCCGCGGTCGAACACCACATTCTCGATGCCCTTGGCCTTGGCACGCTCGGCCACGGTCAGGCCGACCTGCTTGGCAGCGTCGGTCTTAGTGCCGTCGCAGGAGAAGTCCTTCTCCAGGGAAGACGCGGAGACCAGGGTCACGCCGTTGACATCGTCGATGATCTGGGCGTAGATGTTGGTCTCGCTGCGGAACACATTCAGGCGGGGACGCTCGGGCGTGCCGGAAATCTTGGCGCGCACTCTCTTATGGCGCTTGATGCGCTGGGAACGGGTATCAGGTCTGTTGATCATAGTGGCACACCTCCTTACTTCTTGGCGCCGGTCTTACCGACCTTGCGGCGGATGACCTCGTCAGTATACTTGATGCCCTTGCCCTTATAAGGCTCAGGCGGACGCTTCTCTCTCACTTCGGCGGCGAACTGGCCCACCTGCTGCTTGTCGCAGCCGCTGATGACGATCTTGTTGGGGTTGGGGGCCTCGATGGTGATGCCCTCGGGCTGCTCCACGATCACCTGATGGGAGAAGCCCAGGTTCATGACCAGCTTGTTGCCCTCCATGGCCACACGGTAGCCAACGCCGTTCACGTCCAGCTCCTTCTTGAAGCCCTCCGTCACACCGATGACCATGTTGTTCACCAGGGTGCGGGTCAGGCCGTGCAGGGAGCGGTTCTCCTTCAGGTCGTTGGGACGGGTCACATGGATCTCATTGCCCTCCATGGCAATGCCCATGGCGGGGTGCAGCTGACGGGACAGGGTGCCCTTGGGACCCTTCACGGTCACCAGATTGTTCGCCTCGATCTTCACTTCCACGCCGGCGGGCACGGTAATGGGGGCTCTACCAATTCTTGACATTTTCGATACCCTCCTTACCAAACGAACGCCAGGACCTCACCGCCGACATTGGCCGCGCGAGCAGCCTTGTCGGTCATGACGCCCTTAGAGGTGGATACGATCGCGATGCCCAGGCCGCGCAGGACGCGGGGCAGCTCGCCGGCGCCGGCATAGACGCGCAGGCCGGGCTTGGACACACGGCGCAGGCCGGAGATGACCTTCTCCTTGCCGGGTCCATACTTCAGGGTGATGCGGATCACGCCCTGAGTGCCGTCATCAATGAGCTGGAAGCTCTTGATGTAGCCCTCGTCCAGCAGGATCTGCGCGATGGACTTCTTCATGTTGGAAGCAGGCACATCCACAGTATCATGCTTGGCGTTGTTCGCGTTGCGGATGCGGGTGAGCATATCCGCAATAGGATCGGTGATTTGCATGAGTGTTACCTCCTCTTTCAGATTACGGGCGCTGCCCGTAGAGACGGAAAGGTATCGAGGTGCAGGTAATGGGCAGCCCCGACCTGTTGTCCGCCTTTCCCCGTTCCGGGGGACCGGCGCCCGGAGGCGCCGTTATAACAAGCCCATGGACGGAAGCGCTGCTCCCGTCCCGGACCGGTTACCATGGTTTTTGCCGCGTCTCTCCGGAAAAATCGTCCTCCGGAAGCGCAACCATCTAATTATATCCCGAAACCACAGGGGTTTCAAGCTTTTTTATCCGTATACACACGGATGCGTGGAAAGATTCTTTCAGGAAGGGGCCGAATTTCGACCCCTTCCTGGACAGAATCTGTGGACTTGTGGGGGGTGTCCCGGTTACCAGGACGCCTTCTTCACGCCGGGGATCTGGCCCTTGTAGGCCAGCTCGCGGAAGCAGATACGGCAGATACCGTAGTCACGCAGATAGGCGTGCGGACGGCCGCACAGCTTGCAGCGGTTGTAGCGGCGGGTGGAAAACTTGGGGGTGCGCTGCTGCTTGAGCTTCATAGAAGTCTTTGCCATGTTCTGTTCTCCTCCCTCACTTCGCGAACGGGGCGCCGAGCTGGGTGAGCAGCTCGCGGGCCTCTTCGTCGGTCTTGGCGGTGGTGACCATCACGATGTCCATACCGCGGATCTTGTCGATCTTATCGTACTCGATCTCGGGGAAGATCAGCTGCTCCTTCACGCCGAGGGCGTAGTTGCCGCGGCCGTCAAAGGAATCGGCGCTGATGCCGCGGAAGTCACGCACGCGGGGGAGCGCGATGTTGAACAGGCGGTCGAGGAACTCCCACATCTTGTCCTGGCGCAGGGTGACCTTCGCGCCGATGGGCATGCCCTCACGCAGCTTGAAGTTGGCCACGCTCTTCTTGGCCTTGCAGACCACGGCCTTCTGGCCGGTGATCGCGGCCAGGTCGCGCACGACATTGTCGAGCACCTTGGGGTTCTCGCGGCCCTCGCTGCAACCGACGTTGACGACGATCTTGTCCAGACGGGGGATCTCCATCACAGACTTGTAGCCAAACTTCTGCATCAGAGCAGGAGCGACTTCCTGCGTGTACTTATCCTTCAAAGTAGGCATTTCAGTCTTACGCTCCTTTCTCAGATTTCAGCGCCGCACTTCTTGCAGATGCGGACCTTCTTGCCGCCCTCGATCTTGCTGGCCGCCTTGGTGGGCTTTCCGCACTTGGGGCACACGCGCATCACCTTGCAGGCGTAGATCGGGCAGCTCTTTCTGACGATACCGGACTCCTCGCCCTGCTTGCGCGCCTTCTGATGGCGGAAGCAGACGTTGACGCCCTCAACGATGACCTTGCTCTCCTTGGGCAGGACGGCGACGACCTCGCCCGTCTTGCCGACATCTTTGCCGGAGAGAACGATCACCTGATCGCCTTTTTTGATGTTCATTCTTTTCATCTCGTTGCCCTCCTTAAATCACTTCGGGAGCCAGAGACAGGATGCGCAGATAGTCCTTATCCCGAAGCTCGCGGGCCACCGGGCCAAAGATGCGGGTGCCCTGGGGGGTCTTGTCGTCCTTGATGATGACAGCGGCGTTCTCGTCAAAGCGGACATAGGAGCCGTCCGCACGGCGCACGCCAAAGGCGGAGCGGACGATGACGGCCTTGACCACGTCGCCCTTCTTCACCTGGCCGCCGGGCGCGGCCTTCCGGACGGAGGCCACGACCACGTCGCCGATGTTGCCGTACTTGCGGCGGGAGCCACCCAGGATCCGGATGGTCTTGAGCACCTTGGCGCCGGTATTGTCAGCAACCTTCAGCAGAGTTTCTTCCTGGATCATCTATCGGCACCTCCTTACTTCACCTTTTCGATGATCTCGACCAGTCTCCAGCGCTTGTCGTGGGAGAGGGGACGAGTCTCCATGACGCGCACGCGGTCGCCGACGTGGCAGACGTTGTTCTCGTCATGGGCCTTGAGTTTGTACGTTCTCTTGACGATCTTCTTGTACAGGGGGTGGGCCACACGGTCGGCGACGGCCACGACGATCGTCTTATCCAGCTTGTCGGAAACGACCAGGCCGACTCTGGTCTTGCGGGAAGAAGTTCTTTCCATCTTGCAGTTCCTCCTTAGTCAGCGGCCTT
>CALXCT010000118.1 GCA_944386865.1 uncultured Oscillospiraceae bacterium | reverse complement strand
GCGGGGGCGGCGCTTCTGTACTGCTTCCCCGGCTCGCCCACCCTCTACTACGGGGATGAGGCGGGGATGGAGGGCTTCGAGGACCCCTTCAACCGCCGCACCTACCCCTGGGGAGGGGAGGACGGGGAGCTGCTGGACTGGTTCCGTGCCTTGGGCCGCCTGCGCCGGGAGCATCCCGCCCTGCGCCGGGGGGAGATCTGGTACGCCGCCGCCCGGGGCCGCCTGCTGGCCTTTTACCGGGAGGCGGAGGGAGAGCGGCTGCTGTGCGCCTGCAACGCAGGGGAGCGCCCCGCCGCCCTGGTCCTGGAGGGACGGGACGAGCCGGCGGTGCTGCTGGGCGGGGGACGTCTGGCCCGGCGGGGGGAGGGCTGGTCCCTCACTCTGGAGCCGCACAGCTGCGCGGTGCTGGCGTTCAGACCGCAGACCCCTTGCGCCCCAGAGGCTGCAACCTTAAGTTGACAAAACGCATCCTCCGGTTGGTGGTCAAAAGCGCCTCCTGACAGTAGGGTGAGGGAGAAAGGAGGCGGTGAGCATGACCATCGGTCAGCGGATCGCGCAGTTGAGAAAGGAACGGGGCATGTCCCAGGAGGAGCTGGGGGAGGCCATGGGGGTCTCCCGCCAGGCCATCAGCAAATGGGAGTCGGACGCGGCCCTGCCCGAGGTGGAGAAGCTCATCGCCCTGAGCCGCCTGTTCTCCATCCCGGTGGGCCAGCTGTTGGGGGTGGAGGAGCCGCCGCCGGAGCGGGAGACCGGGGCGGGAGACGGAGAGGACGGAGCGCCCGGGGATCAGGCGGACCGGGCCGCCCACCTGGCGGAGGAGGTGCTGCGGCGCTATGTCGCAGCCCGGCCCGCCCCCGCCCCCAGGCGGCGCTGGCCCTGGGTGGCGGCCGCGGTGCTGGTGCTGTTCGCCGCGGCCCAGGTGGAGAGCAGCATCCGCACCCTGCAGTCCCAGTTGGGCAATCTCCAGTCCCAGGTCAGCCGGGTGGACGCCAACCAGTCCAGTGTGAACAGCCAGATCCAGTCTATCACCCGGCAGGTGGAGCAGTCCCTGGCCAGCCAGGCCAGCCGGCTGGTGAACAGCGAGCTGCGCATGGAACAGCTGGACCTTCAGGCGGGCACGGCGGAGCTTTCGGTGCAGGTCACCCCCAAGTCCGCCCAGGAGGGGGAGAGCATGGCCCTGACGGTGACCGGCGGGGAGGACAGCTGGAGCTGGCCGCTGGAGCCCGCCGCCGACGGGCTGACCCGCCGGGCGGAGTTCACCCTGCCCCTGGTGGACGGGCTTCGATACTATGTGACCTTCCAGGCGGACGGAGAGCGGCAGACCGAGGAGCTGACCGGCGTGGAGGAGTTTTCCGACCTGGCGGAGAACACCTCCCTGATCCTGAACGGGGAGAGCGGCGGCGGCTGGTCTTACAGCGAGGAGGCGGGCGGCATCGTCTTTACCGGCTACGAGGCGCACGTGATGCACTTTGCCAAGATGCTCTGGACGGCGGAGGACCCGCCCCAGGTGGAGTCGTGCACCCTGCAGATCCGCCGGGGGGACCGGGTGTGGAAGACTCTTGAAATGGAGTGCACCGACCGGTGGGAGGACGGCAGCCAGTTCGCGCTGGTGCTGAGCGGCCTGACCGTCCCCTGCGGGGAGGACGAGACCGTAGAGCTGACCGCCGTGGCCCGGGACAACTACGGCCGCACGGCATCCCTGGAGCTGGGCGGCGTCTCGCCCGACGGGTCCCTGAGCGCCCCGGCCTCCCCGGCGGGGGGCTGAGGGGCGCGGCAAAAATCTGACAGAAGGGCGGTCCCGCTGGACGCGGGGCCGCCTTTCTGCTATACTGAGGTCAGATTTTGCCGGAAAGAGGATTCCATATGCATCAGACCATCACCCTGCCCAACGGCGTGCGCCTGCTCACCGAGCGTATCCCCGGCGCCCGCACCGCCGCCCTGGGCATCTTTGTGGGCGCGGGCTCCCGCCACGAGAAGGCGGAGGAGAGCGGCGCGGCCCACTTCATCGAGCACATGACCTTCAAGGGCACCCGGACCCGCACCGCCCAGCAGCTGGCCATGGAGATGGACGCCATCGGCGGCCAGGTGAACGCCTACACCACCAAGGAGAGCACCTGCTTCTATGCCCGCTGCCTGGACCGCCACCTGGACCGGGCGGCGGACATCCTGTGCGACATGTTCTTCGCCTCCCGCTTTGCCGAGGAGGACGTGGTCACCGAGCGGGGGGTGATCCTGGAGGAGATCGACATGTACGAGGACACCCCCGAGGACCTGTGCGCCGAGCGGCTGGCCACGGCGGTGTACCGGGGCAGCTCCCTGGCCCGGCCCATCCTGGGCCGGCGCTCCACCCTGGAGAAGATGACGGGGGAGTGGCTGCGGGACTTCCGGGAGAACCACTACGGCTCCCGGGCCGTCGTGGTGGCCCTGGCGGGCAGCTTCACCCGGGAGTCGGTGCGGGCGCTGAAGCAGCGCTTTTCCGCCCTGCCCGACCGGCCCGCCCCCGTCTGCCGCCCGGCGGGCTACACCCCCGCCTTCACCGTCCGGCGCAAGGCCATCGAGCAGAACCACCTGACCCTCTCCTTCCCGGCGCTGGACTGGAACCACCCCCGGCGCTACCAGCTGCAGCTGCTGGTGAACATCCTGGGGGGCGGGATGTCCTCCCGCCTGTTCCAGGAGGTGCGGGAGAAGCGGGGGCTGTGCTATACCACCTACGCCTACAACGCCGACCACGCCGACGTGGGCATGCTGGGCATCTACACCGCCCTGGGGCGGGAGACCGAGGCCCGGGCGCTGGACACCATCCGGGCCGTGGTGTGCGATCTGGCCGACCACGGCCCCGCCGCCGAGGAGCTGGACCGCACCCGGGAGCAGTGCAAGGCCAACCTGCTCATGGGTCTGGAGTCGGTCCAGGCGCGGATGAGCCACCTGGGCCGCTCGGAGCTGCTGCTGGGCCGGGTGGACAGCCCGGACGAGATCCTGGCGGGGTACGACGCGGTGACCCGGGAGCAGGTCCACGAGCTGGCCCAGGAATTGTTCCGGTTCGACCGGCTGTCCCTGTCGGCGGTGGGCCGGGTGGCAGCGGCGGAGGAGTACCGGGAGATGCTGGGCTGACCGGACCTTTGACAGACGAACGGAGGCCGTCCCTCATGGGACGGCCTCCATATTTTGATTTGACACAGCCGGGGGATGCTTACTCCAGCACCGCGCCCCGGGCGGCGGAGGTGACCAGCTTGGCGTAGCGGGCCAGGTAGCCCGTCTTGCCCCATGGGCGGCGCCCATGGGGGTCATCCTGCTCGGCGGAAATGAATTCCGCCTGTGCCAAGGTTTTCGGTGCCCGAAAACGCTTGTGCGCCCTGGCGGGCGGTCAAGATCAAGACGCGGCGGGGCTTACTCCAGCACCGCGCCCCGGGCAGCGGAGGTGACCAGCTTGGCATAGCGAGCCAGGTAGCCCGTCTTGATCTTGGGCTCCGGGCAGACCCACTTGGCCTTCCGGGCGGCCAGGGTGGCCTCGTCCACCTCCAGAGTGATGGAGCAGGCGGGGATGTCGATGGAGATGATATCCCCCTCCTCCACCAGGGCGATGGTGCCGCCCTGAGCGGCCTCGGGGCAGACGTGGCCGATGGAGGCGCCCCGGGTGGCGCCGGAGAAGCGCCCGTCGGTGATGAGGGCCACGCTCTCCCCCAGGCCCATGCCGCAGATGGCGCTGGTGGGGTTGAGCATCTCCCGCATACCGGGGCCGCCCTTGGGGCCCTCATAGCGGATGACCACCACATCGCCCGCCACGATCTTGCCGGCGTAGATGGCTTCGATGGCCTCCTCCTCGCTGTTGAACACTCGGGCGGGGCCGGTGTGGCGCATCATCTCGGGGGCCACGGCGGAGCGCTTGACCACGCAGCCCTCGGGGGCCAGGTTGCCCTTGAGCACCGCGATGCCGCCGTCCTGGGAGTAGGGATTCTCGATGGGCCGGATGAGCTCCGGGTCGCGGTTGACCACGCCATCCAGATTCTCCCCCAGGGTCTTGCCCGTGCAGGTCATCACCGAGGTGTCCAGCAGGCCCTTCTTGGTCAGCTCCTTCATCACCGCGTGCACGCCGCCCGCCTGCTCCAGATCCTCCATGTAGGTCTCCCCCGCCGGGGCCAGGTGGCACAGGTTGGGGGTTTTGGAGGAGATCTCATTGGACATGTCCAGGTCCAGCTCGATGCCGCACTCGTGGGCGATGGCGGGCAGGTGGAGCATGGTGTTGGTGGAGCAGCCCAGGGCCATGTCCACCGTCTCGGCGTTGTGGAAGGCGGCCTCGGTCATGATGTCCCGGGGCTTGATGTCC
>CALXCT010000117.1 GCA_944386865.1 uncultured Oscillospiraceae bacterium | reverse complement strand
GAAGGCGTTTTTGGGCTCGTTGTAGATGTCCTCGGGGGTGCCGATCTGCTGGATGCGGCCCTTGTCCATCACCACCACGGTGTCCGACATGGACAGGGCCTCCTCCTGGTCGTGGGTGACGTAGATGAAGGTGATGCCCATCTCCTGCTGGATGCGCTTGAGCTCGTTCTGCATGTCCTTGCGAAGGCGCATGTCCAGCGCGCCCAGGGGCTCGTCCAGCAGCAGCACCTTGGGGCGGTTGACCAGCGCCCGGGCGATGGCCACCCGCTGCTGCTGCCCGCCGGACAGGGAGGTGACCGAGCGCTTCTCGAAGCCCTTCAGGTTGACGATCTCCAGCATCTCCATCACCCGGCGGCGGATCTCATCCTCGGACAGCTTCTCCTTGCGGCGGGAGACCACCTTGCCCTTCGCGCCCTTCTGCTCCTCCACCCGGGGGATGCGCAGGCCGAAGGCCACGTTCTCGTATACGTTCAGGTGGGGGAACAGGGCGTATTTCTGGAACACGGTGTTCACCGCCCGCTTGTGGGGCGGGACATCATTAATCCTCACGCCGTCGAAAAACACATCCCCAGAGGTGGGCGTCTGAAAACCACCGATGATACGCAGGGTGGTAGTCTTCCCGCACCCACTGGGCCCGAGCAGCGTGAGGAATTCCTCATCATTGATATAAAGATTGATATTGTCAAGCACGATCTCGCCGTCGAACGCCATGGTGCAGTCGGCCAGGCGAATCAGCTCCTTGGGCATAAGTCGTCCCCCATTTCCCTGTAAGTTACCTTGTCAGCTCCCTCGATTTATTCACCCGGCAAGCGCCCTGACAGCAGGCGGCCCCGCGGGGCCCGGGTTTTCACGAATAACGGATACACTATATCCGTTTACCATATAAATGTCAATTCTTTTTGCTCTAAATATTCGCAAAATTTCCGGGTATTTTTCACGGAAATGACAGTGGGGGAGACGCCGGGAAAAAACAGGGAAACGTCCGCCCCCTCCGCCGGGCGTTTTCCCGGGGAGGGGGCGGAGCCGGCGTTATGTGAGGGAGAGCAGCATGGCCTGCCCGGCCCCGTCTTCGCCGGGGAGGATCAGGGTGTGGACGGCGGGCTCCTCCTCCGGCCCGGGGCGGTCAAAGACGGTGCGCACCGTGTTCCCCCCGGCGTCCGTCTCCTCCACCACCGCCCAGGCGGCGCCCTCCAGCCAGGCCTGCTCCGCGTCCCCGCCGGTCAGGGGGATTTCCGCTGTGTCCAGCAGCTGCCCGTTTTTATCGTATTGCCGCAGCAGTACCCGCTCCAGCCGGGGGGCGGTCTTCAACTCCACCGTCACGCGCACCGACTCAGACCGTGTCTCCTCGCCCAGCGTATAGGCCTGCTCCTCCTCAGCGGTGTAGGAGCCCATCCCGCCGGAGAAGCTGTCCCCCGTACCGTCCAGATAGGGCTGGCCCTCGGCGGTCTGATAGACCCGGTAGGCGGTCCAGAGCTCGTCTGTCTCATAGGCCCACAGCTCGGAGGCCCCCTCCGGGGGGACCAGGTACAGTACGCCCTTCAGTTCGTTGCGCACGCCGCTGTCGGCGACGGTGGTGTGGTATTCTCCGTCCAGCAGGTCGGTGAACGAGGCGGAGAGCGGCGCGCCGTCCTCCACCGTCTCGGTGCAGAACAGGGCCCAGCCCTCCAGACCGGGGAAGGTCCAGTCTCCGCCTTCGTCCCGCACGGCCAGCAGCACGTCCCGGGGGAGGCTCAGCGTGCCCAGCTGCTCCGTTTCCGCCTCCGCGCTGCCCAGCTGGGTCAGGTTGGGGTTCTCGTAAAACAGGTCGGACTCATAGGCGTCCCTCCGCACCAGATACAGTCCGGCAAAGCGGTCGGACAGGACCTGGTCGCCGTTGTCTGCCTCGGGGCGGGCCAGGGTGCAGCCGGGCAGAGACAAAAGCCCCGTCAGGGCCAGGGTCAAGATCAGCATTCTATTGCGCATCGTCGTCCTCCAATCTTCCGTCAAAGCGGAGGATGTCCCCCACCTGGCAGTCGAGGTAGTAACAGATCTTGTTGATGGTGTGGAAGCGCACGCCGCTGGCCTTTCCGGAGCGGAGGATGGACAGGTTGGCCTCGGTGATGCCCACCTTGGCGCACAGCTCCTTGGAGGTCATGCCCCGCTCCTTCAGCACCTGGCTGAGACAGACTTGGATGGCCATTTTCCCACCTCTTATATAATGGAATCGCTGTCGTCCTGCAGCGCCTTGCCCTGCTCCATCAGGCGGCACAGCAGGAACAGCGCCCCGGCCAGCAGCAGTGGGAACAGGGGCAGGTCGGCGGAAAAGGAAGTGCTGCGCATCTGTCCCAGCAGCGCCAGCTGCAGCAGGTTGGAAAAGACGGCCAGCAGCACGGTGGCCTGCACCACAATGCGGCAGCCCGCGGCGGTGCGGCCGCCCAGCGCCACCGCCCGCTCTCCGAACAGCCGCTGACCCATTGCTCCCGCCAGCGCGGCCCCCCACAGCAGGGCGACCGCCCCCAGCAGGTCGGGGGTCAGCTCCAGCAGGGCCAGGAAAAGAAGGACCCCATTGGTGAACAGTGCGGCTCCCGGGTCGGCGGTGTTGCCCTGGGTCACCGCGCCGCTCCGGGCGAGAAACAGGGACACCCGCCCCGCCGTAGCGCCAAAGGAGAGCAGCATGGCCCCGCCCACCAGCAGCGGCCGCAGCGCCCCCAGCAGCCGCTGCTGAGAGCAGCCCTCCATCCCCCGCAGCAGCTTCAGCACCAGCCAGGCGATGAGAAGGGACAGCAGACACCCGCCCGCCGCCAGAGGGAAAAAGGCGCCCGCGGGCTGGGGCAGCAGAGTGGGATTGACGGCGGTAAAAAGCCCGGCGAACAGCACGGGGACCATCAGTACTGCCAGCCAGTCCTCCGCGCCCCGCCGTTCCGGCCTTCGAAGCGACCAGAAGATCAGTAGCAGGGGCAGGGCGCACACCAGCAGGGTGATGAGCCAGGCGGCCAGATTCCCCCCAAAGCCCGACAGGGACAGCGCCCGCAGTCCGCCCCCCGCCAGGCTCCACAGGGCGGAAAAAGCCCCCGCGGCCCCGGCGGCGTCCGCCTGTCCGGCCAGCGCCGCCAGCACGGCCCCCAGCAGGGCCGCGCCAATCACAAAAACGAGCTCCCTCCGGTTCATGCTGCACCTCCGATTATTGTAAAACAATAATTACAACCATAAAATAACACAGGAATTATTGTTTGTCAATAATTCCTGTGCCGTTTCAAGAAGAAAAAAGAGGGGCAGCCGCTCAGGTCCGGTCCACCTGGAAGCCAGGGAAGTATTCCGCCACGAAGTCCACGTCGTCCACCTGCCAGCTGCGGCCGTTGAGGGGCTCCAGGGGACCGGCGTCGGTGGTGAAGCGGAACTCCAGCTTGTAGGAATAGAGGGCCTGGCCGTGCCGGCCGTATTTCCGGTTGTCCCGCTCCCGGCCATACTTGCCGTCCCCCAGCAGGGGGTGGCCGGCGGCGGCGAACTGGGCGCGGATCTGGTGGGTGCGGCCGGTGATGAGGTCGCACTCCACCAGGGACAGGCCGCCCGACGAGGTCAGAGTGCGGTAGCGGGTGACAGCGGTCTTGCCCCCCTCCACCGGGCGGCGGTGGACGGTGACCTGGGCGCGGGCCTCGTCCTTGCGCAGGTAGTCCCTCAGCTCCCCCGCCGGGGGGTCCATCCGCCCATGGACGACGCACAGGTAGAGCTTCACCAGCTCCCGGTCCCGGATCTTCTGGTTCATCACCCGGAGGGTCTCGGCGTTCTTGGCGGCGATGACGATGCCGCCGGTGTTCCGGTCGATCCGGTTGCACAGGGCGGGGGCGAAGGAGTTCTCTTTATAAGGAGACCACTCCTTTTTCTGATAGAGGTAAGCCTGGATGTGGGTGAGCAGGGTGTTCACCCGCTCATGCTCGTCGGGGTGGACCACCAGCCCGGGCCGCTTGTTGAGCAGCAGAAGGTTCTCGTCCTCGTAGACGATGTCCAGCTGGGGCTGGAAGACGGACAGGAAGGCGTTCTCCGGGGTGGGGCGGTCGAAGAACTCGTCGTTGATATAGAGCTGGAGCACATCCCCCACCGCCAGGCGCGCGTCCCGCTTGGCCCCCTTGCCGTTGAGCTTCACCCGCTTGAGGCGGATGTACTTCTGGGCCAGGGGAGCGGGCAGCAGGGGCAGGGTCTTGGTCAGCCAGCGGTCCAGCCGCTGCCCGGCGTCATTTTGCCGGATGGTGAATTCCTTCATGGGAGCGCCTCCTGTGCACGGTTACTGCGCCACCATTGTACCAGCGGCGGGGCCGTTTGTCCAGCGCGGGCAGGGGAGCAGGCGCAGCGCACAACCTGTCCGGCGGTCCGGCGGAAAAATTTGTGACCTTTCGGAGAAAAAAAGGTTTGACAAACGGTGGGTTTTTCTCTATAATACTCGCTGTACCATTGTGCGAGGTGTGCCATGAGACTCAATTTACGAGACATCATCCATGCCCCCGGCAGCAGCCTGCCCTTCGACTTTCAGATGGATCTCACCCAGCTGGAGCTCTACGGACAGCGGCCGGCGGCCGAGCCCGTGAGGGTCACAGGCACCGTGCGCAACATGGCGGGCGCCCTCCAGCTGGAGGGGACGGCCTCCTCCCGGCTCCATCTCACCTGCGACCGGTGCGGCAAGCCTTTCCTGCGGGAAATGTCCGTGCCGCTGGACACCCTCCTGGCCACCGAGCTGGAGGATGAGGAGAACGACGAGATCGTTCTCCTGGAGGGGACAGAGCTGGACCTGGACGACCTGGCCCAGACGGAGTTCATCCTGGGGATGGACACCAAAAACCTATGCTCAGAAGACTGCAAGGGCCTGTGCCCCCGCTGCGGCGCCGATCTGAACCTCGGCCCCTGCGGCTGCAAGCCCGAAGCAGATCCACGGTTGGCAGCGCTTGCGCAGCTGTTGGATGACAGTGCTGAGTAGTCGACCGTGCCCTTTGAGGCCAGAAGTTAACCTAAGGAGGTGTCAACATGGCGGTTCCTAAGAGAAAAACATCCAAGGCCAGACGCGACAAGAGACGCAGCTCCCACTGGAAGCTGGCTGTTCCCGGTCTCGTGAAGTGCCCCAAGTGCGGGGCGTTCTGCCTGCCCCATCGTATGTGCAAGTCCTGCATGACCTACAAGGGTCGTGAGTTCGGCCAGGTCGAGGCGGCGAAGTGATCCTGTGACGCGAAGGAAAGAGGGAGAACCTGGTTCTCCCTCTTTCTTTTTGGCTGAAAAGCGTGTATACTATCTCTGTATGCCAATGGACCGGGAGGTGGGGTCATGTCCAACAGGATCAGCGCGGTGGAGCCGGGCAGCCCGGCCGCCCGGGCGGGAGTGCGGCCGGGGGAGTCCCTGCTGCGGGTGAACGGCCACCCCATCCTGGACGTGCTGGACTATAAATACCACGCCTACGATCCCCGCCTGACCCTCACCCTGGGCGACGGGGCGGGGGCCGAGCGCCAGGTGACCCTGCGCAAGGGCGAGGGGGAGGACCTGGGGCTGGAGTTCGACCATTACCTGATGGACAAGGCCCGCAGCTGTGCCAACCGGTGCATCTTCTGCTTCGTGGACCAGATGCCCCCCGGCATGCGGGAGACCCTCTACTTCAAGGACGACGACGCCCGGCTGAGCTTCCTCATGGGCAACTATATCACCATGACCAACCTCTCCCGGCGGGAGGTGGAGCGGATCTGTGAGCTGCGGGTGTCCCCCATCAACATCTCGGTCCACGCCACCGAGCCGGAGCTGAGGCAGCGGCTGCTGGGCCACCGCAGCGCCGGACGGTGCCTGGAGCTGATGGAGCGGTTCGCCCGGGCGGGGATCACCATGAACTGCCAGATCGTGGCCTGCCCCGGCATCAACGACGGGGCGCACCTGCAGCGCACCATGGAGGACCTGGCGGGGCTTCACCCGGCGGTGAACAGCGTGTCGGTGGTGCCGGTGGGCATCACCAAGTTCCGGGAGGGCCTGTACCCCCTGCGGCCCTACACGCCGGAGGAGGCCGCCGCCCTGCTGGAGCAGGTGGAGGCCTTCGGGGCACAGTGCCGGCAGCGGCTGGGCACCACCCTGGTCTGGTGCTCCGACGAGTTTTACCTCAAGGCCGGGCGGCCCCTGCCCGGACATGAATACTACGAAGAATACACCCAGCTGGAAAACGGGGTGGGGATGCTGCGGCTGCTGCGCCGGGAGGCGGAGCTGGCCCTGTCCGACCCGGAGGACGGGACCGGGGCCTCGCCCTACGCCATCGCCACCGGGGTGTCCGCCGCCCCCTTCCTGGAGGAGATCGCCGCCCTGGTGCGCCGGACGTGCGGCGGGCCGGAGGGGAAGGTGTATCCCGTCGTCAACCGCTTTTTCGGGGAGACCATCACCGTGGCCGGGCTGATCACCGGCGGCGACCTGATCGCCCAGCTGAAGGGGAAGGACCTGGGGCGGCGGCTGCTGATCCCGTCCAATATGCTCCGCGCGGGCGAGCGGGTGTTCCTGGACGACGTGACGGTGGAGCAGGTCGAGCAGGCGCTGGGCGTGCCCGTCACGGCGGTGGAGCAGGACGGCTATGAGCTGGTGGACGCCATCCTGGAGCGGGAGAGCGGCGGCGGCGAGGTGTGCTGGCTGTCCCCGGAGGACGGCGGCTATTACCGATACAATCCCGGCCGGTAGGGCCGGGGCGGGCGGAGAGACGCCCGAAGAAAGGGAGTGGAACTATGGCAAGACCTCTGGTGGCCATCGTGGGCCGGCCCAACGTGGGCAAGTCCATGCTGTTCAACAAGCTGTGCGGCCAGCGGCTGTCCATCGTGGAGGATACTCCGGGGGTGACCCGGGACCGGCTGTACGCCAAGTGCGAGTGGGGCGGACGGACCTTCGACATCGTGGACACCGGCGGCATCGAGCCGGACACCGACAACCAGATCCTGGCCTTCATGCGCCGTCAGGCGCAGATCGCCATCGAGAACGCCACGGTCATCGTCCTTGTGTGCGACATCAAAACGGGGGTGCCCGCCTCCGATCAGGAGGTGGCCTCCATGCTGCTGCGCTCGGGCAAGCCGGTGGTGCTGGCGGTGAACAAGATGGACCAGGTGGGCCCCACCAATCCGGACATCTACGAGTTTTACAACCTGGGCCTGGGCGACCCCATCGGGGTGTCCGCCATCCACGGCACGGGCACCGGCGACCTGCTGGAGGCCTGCCTGACCCACTTCCCGCCGGAGGACGGCGGGGCGGAGGAGGACGACATCACCCGGGTGGCCATCATCGGCAAGCCCAACGTGGGCAAGTCCTCCCTGGTCAACCGTATCCTGGGTCAGGAGCGGGTGATCGTCTCCGACGTGGCGGGCACCACCCGGGATGCGGTGGACAGCTACTTTGAAAATGAGAAGGGCAAGTACCTGCTCATCGACACGGCGGGGATGCGCAAGAAGTCCAAGGTGGACGACCGGATCGAGAAGTTCTCCGTCCTCCGGGCCACCATGGCCATCGAGCGCAGCGACGTGTGCCTCATCATGATCGACGCCAACGAGGGGGTCACCGAGCAGGACACCAAGGTGGCCGGCCTGGCCCACGAGGCGGGCAAGGCGTGCATCATCGTGGTCAACAAGTGGGACGCGGTGGACAAGGACGACAAGACCATGGACAAAATGCGCCAGGAGATCCGCCGGGACCTGAGCTATATGACCTACGCCCCCATCCTGTTCATCTCCGCCCTCAC
>CALXCT010000116.1 GCA_944386865.1 uncultured Oscillospiraceae bacterium | reverse complement strand
AAAACCTGCGCGGTCTGCGGAGAAACGGAGGGTGACCCACAACACGTTTTCGTATCTTACCGATGGGAGACCATGATAGAGCCGACCTGTCAGGCAGAGGGCCAGGCGGAGAACACCTGCACGCTATGCGGAGCGGTGGAAACAAAGGCGCTGCCGACCGTTGGCCACAAGGCGGACGGGTGGACGATCCTTCAGGAAGCCACGGCCGGCGCGCCGGGTGTCCGCGTGAAAATATGCGCCATGTGCGGCATGGAGCTGGAGCGGGAGGAGTATGAATACACCACAGCAGGCTCCAATACCGGAGGCTCCGGCGGCGGGAATAATTTCAATACCTACAACAACAAAGACCAGCAGGACACGACGGACAGGTATGTATTGAACACCAGGAGCCGCGTTTTCCACCTGCCATCGTGCAGAGATGTACCAAGAATTTCCCCGAGCAATTACTCCACGACCAACCGGGACAGAGACGATCTGACCGCGAGCGGCTGGCGCGCCTGCGGGCACTGCTCCCCGTGATCCGCAGGGCTGGGTGATCAGAAAAAATTTTTGAGAGTTAGCAACTTTCGCAGGTTTTCCGTGCTAAACTGATACCATGGATATGAAGGGCTGGGGCCGAAAGGCTCCGGCCCTTTTCCATGCACACAATACCTCGCGTGGCCGCGCGGGGTATTTTCATATCCTGATGGGCGTACATTCGTTCGAGCGCGAGGAGGTAGGACATGCCGAAGCGGAGCGAGAAGCGCGACACCGCCAAGGCTGAATATATCGCACGGAAAAGCCGGGGCGAGGAGGTAAGCCTGCGGGAGCTGGCGCAGGAGCTGGGGGCGAGCTATCAGACCGTAAGGAACTGGAAGACGGCGGATCAGTGGGACGCGGCGCTGCCGAAGCGGAAGCGGGGCGGACAGCCGGGGAACCGGAACAGCGCCGGGAAGCGGAACGCGGCGGGCAGCCATCTGGGGGCGCCGGCAGGGAACAAAAACGCGGAGAAGGACGGAGCTTACAGTGCCGTCTTTTTCGACATGCTCACAGAGGAGGAGCGGGAGCTGGTGGCCAGGACGCCGCTGGGGAGCCGGGAGGCCCTGGAGCATGAAATGCAAATCCTGAAATTCCGGGAGCACCGGATCATGGCCAAGATCGCGGAGTACGAGGACGCGCCAGAAGACGCCCTGTACCTCACCTCCCTGCTGGACATGCGCCTGCCGGCGGGACGGGGCAAGGACAAGCAGGACGGCGCCGTGCAGAACATGGGCATGTACAGCAAGGACAGCGCCTTCAGCCGGGCGCTGAAGCTCCAGGAGGCCCTGTACAAGGTGCAGGGGCGGATCGCCAAGATCGCGGACAGCCTGCGGGCGCTGGAGGAGAGCCAGCGGCGGATGGAGTTGGAGCGGGAGCGGCTGGAGCTGCTGCGCATGCGGTGTACGGGCGCGGTGGACGTGCCGGACCCGGAGGACGGAGAAGACACGGAGGAGATGGCATGATGGAAAGCATTTTGACGGTCCTGCTGGGCGGCGCACTGCTGGCCGCGGCGCTGCTGGGCGGGGCGCTGGCGGTTCCCCACCCGTGGGGGATCGTACCGGTGGCGCTCGTCATAGCTGGATGGACGGCGGCGTGCTGCTTTCTGGCCGTCACACAGCTGGAAATGCTGGGCATGCTGATCACGGCGACCGCGGCAATCGTTGTGGCGGCCCGCCTGGGAGAAGGCAGGTGGTGGGAATGAAGCTCTACACCAGCAAGGTGGTGGCCCAGTGGCTGGGGCTGACGGAGCGGCGGGTGCGCCAGCTGCGGGACGAGGGCGTGATCGCGGAGACCCGGCCCGGCCTCTATGACCTGCAGCCCACCGTGGCCAAGTACATCACCTACATCGGGGGCGCGGGCAAGGAGAGCCTGACCCAGGAGCGGACGAAGCTGACGAAGGCCAAACGGGAGGCGGCGGAGCTGGAGAACGAGCTGCGCCGGGGCGAGGTCCATCGGACCGAGGACATCGAGCGGGGGATCAAGACCATGTTCCTGAACATCCGCAGCCGGTTTTTGGCCCTGCCCGCCAAGCTGTCCCCCACCCTGGCCACGCTGGGAGACGACCAGACGGCCATCTTCGACGAGCTGAAGGGTGCCATCGACGAAATCCTGGAGGAAATGAGCGACCCCAGGGCGGCATTTGCAGTACAGGACGGTGAAGCGGATGGAGAAGAAACGGAATAAAGACCCCTGCGCAGGGTGCGTGTGGCCCATGTACCGGGAGGGCAGAAAGGTGATCTGCCCCTTTCAGCGGTGCGTGCGGGAGGAATACGAGCCGCTGTGGAGGAAGGGAAAGCGGCGGGACGATGAAGAAGCGCAGAATGATTGACATTCCCAGGGGGACCCTGGACGTGCTGGCCCGGTGCGCGGCGGTGCTGAAACCGCCCCCGGAGCTGACCCTTTCCCAGTGGGCGGACCGATACCGGGTGCTGTCCGCGGAGAGCAGCGCGGAGCCGGGACGGTGGCACACGGACAAGGCCCCTTACCAGCGGGAGATCATGGACGCCATCGGAGACCCGCACATCCGAAAAGTGGTGATTATGAGCGCGGCGCAGATAGGGAAGACGGACGCCTTCATCCTGAACCCGCTGGGGTACTACATGGACTACGCGCCGGCCCCCATCCTGGTCATGCAGCCGACGCTGGACATGGGGCAGACCTTCAGCAAGGACCGGCTGGCGCCCATGATCCGGGACACGCCGGAGCTGCGGGACAAGGTGGACGTGAAGAGCCGGTACAGCGGCAACACCATCATGAAGAAGAACTTCCCGGGCGGCCACATCACCATCGTGGGCGCGAACAGCGCCACGGGACTGGCCAGCCGCCCCATCAAGGTGCTGCTGGCGGACGAGGTGGACCGCTACCCGGCCAGCGCCGGAACCGAGGGCGACCCGTTGAGCTTGGCGCAGAAGCGGCAGACCACCTTTTGGGACAAGAAGACGGTGATCGTCTCCACGCCGGTGCTGAAGGGACAGAGCCGAATCGAGACGGAGTTCAACCAGAGCACGCGGGAGGAGTGGAACGTGCCATGCCCCGCGTGCGGGCATTACCAGCCCCTGGTGTGGGCCAACGTGGTCTTTGACCGGGAGGACCCGCAGGGAGAGGTGCGCTACAAGTGCGAGCGGTGCGGCGAGGTGCTGGGGGAATACCAGTGGAAGCAGGCGGCGCGGCGTGGGCGCTTTGTGGCGGAGAACCCAGGGGCGGAGGCAAGGGGCTTCCACCTGAATACGCTGGCCTCCACCTTCTGCGGATGGAAGGAGATCGTGCAGAAATTTCTGGTGGCCAAGGAGCAGCTGGACCAGGGGAACCCGGAGGGCATGAAGGTGTGGGTCAACACCGAGCTGGGCGAGACCTGGGAGGAGCAGGGCGAAGTGGTGGAGGACGCCGAGCTGCTGGGCCGCCGGGAGCTGTACGAGGCGGACGTGCCGGACGGCGTGCTGGTGCTGACCGCCGGGATCGACGTGCAGGACGACCGCTTCGAGGTGGAAGTGGTCGGCTGGGGCGTAGGCAAGGAGAGCTGGGGCATTCGCTACCAGAAGATTTTCGGAGACCTGCTGAAGGAGCAGGTGTGGGCCGACCTGGACGCCTTTTTGCTGGCGGGCTTCCAGAAGAAGGACGGGACGGTGCTGCACATTTTGAGCGCGTGCATGGACAGCGGCGGTCACTTCCCAGACCAGGTGCTGCGCTTCACCCGGGATCGGTGGGAGCGGAAGGTGTGGGCCATCAAGGGCAAGGGCGGCAGCGACGTGCCGTTTATCCGCAACCCAACCACCAACAACCGGGTGAAGGCGCCGCTGTTCACCCTGGGCGTAGACGCGGGAAAGGCCCTGCTGTACCAGCGGCTGCGGCACCAGACCAAGGGACCCAACTACTGCCACTTCCCCATCAACGAGGAGGCGGGGTATGACGGGGACTACTTCAAGGGCCTGACGGCGGAGAAGATGGTGGTGCGCTTCCGCAAGGGGCGGCCGGTGGTGACCTGGGAGCTGAAGGACAGCAAGCACAAGCGCAACGAGCCGCTGGACCTGCGCAACTATGCCACGGCGGCGCTGGAGATCACAAATCCGGTGCTGCAGGTGACGGAGGGCGCGCCGCAGCCGAGAATGCGCCCGGCGGGCCGCCGGAGACGAGGAGGGATTTAATTGGCAGTTTTCTCAAAAGAGCTGTGCCGGAAGAAGCTGAACACGTGGCTGGCGGCGGAGGAGGCCATCGCCACGGGCCAGAGCTACCAGATCGGGACCCGCATGCTGACCAGGGCGGACCTGAAGCAGGTGCGGGAGCAGCTGGAATACTGGGGCGGCAAGCTGGCCGAGGCGGAGGCCGAGGAGAAGCAGGGCGGCCGGAACCGGGCCTACCGGGCGCTGATCCGGGACGTGTGAGGAGGGCGGACATGGCGAAAGGGAATATCCTGGACCGGATGATCTCCGCCGTGGCCCCGGTGCACGCGGCCAAGCGGGCGGCGGCCCGAGGGGCGCTGTCCATTCTGAACAGCGGGTACGGGAACTACGGGGCCAATCTGACCAAGAAGAGCCTGCGGGGCTGGGAGTACCACGGGGGAAGCGCCAAGGAGGACATCGAGGACAACCTGGACGTACTGCGCCAGCGGAGCCGGGACGCCTACATGGGCATTCCAACGGCCACGGCGGCGCTGAAGACCCTGCGGACCAACGTGGTGGCCGGCGGGCTGATCCCCTCCCCGCAGATCGACGGGGAGTTCCTGGGCCTTAGCCAGGAGGAGACGGAGAAGCTGCAGGAGCAGATCGTGCGGGAGTTCGCCCTGTGGGCGGACAAGCCCACATGCGACGCCGAGCGGGTGGACAACTTCTACCAGCTGCAGCAGCTGGCCTTCCTCTCCTACCTGATGAACGGAGACACGATGGCCCTGCTGCCGGTGAAGAAGATGGCGGGGCAGCCCTACGACCTGCGGGTACGGCTGATCGAGGGAGACCGGGTGTGCTCGCCGGACGGCTTTGACCGGCTGGCCCCATGCACGGTGCAGGGACACAAGGTGCACCACATCGTACAGGGCGTGGAGACGGACCAGGACGGAATGGTGGTGGCCTACTGGGTGTGCAACCGGCACCCACTGGGCAGCCACAGCGCCGCGGAAGCGGAAGGGATCACCTGGGCGCGGGTGGAGGCCTACGGAGCCAGCACGGGGCGGCGGAACGTGCTGCACGTGATGAACCGGGAGCGGGTGGGCCAGCGGCGGGGCGTGCCAATCCTGGCGCCGGTGCTGGAGAGCCTGAAGCAGCTGGGGCGGTACACGGAGGCGGAGATCACCGCCGCCGTGATCTCGGCTATGTTCACGGTGTTCATCAAGTCGGAAAGCCCGGCGGACGGGCGGCCATTCGGGGAGATGATCCCGGCCGCGGAGCTGATCGACGCACAGGACCCAACCAGCATTGAGCTGGGGCCGGGAGCCATCATCGACCTGAACCCGGGCGAGGAGCCGGTGTTCGCGGACCCGAAGCACCCCACCACGGGGTACGACGCCTTCACCAACGCCATGATCAAGCTGATCGGCGCGGCACTGGAAATCCCGCCGGAGGTGCTGCTGAAGCAGTTCACCACCAGCTACTCCGCGGCGCGGGGCGCGCTGAACGAGTTCTGGCGGGTGTGCAGCATGCAGCGGGACTGGTTCGCGGACGACTTCTGCCAGCCAATCTACGAGGAGTGGATGGCCGAGGCGGTGGCCCGGGGGCGCATTCAGGCGCCGGGGTTCTTCGCGGACCCGGCAGTGCGCAAGGCATACACGGACTGCGCGTGGAACGGACCGGCCCGGACCAACCTGAACCCGGTGCAGGAGGTGA
>CALXCT010000115.1 GCA_944386865.1 uncultured Oscillospiraceae bacterium | reverse complement strand
CGGAGATCAACGACGCGCTGATCACCATGAGCGGAGAGAGCCGGCGGCGGTCCGGCAAGACGGGGGACGTCCCCTGACGAGGAGAAAGAGAGCGTATGAAAATCATTATCATCGGCAACGGCAAGGTAGGATATACCCTGGCCCAGCAGCTGAGCGGTGAGGATCATGACCTGATCCTCATCGACACCAATCCCGACGCGCTGCGGAATGCCGACGGGGTGCTGGACATCCTGTGCATGGAGGGCAGCGGCGCGTCCATCCAGGTGCTGCTGGAGGCAGGGGTCCGGACCGCGGATCTGGTGGTGGCGGTGACCGGCTCCGACGAGCTGAACATCGTCTGCTGCCTCATTGCCAAGAAGCTGGGTGCCAAGCACACGGTGGCCCGGGTCCGCAGTCCGGAGTACTTCAAGGAGGCCAACCTTCTCAAGCGGGAGATCGGCGTGAGCATGATCATCAACCCGGAATATGCGGCGGCCCAGGAGATTTCCCGGCTGCTGCGGGTACCGGCGGCTTTCAGCGTGGAGGCCTTTGCCCGGGGCCTGGTGGAGATGATCGGCTTTCCCCTTCTGGAGAGCGATGGCCTGGCGGGCATACCCCTTTGGGAGTATAACCGCCGCCACCCCAACGGTGTGCTCATGTGCGCCGCCATCCGGGGGGAAGAGGTGTTTGTCCCCAACGGCGCCTTTGTTCCCCAGATCGGGGACAAGGTGTATGTCATCGGCAGCCAGCAGGAGACTGCCCGCTTTTTTGCATCCCTGGGCCGCAGCGGCAGCGGGATCCGCCACATCACTGTCCTGGGCGGCAGCAAAATTGCCACCTATCTTGCCTGGGCAGTAGAGAAGGTGGGCATGAAGGTCCGTATTGTGGAGCAGGACGAAGCGAAGTGCCTGGCTCTGGCGGACAAGCTGCCGGATACGATGATCATCCAGGGCGACGGCACCGACAGCGCGGTGATTGAGACGGAGAACCTTCTCAATACCGACGCATTTATCGCCCTGACCAACCGGGACGAGGAAAACCTGCTCATGGCCATGAGCGCCCAGCGGGCAGGGGTATCCAAGGTGATTGCCAAGATGAACCGGCTCAACTACATAGAGATGATGCGGGAGTTCGGCGTGGACAGCATCATCAGTCCCAAGGAGATCACCACCAATCAGATCTCCGCCTATGTACGAGCCATTGCCAGCAGCGAGGGCAGCGCCGTGGAGCATCTGTACAAGCTTTTGGGCGGCGCCATCGAGGCGGTGGAGTTTACCGCTGTGTCGTCCATTAGCTTTCTGAACAAGCCCCTCAAGGATCTTCGCTTGAAGGACGGCATGCTGGTAGCGGCTATTGTCCGGGAGGGCAAGACCATCATCCCTGACGGAAATACCTCCATCCATGCGGGGGACCGGGTCATTGTTATGGCCAAGAGTTTCTTCCTCCATGAGCTGGACGATATTTTGGCATAAGGCCGGGGAGATGCGATGAATAGTAAGCTGGTATTTCATATCCTTGGCCTGGTGCTTCGGGTGGAGGCAGTGCTGATGCTGCCCTCCGCTGTCATTGGCTTTGTCTGCGGAACGGGCGATGGTCCGGATTTCCTGCTGGCGGCGGCTATTACGCTGCTGGTAGGGCAGCTCTTGACGCTGCTGCCCCGAAAGGGCATCAAGATGCAGGCCCGGGATGGCTTCGCCACCGTGGGCCTGGGCTGGATTGTGCTGTCCCTGTTCGGCGCCCTGCCCTATGTATTTTCCGGGGTGATCCCCAACTATATTGACGCCGTGTTCGAGACGGTATCCGGATTCACCACCACCGGTGCAACGGTGCTCGCCCAAATTGAGGGCCTTCCCACCGGTGTGCTCTTCTGGCGGGCACAGACCCAGTGGATGGGTGGTGTGGGCGTTCTGGTGCTGGCTCTGGCCCTGATCCCCAAGCTGGGGGAGGGCAGTGTCTACCTCATGCGGGCGGAGTCTCCGGGTCCCATCAAAAGCAAGCTCACGCCCCGTTTGGGCGATACAGCCAAGATCCTCTATATTATTTATATCGGCCTTACCGCAGCGGAGACCATCTGTCTGCGCCTGGCGGGGATGAGCTGGTACGATGCCCTGACCCACTCCTTCACCACCATCTCTACCGGCGGCTTCTCCGTGCGCAACGCCAGCATCGCCGCCTACGACAGCATGCTTATCGACTGGATCATCATTGTTTTCATGTTTCTCTCCGGTATCAACTTTGCGCTGCTGTTCTATGCGGTGCGCCGGAACTTCAAGGCGGTGTTCCAGAGCGAGGAGCTGCGCTCCTACACCATTATGACAGTGGCTGCCTCGGCCCTCATCGTACTGAATCTGGTGGTCCACGCAGGTTGGGCTCTGAACGCCGAGACCATTACCGATGCTACCTTCCAGGTGGTGACACTGATGACCACCACCGGCTACATGACCTATGACTATGTCCTCTGGCCCACGTTTGCCCAGACGGTGCTGGTGCTGGTGATGTTTGCCGGGGCCTGTGCCGGCTCCACTGCCGGCGGCGTCAAGCAGATTCGGGTGGTGCTGCTGTTCAAGAACCTTAATCGGGAGATCCAGAGGATTCTCCATCCCCGGGCAGTGAAAACCATTCGCTGTGACGGGGAGCGGGTGGAGGAACCCA
>CALXCT010000114.1 GCA_944386865.1 uncultured Oscillospiraceae bacterium | reverse complement strand
CCCACAACCCCCGGCGCAAGCCGGGGGGCTGGGCGTAGCCCAGCGGGCCGCGAAGCGGCCCCAGGGAGCCCGTGCCGTGCAGAGCCCCCCATCACGGGGGGGCGATGCGCACGGGCTTGCCCCAGGGATTCCAGCGGATGCCTTCACAGGCATACAGGTCCGCCAGGTACTCAATGATCGCCTGGTTCACGGCCCGCTCCGGGTCGCCCGGGCCGTCGAAGTCCACCAGGTCGCGCAGGTTCACCCCATGGGCCAGGGCATGGCAGTCCGCGCACAGGGTGACCAGGTTATGAGGATTGTCCCGGGGGCCGCCCTCTCCCCGGGGCACCACGTGGTGAATCTGAAGGTAGCGGGTGCTGTCGCACAGGGCACAGCGATACCCGTCCCGGCGGTAGATGTTCTTCCGAAGCTGGTTACTGATGTTGGCGTTCATGTGCTTCGCTCCTTTCTGCCTGTTCGGCGCGACCGTTGGACACCCGCCAGTCAAGGGCGGCTTCGCCGGGGCGAAGCCCTTTACCCTTGACCAGGGTGTACAATGGGAGGGCGGACAGGCAGGACAGCACGGTAATCCGTCCAGGCTTTCCACACCAGGGCGGAATGTTGTGGAATCCAGGCCCTCAGGACCAGGCTACGCCGTAAGGCGTATACCGCATGGAGCCCAGTACTACATGGAGATGCTCGGCTGGATGGTCGACCAGGCCGCTCAGCGCTGAGTCCTCCCCCGCACGTCCTCAGAACGACGCCCGGGGCGCACGCAGACGCGTGCGCCCCGGGTTTTTCTTCCCCTTTCCATCAATTCCCCCTTGCAAAACACGAACATTTGTTCTATCATTGAGATGACAACGCCAGACCGGGAGGTGGGTCTTTTGGAACGGAATATCCTGCATGTGGACTGCAACGCGTTTTACGCGTCGGTGGAGCAGCAGCGCCGGCCGGAGCTGCGGGGCAGGCCGGTGGCGGTGTGCGGCCGGGAGGAGGACCGCCACGGCATCGTGCTCACCGCCAGCTATCCCGCCAAGCGGCTGGGGGTGCGCACCGGCATGGCCGTGTGGCAGGCCCGGCAGTACTGCCCGGAGCTGGTGGTGCTCCCCCCCGACATGGGGGAGTATCAGCGCATCAGCCGGCTGGCCCGGGACATCTACGAGGAGTACACCGACCGGGTGGAACCCTTCGGGCTGGATGAGGCCTGGCTGGACGTCACCGGCAGTGTGGGCCTGTTCGGCTCCCCCATGGAGATCGCCCGGCAGATCAGCGACCGGGTGCGCTTTGAGCTGGGGCTGACGGTGAGCATCGGCGTGTCGGACAACAAGGTGACCGCCAAGCTGGGCAGCGACTACAAAAAGCCGGACGCCATCACCCGTATCGAGCGGGACAACTACGTCCAGGTGGTCTACCCCCTGCCGGTGGAGTCTCTTTTATATGTGGGGCCCGCCACCGCCCGGAAGCTCCGGGCCATCGGGATGAGCACCATCGGACGGCTGGCCCAGTGTCCGGTGGAGGTGCTCACCGGACGTCTGGGCAAAATAGGAGGCGTCCTCCACGCTTTCGCCAACGGGCGGGACACCTCCCCTGTGCGCCGTACCGACCATGCGGCCGGAGTCAAGTCGGTGAGCAACAGCGCCACCACCCCCAGAGACCTGGTCTGCGACGAGGACGTGCATCTGATGCTCCTCCTGCTCTCTGAGAGCGTGTCCGCCCGGATGCGGGAGCTGGGCTGCCGCTGCACGGTGGTGGAGGTGGGGGTGCGGGACGCCCAGCTACGCTCCTTCACCCGGCAGCAGAAGCTCACCGCCCCCTCCTGCTCCAGCGAGGAGCTGGCCCGCACCGCCTTCTCCCTGTTCCGGGAGAGCTACCGCTGGCAGTGCCCGGTGCGGAGCGTGGGGGTGCGGGGCGCGGGACTGGTCCCCATGGACCAGTGCGTGCAGCTCTCCCTCTATCCGGAGGACCAGCGGCGGGAAAAGTGGGAGCGGATCGACGCGGCGGTGGACCGGCTGCGCAGTCGGTACGGCTACCACTGTGTGCGCCGGGCGGCCGTGACCGCCGACCCGCTGCTGGGCCGGATCAATCCCAAGGACGACCACACGGTGCATCCCTTGGGCTACTTCAGGGGGTGAGCGGGTGGACCGGGAGAAACGGTATGTGCCCGTGGTGGTCCGCTTTGAGCGGGACGGGCGGCTGCGCCCGCTGGTCATCGAGCTGGACGAGGCCCGGCGCTATCCGGTGGACCGGGTGCTGGATGTGCGCCGGGCGGCCTGCGGGAGCGTGGGCGGCGTGGGGGAGCGGTACACCTGCCTGGTGAACGGGCAGGAGTGCGACCTCTGGCTGGAAAAGGGCCGCTGGTTCGTGGCCCTGAAAATATAAGGAAGGAGTGCCTGCCCCTCTCAGTCAGGCGCTCCTTCCAATTGTTTAATTTGAATACCCAATTTGTGCGATTATCCAATCTTTTTCCCCGTTGTCCGGGATATTCTTTTCATCCCTTCCTTCCATTCCCTTTTCTGGTCTGGCCGTCCGGGCCCTATTCTCTCAGCATCTACAAGTATTTTTATAGCATTCCATAATGAAATCCTATGGCGTGATTTGCTACAATAATGAAAATCGGGCGTGGATGCGCCCATCCCCATCCAAAGCACGCCACCGCGGGCCGCGGGGGACCGGAGCTGCCTGGAGCGGCTCCGGTGCGGACGCCCGGCGGCGGACCGAAAGGAGATCCTGCAACTTGAACACCACCATCACCGTTATCATCATCCTGCTCTACCTGGTGCTTCTGTTCGGCGTGTGCGCCTGGGCTCAGAAGCGCCAGAAGGCCAAGGAGGCCGAGGGAAGCACCGGCAGCTTCCTGATGGCCAGCAAGAGCCTGCCCACCGTCCTGGTCGCCTTCATGATGGCCGGCGCGGGCATCGGCAGCATCAACACCACCGGCATCGCCGAGCAGGTGCAGACCGCCGGCCTGTCCGGCATGTGCGTCGGCTTCGCCGGCGCCGTGGCCCTGATCGTGCTGGCCGTCTTCGGCGGCAAGCGCATGCGCGCCCTGCCCTACAACACCATGCCCTCCATGGCCAAGGCCTACTGCGGCGAGACCACCCGCTGGCTGCTGTCCCTGGGCGGCCTGGTCATCGCCCTGGCCATCGCCGCCCTGCAGTTCATCGGCGGCGGCGCCATGCTGTCCAGCATGTTCCCCGACCTGATCTCCTATCAGGCGGGCGTGGTCATCACCGCCGTGGTCTTCTTCATCGTGGCCGCTCTGGGCGGCATGATGGGTGCCAGCCTGTCCAACATGGTCAACATGGTCGTCATGTACATCGGCCTGGGCCTGGTCCTGTTCTTCGCCCTGACCGGCCTGGGCGGCTGGGACGCTCTGGTGGAGCAGGTCAACGCCATCCCCGAGCCCACCACCAGCGGCGCTCCCTGGCTGTCCATCACCGGCGGTCTGGGCCTGGCCACCTTCGTGAGCTACTTTGCCACCGAGATCCCCAACCGCTTCACCACCCAGTCCAACACCCAGCAGATCTTCGCCGCCAAAGACGGCAAGGCCGCCCGCAACGGCCTGATCATCGGCGCTCTGATGATGGTGCCCATCACCATCATCAGCACCCTCATCGGCCTGATCGCCCGGGTGCAGTTCCCCGACCTGGCGGTGCTGACCCAGGCCATGCCCATGGTGGTCCTGTCCGTCAATCCCGTGGCCGCCGGTCTGGGCATGGCCGCCCTGTGGGCCGTGAACGTGTCCACCGGCGTGGCCCTGATGATGACCTGTGCCCAGCTGATCAGCTACGACGTGCTCTCCCCCTTCACCCGCAACCGCGAGATGAACGAGAAGCAGCAGGCCGCCCTGTCCCGCGTCGTGCTGGTGGCCGTGCTGGTCATCACCCTGATCATGGCCTTCCTGATGCGCGGCATCGTGTCCACCATCATGACCATGTGCGCCATCACCCCCGCTTTCGCCTTCATCTTCGTCCCCATCCTGTACAAGCCCAGCCTGCTGAAGAAGAGCACCGGCATCACCCTGCTGCTGGTCAGCTACATCTTCTTCTTCCTGTGGCTGTTCATCCCCCCGCTGAAGGCCATGTTCGCCGACCCGGTGTATCCCGAGTGGGTGCTGGCCCTGGTGACCTTCGTGGTGTGCTATGTGGTCGACAAGCGCCCCGTGGAGGTCCCCGCCGGCGACGCCGAGGCCCTCGCCGCCCGGGACTGAGTCCGGAGCGGCCCCTTTCCCAAGACGGAAACCGGTGCCCCGACACCCCCCGGGGCCCGACTTTCCATAAAACCGCGGAGACGCTCTCCGGCGGTCTCCGCCCGCCTGAACGAGCCCCGGTGCGCCTTTTCGGTGCGCCGGGGCTTCTTTTTTCCACCGGTCCTATCTCTCTGCTCTCCGCTCCGCCCCGGATCGCGCCCGCCGGAGCAGCGGTGCAAAGCCAGGCGGCCCGGGAAAGGTCGGTCCGTCCCCCGGCGGTTCTCTTTCTTCCGGCCAGTCTTTTGGGCAGCCGCGTCCGCTGTGGAAAACTTGTCCCGTCCCCGGGTATGCCGGGACGGCAAAAAGCCCGCCGCGAACCAGTCGCGGCGGGCTTTTCTCCTGTTTGGGGGAAGGTCATCACAGCACCTTGGAGAGGAAGTCAATGGTGCGCTGCTCCTTGGGGTGGGCGAAGAACTCGTTGGGCTCGTTCTGCTCCAGGATGCGGCCCCCGTCCATGAACAGCACCCGGCTGCCCACCTCCCGGGCAAAGCCCATCTCGTGGGTGACCACCACCATGGTCATGCCCTCGTCGGCCAGCTGCTTCATGACCTCCAGCACCTCGCCCACCATCTCGGGGTCCAGGGCGGAGGTGGGCTCGTCGAA
>CALXCT010000113.1 GCA_944386865.1 uncultured Oscillospiraceae bacterium | reverse complement strand
TTCGGGCAGCGCGGCGCTCTCTAAGCGGACGATCCGGGCGGTCATGTGCCACTCGATGTGGGTGAAGATGTGCTTGGCCGTGCAGCCGAACTCCGGCGCGCCGGCCTGGATGCCCCACACGCCCGGCAGCTCGTCCCCCGGCTCGTTGGGGTACTCCCACAGCCCGGCCAGCAGGCCCCGCTCCGGGCGGCGGCGCAGGGCCACCCGGCCCCCGTGGAAAATGAGCCACACGGTCCGCTCCTCGATCCGGCGGGCCTTCTTCTTCGCCTTTACGGGCAGCTCGGCCGTGCGCCCCTCCCGGCAGGCGGCACACAGCTCCCGCACCGGGCATTTCTCGCACAGGGGCGCGCCGTTGGGCAGGCACACCATGGCCCCCAGCTCCATCATGGCCTGGTTGAAGGCCCCGGCGGCGTGCAGGGGGATGACGGACTCCAGAAGCCCGGTCACCCGGCGCTTCATGGCCGGGGTGGCGATGTCCCCCTCGTCCCCGGTGAGCCGGGCCACCACCCGCAGGACGTTTCCATCCACCGCGGGCACCGGCAGGCCGAAGGCGATGGAGCAGATGGCCCCGGCGGTGTAGTCCCCCACGCCCTTCAGG
Source organism: uncultured Oscillospiraceae bacterium (assembly GCA_944386865.1). Lineage (GTDB taxonomy): Bacteria > Bacillota > Clostridia > Oscillospirales > Oscillospiraceae > CALXCT01. The sequence continues at coordinate 2,969 of CALXCT010000113.1, read as the reverse complement.
GCGCGCACCTTGTCATACTCCTCCGGGAACCGGCCCCCGTACTCCTCCATGATCTGCCGGGCGGCAGAGCGCAGGTTCCGGGCCCGGTTATAGTAGCCCAGCCCCTGCCACAGCTTCAAAAGCCGCTCCTCCTCCACCGCCGCCAGATCGGCCACGGTGGGCAGCGCCTGCATGAACCGGGCGTAGTACCCCAGCACCGCCGCCACCCGGGTCTGCTGGAGCATGATCTCCGACACCCACACATGATAGGGGGTGGGATCGCTGCGCCAGGGCAGCACCCGGGCATTGTCCCGGTACCACTCCAGCAGCAGCGGCGGCAGCCTGTTCCAGTCCTCCATCCCGTCCCTCCCTGAAATTGTCCTTTGCCTTTGATTCAGCAGCCATTATATAATGCGAATGGAACGAAGCCGCCTGCCGCGGCTTTGTCCCGGCGCCGGTCTTTGCAAAGGCCGGCGGACCCGGCGGGCGCCTTCGGCACCGCCGGGGCTTTGCATTCCATCAACGGCTGGATTTCTCTCCCCCGGAGAGAAATCAGGCGGCCATGCCGCCGTGGATCGGGCGCTGTGCGGCCGATCCAGCAGCCATTATATAATAGCCTCAACTTTTTTTCAACGGCGCAATGAAAAACCGTTCCCCGGCGGTCTAATGGTTGGAAAGGGGGAATCCCGTATGACAGAACTGGAGCTGATGGACCGCGCCCAGCAGGTGAAAAGCCGGCTGTACCGCACCGCCCTGCTCTACCTGGGAAGCCAGTCCGCCGCCGTGGATGCGGTGGACGAGGCGGTCTACCGCGCCTTCCTGGCCCGGCACAAGCTGCGCCAGCCGGAATTCTTCACCACCTGGATCACCCGCATCCTCATCAACGTCTGCAACACCGAGCTGCGCCGCCGGAGCCGGGAGCAGGCCGTGGCCGAGCTGCCCGAGTCCGCCGCCGAGCAGTTCGACGCGCTGCCCCTCCGGGACGCGGTGGAGCGCCTGCCCCGGGACCTGAGGGCGGTGGTGGTGCTGCGCTACTTCTCGTGCTACACCCTGGCCGAGACCGCCGCCGCCCTGGACCTGCCGCCCGGCACCGTCTCCACCCGGCAGCGGAAAGCACTCGCCCTGCTCCGCCTGGAGCTGGGCGACGAAAAGGAGGTTTGACCATGGACCGCATGATGGAATACCGGGCCCTGATGGCCCAGCTGGACCAGACGCCCCCTGAGCTGGAGTTCACCGTCACCCGCGCCCGCGCCCGGGCACGGCGCCGCCGGGCGGGCCGCCTGTTCGGCATCCCCGCCGCCAGTCTGGCGGGCGTGTTCGCCGCCTTCGTGCTGCTGGTCAACACCAGCGTCACCTTCGCCAACGCCTGCGCCGCCCTGCCCGTGCTGGGTCCCCTGACCCGGGCGGTGTGCTTCTCCCACAGCCTGTCCGCCGCGGTGGAGCACGACTACGTGCAGCCCATCGGCCAGAGTCAGACGGCGGACGGCATCACTCTGACCATAAATTCGGTCATCGTGGACCAGCGGCAGCTGAATGTGTTCTACACCGTGGACAGCCAGCTGCCCGATCACGCCTACGCCCGGCTGGTCTGTGATGTGCTCGCCCCCGGTCTGACGGGGTACAGCATCTATTACGGAAGCCCCGCCCCGGTGGGCGAGACGGACTACTTCACTCTGGACTTCCAATCGGCGGAGATGCCCGGCCTGCTGGATGTGGAGCTCTCCCTGCGGATGCTGCCCGATCTCCAGGCCGCCGCCCAGGTCGGCCCCGCCGACGCCCGGTTCTCCTTCCGGCTTGAGTTTGACCCCGCCTTCACCGCCCAGGGGGAGGTCATTCCTCTGGAGCAGAGCATGGTGCTGGACGGGCAGACCATCCACCTGGACCGGCTGGAGATCTACCCCACCCACACCCGGCTGTTCTTCCGCGGAGACGCGGCCAACGACTGGACCCTGACCGACCTGAGCTTCTACCTGGAGGACGGGGAGGGGACCTGCTACCAGACCGAGGGGGGCATCTCCGGCCGGGGCGACGGCAGCGGCGGCTGGCTGGAGCGCCGGGTATCCAGCCCCTGGTTCTCCGAGAGCGGCAGCCTCACCCTGTTCATCACCGGAGCCGGATGGCTGGACGAGGAGCACAGCGCCGTCACGGTGGACCTGACGGCGGGCACCGCCCAGGGCCTGCCGGAGGGGCTGACCCTGGAGCGGGTGAAGCGGGACGAGAACGACCCGGACCGGCTGACCCTTCTGTTCCGCGGCATCGCTCCTCCCGAGGGAGAGGCGCTGAGCATCCCCTTCGCCCTGCGTTACCTGGACCCCTCGGGGCAGTCTCACGATATCGTCTCCAGCGGTTCCGGAGTGAACGGAGACGGCACCAGCTCCTTCCACCTGATGCTGGAGGACTGCCCCTATGACGCCGTCACCCTGCAGATGCGGGAGACCGGCTACAGCCGTCCGGACGCACCCGTGGAGATCTCCGTGAAATGACGAGCGGCTGCCTGCATGAAGCAGCGCCCTCCGGCTTTTGCCGGAGGGCGCTGTCTGTTTCTTCTGAAGGACAGTTCAGTTCCCCTGCTGCCCGGTCAGCTCCTCCAGCCGGGCCACCATGTCCAGCACCAGGCCGTCGCAGAAGGCCTTCTTGTTCTCCCCCCGCTCCTTCACGCCGGTGAGCAGCTGCGCGCACTCCAAGGACCCGTACTTTTCCAGGAAGCCCTTCAGCACCGCCCGGCTCTCCTGCTCCGTATAGCCCATGGCGCCCAGGGCGATGAGCGCGCCGGTCACCGTGCCGCACACCTCGCCGCAGCGCATCCCGGCGCCCATGTTGGCCCCCAGGCGGTAGGCCTGCTCCTGGCTGACCCCCATCTCCTTGGCAAAGGACATCAGCACCGACTGGCAGCAGTTGTGATGCCGGTCCTCGTCGGTCCTCAGCCAGGCGGTATACTCTTTTCTCTCCATGATCACGCACCTCGTTTTTCCGCCCTCTCGGGGCCGTCT
>CALXCT010000112.1 GCA_944386865.1 uncultured Oscillospiraceae bacterium | reverse complement strand
AAAATGAGTTTTAGGTGGAGAGGCGCCGCGCCAGCGGTGCCTCTCCTGTTTTTAACTGGATACGTTCATCGTTATAAAAGTGGATATAGCGGTCAATCATCTCGTTGGCCTCTGAGAAGGCAGCGGGTTTGTGCCGGTAGATACACTCCGTTTTGAGGATGGCGAAAAAGTTTTCCGCCATAGCATTGTCATAAGGATTTCCTTTTCTTGACATAGACGGTGTAATGCCGTATTGTTTAGTCAGCTGGAAATATGCTTGAGAGGTGTATTGAAAGCCCTGGTCGCTGTGGAGCTGCAACTCCGCAGCGACCCTCTTTTTCTCCTGCTTCATGGCCAGGCGGATGGTGTCCAGAACCAGATTTACCGTTTGCTGTGTTCCGGTTTTGTAAGCGACAATAGGTGATCTCGGGCAGGGTGGAGTCGGGGTCGGCCAGGTACTTGATGATGGACACCCCGGCCTGGAACAGGGTGGACACCACCATGCCGCACAGCACCAGCAGCAAGATCATGTTGTTCCCCCTGCCGATGGAGCGGCTCAGGGTGTAGGCCAGGGCCACTGCCCCGATGCCCAGCGCGAAGGCGCACCCCTGCACCATGGCGGGGGACCACCCCAGAAGCAGGGCCAGAGCCGCCCCCACGCTGGCACCGGCGGAGGCGCCCAGGATGTCGGGGGACACCATGGGGTTTTTGAAGATGCCCTGATAGGAGGCGCCCGACACCGACAAAGCGCTGCCCACCGCCACCGCGGCCAGGATCCGGGGCAGGCGGATGTTGAGGACCACCGTCTCCTCCACCGCTGTCCAGTCTCCGCTCAGCCCCCAGAGCTTGCACCACAACATCCGGACCACTGTGCCGGGGGTCACAGGATAGCGGCCCAGTAGGAAGGAGACGCATACCACGCCCACCAGCACCGCCAGAAAGCCCACGGCCACCAGGACCGCCCGCCGGCGCTTTTCCCGGTAGACGCTGAGATAAGCCGACGACTGCGGCTGTCCGGTTTGACTGTGTGCCGCTGCATGTTCCGTATCCATCTCTGCTCCTCTCCGGAGAAATCAAAAGACCCTGTGCCTTTCCTTCTGAAAAGACACAGGGAACCCGTACGGTGCCCCGCCAAAAGCGCCGAGCGGCGCCGGGCGGCACGTGATCTGATTTCCCCTTCTCAAAAGGTGAAAGCGGCCCCGTTTCCAGGACCACTCCGTGAAGCGCCCCGGCAAGGGGCCTTCAGGCCTGCAAACCACCGGATTTTGACGAAGGTCGACAGGCTCGGGGAGATAATCTGACTGGAGTATACGTCTTTTGCCCCTCGTTTGTCAATTTGTTTTCCAACGAATGACGGCTGTCCGCGCCGGAACGGAGGTTTGAACCGTTTCCCCTCCGGCGACACAGGTCCGCGCAGCGCAAGCGCGGCGGGCAGGGCTGGGGCGCGCCGGCCGTTCAAACAGGACGCCCCCGCCGGGGGCAGAAAAGGCCGGTTTTGGCGGCTTGTCTCACAGCTTCCGGGGCGCTCCCGCCCGCGGCCCGGCCGCCGGGCGATCCGGGGCGGGAGCATCAGCGGCGCCGGAGGTCCGGCGGAGACCGGCCGGGGGAAGGCGCTTGGGGACCAGCGCGGGGGCCTTGCGATCCGGGGCGGCGCGGGAGACGCAGCCGGACACGGACTTGGGATCCCCGCCCCGCCGGACAGGCCGCTCAGCCCTGAGCCGCGGCGGTCATGCCGAAGGAGACCATGATGGAGCCGCCGTAGAAGCCGGACAGCCGCAGGCGCACGGCGGCGCCGTCCAGCCCGGTCCAGGCCGCCAGGCAGTCACCGCTTCCCTCAGCACCAAACCGGGCCGCGGTGAGCGGGCCGGAGAGAGCCTCGTTGTTCACCGTGCAGCTGTCGGGCGCGCCGTACACCTGGGTGAGATAGGCCAGGACCTGGTTGAAGTCGGCCACCGCCATGGCAATGCCGCCCTCCGGGTCGTCCAGGGAGAAGTAGCCCGTGCGGACATACTGGCCCATGGTCAGCGCCCGCTGCTCCTCCGTCAGGCCGGAGAGGGCGCCGGTGTAGCTGAACACCTGCTCCGCCTGGAAGTCCAGGCCGGCGAACTGTACCGCGGTGCGCAGGGTGATCCTCCCGTCGCCGCCCAGGTCGTCCACAAGCGACTGGGGCAGGACATAGCCCCAGGGCAGGCCTTCAAAGCCGGTCAGGCTCCGGGTGGCTTCATCCAGCTCCAGCCCGGAGAAATCATAGTCCACCGGCTCGGCCGGGCTCTCCGGCGGCGTGTCGGGAGTTTCCGCGGAGGCGGTGTTCCCGGCCGGCGCGGTGTCCGTCGGGTCAGCAGGACCGGCGCCGCAGCCGGCCAGCAGGAGCAGCGCCAGAGCTGCCGCAAGAGACAGGGAGAACCAATTGCGTTTCATCATATTCAACCTCCTGTTTCTGGATTCGGGGGGCGTCCGGCGGTCCCGCGCAAGAGGCCTGCCGGCGGGCCCCTCTATCAATAAGACGAATGAACAAGCGATCCCGTGACAAGGAGCCTGATTTTTTTGCGGAAAAGTTCGGCTCAAGTCAAGGCCTTCCCGCCCTGGCCGGTCCATGCGCGCCATGAAGCCCTGCACAGTGCCCCCGCGTCAGTCATCCGGGGCGGCACCGGACAGACCGGCCCTTGTAATCGGGGACGGTCCACAATATAATGGAGGAGAATAAAGGAATTCTTCCGGGGGGACGCGCAATGGCGACCGACATGAAGCAGACCATCGCTCAGGCGGCCAAGGTCCTGGTGATGAAAAAAGGGGTCAAGCGATTGACGGTGAAGGATATCGTGGAGGAGTGCCATATCACCCGCCAGGCGTTTTATTACCACTTTGAGGACATCCCGGCCCTGTTTCGGTGGATGATCGAGCAGGACACCCGCCGCAACATGCGCCAGGCCCGCACGCTGGAGGACGGAGAGGCCCGCCTGCGCTACCTGCTGGTCATGGCCATCAACGCCCTGCCCTATGTGAAGAAGGGGATGGCGGGCAGCTACCGGGAGGAGATGGAGCGCTTTCTGGACCGGTATCTCCAGCAGCTGTTTGAGGAGGTGTGTGATGAGCAGGGCCTCTACCAGAACTGCACCCGGTTTGAGGCCAATCTGATCCTCCGCTACCACAGTCAGGCCATTCTGGGCCTTCTGCGCGGCTGGACGGAGAACGACACCAAAAACCTGGACCGGATCACCCACGTGGTGTTCCGGCTGGTGACGGAGGGGATCCCGCCCCAGGGGGAAAACTGAATACGAGCAGCGCGATCAAGCCGCCCGGGTGTAAAAAACTTTACATCCGGGCGGTTTTGTCTATGCACGGCGGACAGGCTGCAAATGGACCGGACGGGCGGACCGGGCTACAATAGGGGACAAAGGAGGTGTTCCCATGGCACATGAGATCCTCTCTGTGAAGCTGCACCAGCTGGATGACAGCGTGACCAGGCTGCACCGCCGGGTGCGCATCGGGGAGACGGAGGACCAGGATCACCTGCGGCGGGAGATCAGACGGCTGGAGCGGGAGTGCACAGAGGCGGAGGCCGATCTGAGGGAGAGCCTGCGGCGGTCCAGAGCGGAGCTGGCCCCCGCCCTGGCCAGGAGCTACGGGCAGGTGGAGCGGGAGATCCGGCAGTCCGAAAGGCAGCTGCGGGCCGCGTCCGCCGGAAGCCGGGACCCGGAGTCCGCCGCGGAGGAGCAGCTGCTGCTGGCGGAGTATGTGCTGGACTTCGCCCACCGGGCCGTGGACCGGGCCCTGCTGTTTTCCCTGAAAGCCATCGACGCCCAGCTGTCCAGCCGGAAGGAAGGAGAACCGCTATGAAAGAAGTCAAGTCCCCCCAAAAACCGCTGATCTATTATTACTGCATCGTGCTGCTGATCATCGTTCTCTTCAACCTGCTCATCGCCCCCCTGCTGTCCCAGAGCCAGGTGACGGAGGTGGACTACGGCACCTTCATGGATATGATCGAGCAGCGGGACATCGGCCTGGTCCAGGTGGAGGACACCCAGATCCTCTTTACCGACCGGGCGGAGACGGTAGTCTACAAGACCGGGCCCATGGAGGACCCCACCCTGACCGAGCGGCTGCACGACGCGGGCGCCCGGTTCGGCCGGGTCATCGAGGAGCCCATGTCGCCTCTGCTCACCTGGTTTTTGACCTTTATCCTGCCCATCCTCATCTTCATCGGCCTGGGCCAATACATGAGCCGTAAGCTGATGAACCAGGCGGGGGGAAAGAACGCCATGAGCTTCGGCATGGGCAGGAGCAGCGCCAAGGTCTACGTCCCCTCCACCCAGGGCATCCGCTTTGCCGACGTGGCCGGGGAGGACGAGGCCAAGGAGAGCCTCCAGGAGATCGTGGACTACCTCCACAATCCGGCAAAATACACCGAGGCCGGCGCCTCCATGCCCAAGGGCATCCTGCTGGTGGGCCCGCCGGGCACCGGCAAGACCATGCTGGCCAAGGCGGTGGCCGGGGAGTCGGGGGTGCCCTTCTTCTCCATCTCCGGCTCGGAGTTCGTGGAGATGTTCGTGGGCATGGGCGCCTCCAAGGTCCGGGACCTGTTCCGCCAGGCCAAGGAGAAGGCGCCCTGCATCGTCTTTATCGATGAGATCGACGCCATCGGCCAGAAGCGCAGCTCGGGCAGCGGCTACGGCGGCAACGACGAGCGGGAGCAGACCCTCAACCAGCTGCTCACCGAGATGGACGGCTTTGAGGGGAACACCGGGGTCATCATCCTGGCGGCCACCAACCGGCCCGAGTCCCTGGACCCCGCCCTCACCCGGCCGGGCCGGTTCGACCGGCGGGTGCCGGTGGAGCTGCCCGACCTTGCGGGCCGGGAGGCCATCCTGAAGGTCCACGCCCGGAAGATCAAGACCGGGGAGGACGTGGACTTCCACACCATCGCCCGCATGGCCGCCGGCGCGTCCGGCGCGGAGCTGGCCAACATCGTCAACGAGGCCGCCCTCCGGGCGGTGCGCAGCGGCCGCACCATCGTCAACGAGGCCGATCTGGAGGAGAGCATCGAGGTGGTCATCGCCGGCTATCAGAAGAAGAACGCCGTCCTCTCCGACCGGGAAAAGCGGGTGGTGGCCTGTCATGAGATCGGCCACGCCCTGGTGGCGGCATTGCAGAGCCATTCCGCCCCGGTGCAGAAAATCACCATCATCCCCCGCACCTCCGGGGCCCTGGGCTACACCATGCAGGTGGAGACCGGGGACAAATACCTGATGAGCAAGGAGGAGATCGAGGACAAGATCGCCACCTACACCGGCGGCCGGGCCGCCGAGGAGGTGGTCTTCGGTCAGATCACCACCGGCGCCTCCAACGATATCGAGCAGGCCACCAAGCTGGCCCGGGCCATGATCACCCGGTACGGCATGAGCGACGAGTTTGACATGGTGGCCATGGAGACGGTCACCAACCAGTATCTGGGGGGCGACACCTCCCTGGCCTGCTCGGCGGAGACCCAGCGGGAGATCGACCGGAAGGTGGTGGAGCTGGTGAAACGGCAGCATGAAAAGGCCCGGAAGATCCTGGAGGACAACCGGGCGAAGCTGGATGAGCTGGCCGGCTTCCTCTACGAGAAGGAGACCATCACCGGCGAGCAGTTCATGGATATCCTGAAAGGAGGGGCGGAACAATGAGGCGGCGTTCCGGATTCGGCTGGCTGGAGCTGGCCATCGGCATCCTGCTCATGGTGCTGGGGGTCTGGGTCTTCCTTGAGTCCGGCATGGCGCTGACCGGCATGGCCGTCATCTTCGGCCTGGCGGCGGCGGCCATGGGGGTGGCGGACATCATCCTGTTCATCCAGGTGGAGCGGTTCACCGGATTCGGCCCCATCCTGTCCCTGATCGCCGGCATCCTGAGCGTCATGTCCGGCATCATGCTGTTGGCCTATCCCAAGGCCGGCGCCCTGGCCCTTTCCCTGCTGTTTCCCATCTGGTTCATCGCCCACTGCATCTCCCGCCTGTCCCACCTGCACCACATCCGGTTCATCGCCGGACAGGGCATGTACACCTTCACCCTGATCATCAACATCATCGGGCTGGTGCTGGGCCTGCTCATGGTGTTCAGTCCGCTGTTCACCCTGAACCTCATACGCTGCTTTGCCAGCGCCTACCTTGTCCTGCTGGGGATCGACGGGGTGGTGACCGCGGTCAGCCGCATGGGGCGGAGGAGATGAGGGCGGCACGCGCCCCGGGGAAACAGCGCCGTCCTCCTTCTCCCCGGGGAAGTGCCCCGCGGAGAACACAGAGAGGACCCCGGCGGACCGCACTGCGGCCGCCGGGGCCCTCTGTTTATGGAGCTGTGCGGGCCTTTCAGCAGATCGCGAAACTGTTCCTGTGCCTGCACAGAGGGAAGCCCTCCTTCCGCGCCTTTGCAGCAGGGATCAGATCCGGCAAACTCCGATGCTCCTGCTCTCGGTGAGTTCGATGGGGTCGGTCTGCCGGTCCATTTCCCCGGGGGAGATGACCACCTGGTAAATACCGGGCTTCAGCCCATCAAATTTGAACTCTCCAAAGGCGTTGGTGCGCTGGCGCTGCACCTCGGCGCCGTCCCGGAGGAGCGCCACCGGGCAGTTTTCCGCGCACACTTCCTCCGGGCCCTCTCCGGTCGCCACACTGCCGCCCAGGAACAGCGTGTTCAGCCGGGCTGCGTTTTTGAGGTACAGCGCGCTGCCGCAGGCGGCGTGGGCCGCGTCCAGGGGCGCCAATTCCCCCGAGGCCGCCCGCCTTGCCATCTCCTCCGGTTCCGCGTACTCCATCCGCAGTGCCTCCAGGGGACAGGCCTGGGCGCAGCGGGGCTGCTTCCAGCCCTCGTCCAGCAGATGGGCGCAGAACGTGCATTTCTGGGACACCCCCTGTTCTTCGTTGTAGCTGATCTTTCCGAAGGGGCACAGGCGGGACAGGTCGCCCTTCCCCTTCGCCCTTTCCGGATCGATGAGCACCACGCCGTCCGGCCGCCGGATGACGGCACCGCCGCCCTCTGCCACACAGGGGGCATTCTCGCAGTGGCCGCAGGGCTCGGTCAGATAGGCGACATCCACCATGGGGTGCTGGCCCCGGATGTGCTCCGTGGTGGTCAGCCAGTACTGCTGATGCAGCTTTTGGGGCAATGCCACCGGGGAAAAATCGTTGCCCACATGCTCGTCCTTGCAGGCGTGGAGACAGTTGAAGCACCCGATGCACTTCTCTGGATCAAAGATAAAATAGCGGCGTTTCATCTCAGACCGCTCCTTTCCAGGCTCTTACCTCCACCAGACAGGAGTTGACGCTCATGGAGTGGGCCTTGGGGATGTTGAATTCCTTGGAGGTCAGGGTATTGACGCAGCCTCCCGTCTCGGGGGCCGACCCCGGGGTGCCGTTGGGCTCGTATACCGCAGACGCCTCATAGGAGTGGACCGTCCCGGCGGGCACCCGCCCGGTGATATGCAGGGCGCACACCACGCTGCCCCGGTCATTGAACAGCTCCACGAGCTGGTTCTCTGCCAGGCCTCTCCGGGCAGCGTCGGAGGGATTCATCCGGGCGATCCAATAGTACCGCCCGCCGATATACCTGCGGTGGCACGGGATGTCGTTGGCCACGCCGTCCTTGCCGTCCATCATCGTGTGGTGGCTGTACCTGGGGTGGGGCGAGGTGAGCTGCAGCGGGTATCGGGCAAACAGTCCGGCCGTCTCCCTGCCCTCGATGGAGGGGATATACTTGCAGACCACCGGACGGTCGGGATCATGGGGATCGAATTTTCGCAGACTGCTGCAGGCAAACTCGAATTTGCCGCTCTGGGTCTGGAAGCCCCGGTCCGCGTCGCACTTGTAGTCTCCCGCCAGCGGTGACGCCTCCGGCACATCCCGCACCCGGTCCTCGTAATACCAGTTGTAGGCCACTGGATCATGCCGGCCCTCTGCCGGGGCAGGGAGGACGTAGTAGCCTTTCTTAAGGAAGTCCTCCCATCTGATCTGCCGGGGCAGGTCAGACGCCTCAAAGATCCGCTTGGCCCAGTCCAGCTCGGTGCTGCCCACGCAATAGGCCTTGCCCAGCCCCAGGCGTTTGGCCAGGTCCAGGAAGATCTGATAATCGGACCTGGACTCCCCCAGAGGCTCGATGCACTTGTGCTGAAGCAGGAACACCCGGTAGTTGTTGTGGAGGTAGTTGTTCTCCACATAGCCGCCGCAGTGGCCCACCTCGGAAATGTCCCACCGTTCGAAGCTGGTGCAGGCGGGCAGGATGATGTCCGCGTATTTCGCGTCCCCTTCAAACCAGATGGACTGATTGACCACACACTCCAGATGGGGGTCGGCGTACATGCTGGCATAGCGGTGGGACTCTGGCTGGGTGCCCATGTTGGAGGTGCCGTAGCGGTAGAACATCCGGCAGGGGGAATGGCCCGGCAGAGGGTATTTCTTGGGCGCGAACTGGTCCTGCAGGGTGCGGAAGCCGTGGGCATACCAGACGGCGGAATCATCACGCACCGCCTCCGGGATGCGCAGGCGGGGGATCTGCTGCATGGTGGCCGCGGCGCCGTACAGGCTGGGCATCCGGTTGTACAGGTCGCGGTACGCGGTCAGGTTGCCGCAGTCGCCGCAGATCCCGCCGTCGGAATACCCCGGGAAATAGAAGGCCGTGTCCAGCGGCGCGCCGTTCTGCAGGTTGCCGAAGTTGACCCCGGGCTTGCCAAAGCCCTGCATGGCCATCAGGCACACCATGGCCCGGGTCCACTCCGTGCCGTGGGAGCTGCGGCAGGCGCAGCCCAGCCCGGGAATGCCGCCGGGAGCCAGATAGGTCCGCCGGCTGCCCCAGCGGCGGGCCAGGGCCCGGGCCTCCCTGGCCGGGACGCCGGTGATGTCCTCCTGCCACTCCGGGGTCTTGGGCACACCGTCCTCCTCTCCCAGAAGATAGCGCGCCCACTGGTCAAAGCCCTCCGTGCGCGTTTCCACGAACTTCTTGTCGTACAGTCCCTCCCGGAGCCACACCCAGGCCAGGGACAGGGCCAGCGCGGTGTCCGTCCCCACCCGGGGGGCGATCCATTTGCCCCCCAGGAAGGCGGCGGTGTGGTTGTAATAGGGGTCGATATGGACCACTTCGATCCCCAGCTGCTTGAGCCACTCCCGGCGGATGGTGCCCTCATAGGCGCCGTACAGCCCCGAGGTGCTCTCCGGGTCGCTGGACCAAAACACCACCATGTCCGCGTTCTGCAGGCAGTCCTCCGTGGTGGAGTAGGGCTCGGGCATGCCGTTTTTCATGGTGTGGCCGAAGTGATGCTCCGCACCGAAGACCCAGCCCTCCCAGCTGTCCGGGTTGTGCTGGGTGGCGGTGGCGCCGATCAGGTTCATGAAGCGGAACAGAGCGCTGTTGAAATAACCCACATAGCCCCAGGTGTGGTGAGACCCCCGCTGAAAGAACACCGACGAGGGTCCGTGTTCCATCCGCACCCGCCGGATCTCGCCGGACACCAGCCTGTACGCCTCGTCCCAGGAGATGCGCACATAGCCCGACTTGCCCCGGTTCTGAGGATTGCGTTCCCCGTCGGGGTCCCAGTCCACCCGCTTCATGGGGTGGAGGTTGCGCGCCCTGGAGTAGACCAGCGCCTTCCATCCGCTGCCGTGGGTGTTGATGGTCAGCTTTCTGGGCGGGGTGAAGTCCCGCCCATGGGCGTGGATGGTCCAGCCGGGCGCGTCCTCCTCCGACAGGTCGATGGGGGTCGTCCGGAGGATCTTCCCGTCCTTCACATAGACGAACAGGGCCCCGCCGGTGGTGCCGTTCACCAGCCGCCGCACGCCGTTGCCCAGGTCCAGCCCGTACGCCTCGCCGTAATATACCGGCGCCTCCAGTGCGGTCATCAGCAGCTCGTCGAACCAGATGGCCGGGCACTCCTCTCCCAGCAGCCTGATCTGATGATACTTGACGCCGTTGACGTAGGCGGCATGGTCCCGGTCCGCCCGCAGGGTCTTCAGCGCCAGCTCGGGCGTTTTGAACACCAGCTCCACCGAGGCGTCCGGGGCCAGCCCCTCCTCCGAGGTCAGCGTCCCTCCTTCAAAACGGAACCAACGCCCCGCGCTGCCGTCCGCCAGACGGATCTGGGCGGTGAGCTCATACTCTTTTATCCGCCGCGCCAGCTTGGGCCAGGCCGCTCCCTGGGCCTGGACCGTCTGGGCCAGCCCGGCCAGAAGGGCCAGGAACTGCCGCTTTTTTTCCTCCATGCTCCATACCTTCTTTCTTTCCTTCCGGTCTGATACTTTGATTTTATCGGAGAAATAAACGTTTGTGAAACAACTCCTGCTCTGTTGATTTACAATTTCAGCTTGTAAATCAACGCCCCGTCTGGTACACTGGCCTCGGAAGGGAGCGAATGCGATGGACGGCACCAAACTCCGCTGTTTTCTGTCCCTGGCCCGCACGCTGAACTTCACCCGCACCGCAGAGGAGGTCTTTCTGACGCAGCAGGCGGTCAGCCGGTCGATCTCGTCGCTGGAGCGCGAACTGGGGTTTCATCTGTTTCAGCGCAGCACCCGCTCTGTCCGCCTGACCCCGGAGGGGCGGCAGTATTATGAGGCAATGATGAAACTGACCGGCGAATATCAGCGGCTGGTCATCCGACTGAAGAAACAGCAGCGGCCGACGGCGCTCCATGTGGGCTATCAGAATTTTCTCACCTTCCACGAGGAACTGCGGCGGGCGCACCTCGCGCTTCAGGGGAGCTGTCCTGAACTCTCCCTCAAGGGAGAGCGTTACTGTCCGCCGGTCCTGCGGAACCTGCTGAAGCGGCATGAGCTGGATATGATCCTGATCTACAAGCGGTTTTTCCCCCGGCATGAGGAATACCGCACGCTGACGCTCTGCCGCATCCCGCAATATCTGATGGTGTCCAGAGACCACCCGGTGGAGGGGGCGGACGGGCTCCGCCGCCTGCGGAAGGAACCGTTTCTCATCGACCGCTTTGAAAATGAGACCCCGGCAGAGTTCTCCGCCCGCGTCAGACAGGAACGGGCCATGTGGGGGTTTCAGGGGGAGACGACGATCGTTCCGGACCGGGATTCCGCCTACACCTACGCCGAGATGGGGCGCGGCGTGGTGATCGGGACCGACCGGAGCATCATGGCCTCCGGCCGGGCGCTGACCCGCTATGACAGCGGCACCCCGGAGCCGCTCCTGGCCGTGTGGCACGAGGCGGAACCCAACCGGCTGGTGGAGGAATACGCCAGGGCGCTTCAGAGCGCCTTTGCCGCGCTCTGACCCCAACGGCGTCATGACTGTGCCCGGACGCCCCCTTCTGCCCGGGGATGACGGCCGCGGCGCCTCTGCTTGCCGCCGCCGGCGTTGCCCCGTTTGCCCGCGCGGCACGCCGAAAACGGAAACAAACAGAAATCACGACGCGCACGGAACAGGAAGGCCCGCCTGTCCCGCGCGCGTTTCTTTTCCTTCCGTGCCCCCACCGGCGCGGCGGAGGCGTGTTTCCCGTATGACCGGGAGAGAACGGAAAAGTTTCAAAATATGGGTTGAGCATGTCTAAATATCCGAGTATAATATTTTCGGGAACCGATGGAGCGTGCGGGGCCGGGAGAGCGGAAGGCCCGCCTGAGCCGGTGCTCCCAAAAAATTTTCGCCAAGGAAAAACCTCCGCCCCTTTTTCCGGCACTATGGAGTGTGAGCTGTTGGAAGGGGGGCGGACCGATGGGATATATCACCTTTTTTCAATTTCTCCGCCGCTGCCTGCTCAGAGACGCAGAGCAGCACGCACCGCCAGCGGTCATTTTGTCGAACGGAGGAGAGATACCGGTTGAGTACGACGGAGACCCAGCTGCTGGAGCTGATCCAGAAAAGCCGCCGGGGGGACGCCCGGGCCCAGGAGGCCCTGATCCTGGCGGCACAGAATAAGGTCTACTACCACTGCAAAAAGATGCTCAGGCACGAGCAGGACGCCCAGGACGCCGCCCAGGACGTGCTGATCACCATGATCACCAGCCTGGACAAGCTGCGGGAGCCCGCCGCCTTCTGGGGATGGGTGAACGGCATCACCGCCAACCGCTGCCGGCATCTGCTGTCCGCACCCCACAGGGAGTGGCAGATCCCCGAGGACGAAGAGGGCAATTCCATGCTGGACACCCTGGAGGACCTGGACGAGACGCTGGTGCCCGAAAAGGCCCTGGACAACGAGGAGACCCGCCGCATGATCCTGGAGCTGGTGGACGGCCTGCCCCCTGAGCAGAGGATGAGCGTGCTGTTTTACTACTACGACGAGATGAGCGTCAAGGACATCGCCCGGGCCATGGAGACCAGCGAGGGGACGGTGAAAAGCCGCCTCAACTACGCCCGAAAGGCCATCCGCGCGGGGGTGGAGGACTACGAGCGCAAGGGCGTCAAGCTCTACAGCGTCAGCCCCATCCTGCTGCTGGTCTACTTCCTGCGGCAGGAGGCGGCCGCCTCCGCCCTGGAGAGCGGGGCCGCCTCCGCCATGGCCGGACAGGTCCTGGCCCAGGCGGGGAGCGCGGCCCTGGCGGGGAGCGCCGCCATGGGCGGGGCAGCCGGGAGCGGCGCGGCCGCAGGCATGGCCGGAGGGAGCACAGCCGCGGCGGCAGGCTCCGGCGCCGCGGCCGGAGCGGCGGCCGGCATCTCGGCCAAGGTGGCGGCCGGCGTCCTGGCCGGGGTGATCGCCGTGGGCGGCGCCACGGCGGGGATCACCGCCCTGGTGGGCCGGGACGGGGAAGCGGCAGCCCGGCCCCCAGCGGTGGAGGTCGTGGAGCAGCAGCCTGCTCCCGCCCTCCCTACGGAGGAAGAGCCGGACCTCACACCCGCCCCGGGACCTGACCCCGCGCCAAGCTCCACACCGGAGCCAGAGCCCACAGCTGACCCGGAGCCTACAACAGACCCGGAGCCTACAACAGACCCGGAGCCTGCAACTGACCCGGAGCCCACCTCAGGACCTGAGTCCACCACTGAGCCCGAACCGGAGCCGGAGTCCACTCCCTTTGCGGAGGCTCGGGGGCTGAACATCGGCTCGCCCGCCACCTATTCCGGCCTGCCGTCGCTGCCGGTGTGCGACGACCCGGAGGTGACGGCCCTGCCCTCCACCTGCACCATCTCCGCGCCCGCTATATCCAAGGGCGCGGCCGACGCCCAGGGCTATGTGACCTATACGATCAGCTATACCGTGACCACCAAGTGCCACCTGGGCACCACCAAGCCCGAGCCGGAGGACACCCCCTACACCATCTGGTTTGAGAGCTATAATGTCTATGACTACTATACCGGCCAGAGCTACTTCACCCCCTTCTGGGACAGCGCGGCGGGGCAGACCAGCGACAGCGCCTCGGCCGCCGGAGAGCATGGCGGAAGGCGCTTTACCGTCACCGCTCAGGCCGGCGCCCAGAAGCTGGCCGACGCCGGCAGCAACTGGGTGGCCAGCGAGAGTGCGGACTACACCTATGAGATCCACTCCGACCTGGTGTACCGGGTGACCATGACGGTCCGGGCCCCGGGGGATTACGACGGGCTGCTGCTGGGCCTCAATATCGTGGACCAGCCCACCTCCGCTGCCGGGGCGGACAGCCTTGCCTCCGCCGATCTGTCCCACTACCGGTTCGTCCGCCTGGGCTGAGCCGAGGTACCCCCACAGCTGACAAATCCCCAAATCAAATGTCAAAACAGAAAGGAAGACCTCTGATGAAACGAGCAAAGAAGTCCTTGTCGCTGCTGCTGGCCGCCGCGCTGTGCACCGGCCTGCTGTGCACCGCCGCCTGGGCGGAGGCCTCGGGCGGCGCCAGTAGTTTTGTCACTCCGGAGGACGCCAGCCAGGGGGCGGTGAGCCAGGAGGGGGACATGGTCCGCCTCGTGCTCGACTACGGCACCGTGGTCACCTTCACCTCCGCCCAGCTGGGGGGAACGGTGTCCTTCCCGGACCCCTGGTCGGGGGAGCAGGTGACCCTGAAGACCATCCTCGCCCAGCCGGGCTGCATCGCCTATGCCACCGCGGCCGACGGCCAGGTCTATGCCGACGGCGACGAGGGTTCGGACGACATCGATGCCCCCAACCACTATGAAAACTACGGGCGGCTGGTCTGCCACTACTACGGCGTGATGCCCGACGGCACCCTGGTGATCGAGGGGATGAACGACGGCTGGATCCTGGGCAACACCTACGCCAACTACGGCCTGGACGCCTACATGTGGGATTACAGCGTCTTCCTCACCTTCTTCTACGCCGACGACGGGGCCTACTGGATCACCACCCAGGAGGCGCTGGACAAGTTCTGCCAGCTCACCGGCATCCAGGTGGAGGGCGGCGCCCGGCCCGTCCAGACCTTCAGCGATGTGTCCCCCGACGACTGGTACTTCGATTTTGTGAACACGGTGGTGGAGAAAAAGCTGTTCGCGGGTAACGGGGACGGCACCTTCGCACCGGAGAACAACATGACCTACGCGGAGTTTTTGGCGGTGCTGTTCCAGTTCTCCGGGGACGCCCTGCCCGCGGTCTCGGGCGGGAACTGGTATGACGGCTACGTCCAGTGGGCTCAGCCCCTGCTGCCCGCCGGCATCGCCGACGGCTTCGACGCCAACGCCGCCATCACCCGCCAGGACATGGCCGCCCTGTTCGGCACCTTCCTGAGCCTGTACGACTACTCCGCCCAGCCGGTGAACACGGGCACGCCCAGCTTCACCGACGGCGGCTCCATCGCCGGCTACGCTGAGGGCGGGGTCACCCTGTGCTGGCAGCTGGGCATCTTCGGGGGCAATGACGACGGCACCTTCGCCCCGGACAACAACGCCACCCGGGCCGAGGTGGCGGTGACCATGGTCCAGATGGCCCGGGTCATGGGCCGCTGAGCCCGGATCTGCAGGAGCAGCGGGGCTGCGCGGGGTCATCCGCCCGGCGCAGCCCCGTTTTTCGCCCCGGCGGGAAAGCCGGAAGCTTTGCTTCGGGAGAGCACAGAGGAAAACGGCAAAGGGAGAGCTCCGGGCCCCGAGGTCCGGAGCCCGGCAAGGCAGTCTGACCGGAGAGATCCGGACAGGCTGCCTGCTGTTTTTGGGCCGGACAGAAATTTCGAAAAAATGCAGAGAAATTTTAAGACCATAAAACCGGCCAGGCCCGGAGCGGCACTATAGGACAGAATGAGACGTTCAGAGGCGTGATTCGATCAGAGAGGAGGAAGCCCGCGCAGCGGAGGACATCCCCCGCAGGCAAAGGAGTATGACAAGAGGAGAGTTTCGGCAGGAATTGCGTCAGGCCAACGAGCAGGCCTATGTGGACCAGAAGCGGAGAGAATGGTGGGAGCGGGAACGGAACCGGCCCTTCTGGGATCTGCAGGGCGTGTGCGTGGTTGGGCTGATCCTTGCCCTTTTGGGCACTGTGCTCTATCTGGGAGCGGTGCTTCTGGTGGCGGGGTCGGTGGTGCTGGCGTGGCCCTACACCGTTCGTGAGATGGTCCGGGCGTATCAAGGGGGATCGCTGTTGGAAGGAGTGCTGCTCACCGCACTGCTGGCCATCCTGATCGCGACGCTCGTCCGGGACATCAGGAAGACCCGGGCCACCGCCCATGCCCCCTGGAGAAACTATATCGTGTGGTCCATCCTGGTCACCGCGGTCATCGGCCAGTGCACGGCCTTGTGCAGGGGACTGGCCTTTGGGGATACCCTGCTGGACTGTGCCCTGACCGGCTTTGTGCTGGGCCTGCTGCCCGCCCTGATCCTCTATTATGTGGAGTTCCGGACCCAGGGCTATCGGGGCTTTGCCCCGGCGATGGCCGCCTGGATCTGCTGCCGGGTCAAGGGCGGCGGCAGAGTGTTTCTGGTCATGGGCGTGCTGGAGCTCATCCTGGCCCTGCTCATGCTGATCCCCCTGCTGACGGAGCAGCCCGGCGCCACCTGGGGCATGGTGCTGGCCCCCCTGGGGGTGAGCCTGCTCAGCATCTACATCGGCAAGGTGGGAGACTGAGTCAGCGCGGCGGTCTCCGCCCCCGGGGGCGGAGAAAAGAACGGCCCGCTCACGCCGGGGGGATAAAAAAGCAGATCTCCGCCTCCCAACCGGGAGGCGGAGATAAAATTATCTGTGGGCCGCCCCGCGAAGAGCGGCGCGGCAGAAGGGAAAGAGGGCCGCTGCTCCGTTTTGCAGCGGCCCCCGGAAAGGAGGAGAGAGCGGAAGCAGGGACCGGCGGCCCAAGAGGCCTGCACGCCCTGACATGTCGGGAAAAGGCGGAGGGTCAATTCGGATTGACGGCGGAAAACAGGATGTCGATATAATCCTGCATCACATCATCGATGGTTTTCCCGCTCAATGTGCACAGGTTGAACTCTGTGCAGGGCTTTGGCTCCGCAAATTCCAGCAGCTCCATTTCCGGATTCTTCCTGATCCGGTCCAGGGCCAGCCTGCGCAGGATGGGAAGCGCCGCGATGCCGGCCAGCGACATGGTGTTCATGGAGTGAGAGCCGTCGGTGTACATGACGATCCGGGGCTGGGAATTCCCTCCGGTGATCCAGTCGTACAGCGGGCGGCGCAGGCTGTTGGGCGTGCTGGGCATGATCAGCGGGATCTCCGACAGGTCCTCCCTGGAGACCGGGCTTTTCAGGCGCTGGGCAAGCTGCTTGGTGCACATGAGCACATAGTCGTCCCGGAACAGCTTCTGTGCGCTGAAATTGTCCGGCACAGCGTCACCGGTGACGATCAGATCCACCTCAAACCGGTTGAGAAGGTCCACCACCACCGCAGAGCCGTAGACATAGGAGATAAGCTGCACGTCCGGGTGCTTCTCCTGAAAAGCCCTGGAGATCTTGGGCAGAGTGGTGGGGGCAAAATTGGAGACGATCCCCACCTTCAGAGATTTCCGCACCGCCGTGCCGCGGATCTGGCTGACAGACTCGTTGAACTGGCGGAGGATGGAGTCAGCGTACAGCTTGAGCATCTCGCCCGCGGGAGTGAGCCGGAGCTTTCTGCTGATCCGGTCGAACAGCTTGGTCTCGTAAAACTGTTCCAGTTCGCTGATCGCGATGCTGACGGACGGCTGCGTCATGCCCAGCACCGCGGCGGCTTTCGTCACGCTGCCTTCCAGACAGACCTGCCTGAATATCTTCAGATGTCTCAGAGTCAACGGTCTCACTCCCAAAGCCCGCGGCGGCCCGCGCGCTCAAAGTACATATTATTGTAATCCCCCGGCGGGGCGGTTGTCAATCGCGGCGGCGCGCGGTGCCCGCCTCCCCCGCACAAGAAGGGCCCGGGCTTTTCGCCAGAAAAGCCCGGGCCGTGCTGTGTCCGGCTTATGGGGACTGTCGGGGCAAAGACCGGCGCTGGCCGCGCGCCGGGTCACAGATCCGCGTATCGCTTCAGACTGTACTGATACAGCTCATCCTCAAACGCGTAGTAGCTTGCCGGCTGATCCCCCAGCAGGTGGACCACCAGCCCCGCGCCCTTGTTCCGGTGGGCGCCGAACTGATCCACCAGGCTGCGCGCGTATTCCCGGGCCTGCTGCTCCGTGGTCCTGGGGTCGTACATGATCCTGGCGTCGGGGCTGTATTCCACCGTGATGCGGTCCCCGTAGGTGTCAAGGATGTACCGGGTATCGTTGATGTTCTGGATCTCGATCACGTCCGCCTTGATGTCGTTGACCAGGTACGGCAGCCATGCCTCCATTTTGCCGCAGCAGTGCACCATATATCTCGCTCCGCTTTCCCGCACCACCTCCGCCAGCCGGATATGCGGCTCCAGCAGCGTCTGCTCGAAGGTCCCGCAGGAGAACATCTGCGCCTGCGCCGTGGCCCAATCGTCGTTGTGGCAGACGTAGTCGAAGGCGTATCTCTCACGCTGCAGGCGGTACATCTCGATCTTGAAGTCGGTCATCCGCTGGAAATAGGCCAGGCACTCCTCCGGCTCGGAGATCAGATCCACCAGGCACTGCTCGAACCCCTCCAGGAAATGCAGCGATTCGAAGGTCCCGTGCCACAGGCACCTGCAGGCCAGGGCCAGGGAGCCGTCTCTGGCGAAAGCCGCGTCGTCTGGGCCCCAGTCCATGGACCTCAGGTCCGGCCACTGGAGCCGTTCCCGCCATTGGCCGACCTCATCCATCACGTAGGGCGCCACAGCGGTGACGCCCTCCTGACTGGCCTCATACCGGAAATTCGTGCCGAACCAGTCCCGTCCGTTCTTTGCCCGCCGCCGGTTCTCCTCCGCGAAGGCGCGGGGGATGTAAAACTGGGTGGCCTGATAGAGACACGGCACATAGCGGGGCTTTTCGTGCCGGAACGCCCGCATCAGGTTCTCCCGGGGGGAGATGGGGTAATCGTGCTGCGCCTTGGGCATCTTGGGCGCGAGGGCGGGGATCACATAGTCGTCCATTGCTGTCTCCTTTGCGAATCGTCACTGTACGCCATATGTCACAGATGAGGGAACCGGCAAAGCGGCCCCCTCATCTGTGCGAAACGATCTTGCTTCTATGCCGCGCCGTACACCAGATTGGGCAGCCAGAGGGTCAGCTGGGGGAACAGGATGATCAGGATGATGACGATGATCGTCGCGGCCAGGAAGGGCACGACGCCGGAGAAGATCTGGGAGAGCGTCGTGTCGGGGTCCTTGATGCACCCCTTGACCATGAAGATGGAGATGCCGACGGGGGGCGTCAGTCCGCCCACACAGAGCATCAACAGGACCAGGTTGCCGAACCAGACCGTGTCATAGCCATACATATCGATGAGGATGGGGAAGAAGACCGGAATGGTCAGAAGCACGATGGACAGCACGTCGGTGAGCATACCCATGATGGTGTAGAACACCAGCACCAGCACCAGCACCATCCACCCCTCCAGGTTCATGGCCTTGATCTGATTGGCGATCTCGGTGGAGATGGTGGTGATGGCGATGAACCGGGAGAAGATCGCCGCGCAGGACAGCAGCAGGAACACCATGGCCGTCAGCTTGGCGGTGTCGGCCAGCGCTTTCATGAACTGGCTCCAGGACAGGGTGCGTCGGACGACACAGACCAGGATCATGCCCGCCGAACCGATGGCGCCCGCCTCGGTGGCGGTGAAAAAGCCGGCGAACAGACCGCCGATGGACAGGGCAAACACGATGGCCACTTCGATCAGGCCGCCGTTTTTGATGGAGGCCCACCGCTCCGCGTGGGAGCACCTGGGGCTCTTGGGGCAGACGCTGGGGTCTCTCCAGCCGTGGAACATGATGGCCGCCATGGTCAGCAGGATGAGCAGCAGGCCGGGGATCACGCCGGAGATGAAAAGCCGTCCCACAGAGGTCTCGCAGGCGTTGCCGTAGATCACGAAGGTCAGGCTGGGCGGGATGAGGACGGAGATGCTGGCGCCCACGGCGATGGTGCAGCAGGACACCTTGGGATGATAGCCCGCCTTTTTCATTTCAGGGTATGCCACAGCGCTCATGGTGCCGATGGTGGCGGGGCCGGAGCCGCAGATGGCGCCGAACACGCCGCAGGCCACCGCGGTGGCCATCGCCATGCCGCCTCTGTGGTGGCCCAGACATTTTTGACAGGCTTCAAACAGCCTGCTGCCCAGGCCGGAATAATATGCGATGTATCCCATCAGGATGAACATGGGCGCCACGCTCATGGTGTACTTGGAAAAGTTGGCGGTCACCTCGGAAATGACCATCTGCAGCGCCGCTTCCGGCGTGCGGATCACGGCGAAGCCCACGCAGCCCACGATGGCCATGGCCACCGAGACAGGCATGCCCGCGATCATGAGGAGCAGGAATACGATCAGTCCGATCACACCGATTGTCACCGGGCTCATACACTGTCACCTCCCACTTGGTTCTGGGCGCCGCGGCAGACGAGATAGGCCGCGCATCGCAATGCCTTCAGAAGCAGCGCGAGCATGGCCGCGAAAAAGCCCACGGCCATCACGGCGTTGACGCACCACATGGGGATGCCCACGGTGGAGGTCTTGGTCGCCTTGTCGAGGGTGACCAGCACCTCCTCCGCGTACCGGAAGGTGATGGCTGCGTAGAACGCCGCCGCCAGCAGAGAGGTCACAAGCTCAAAAAGATGCTTGGGCGTGGGTTTGAGACTGTCGGTCAGCAGCGTCATGGTGATGTTTCCGTCCGACAGCTCGTTCAGAGCCAGCGCGAACGCGCCCAGCAGAAGCGCGCTGTAACTGATGATCTCCACGGTGCCGAAGATGGGCCGGTTGAAGACGCTTCTGGCGATCACGTTCGCCACGGCCAGGACCATCATCAGCGCACCCACGATCCCGGAGATAAAGCTCAGCCCCCGGAACAGCCGGGTCAGCGCAGCGTCGATCAGTTTCCCTGTTTTCAAGCACCGCACCCTCCTTTCTCAGACAAAGCACGCGCCGGTTGCCATTGGATGTGTTTCATCGGGTCACCTCACGCTCAGTAGGGCAGAGACCACTCGAAGGTGACGCCGGAACCGCAGATCAGCCGCTCCCCGGTGTTGGGGTCCAGCGCGATGTACATGTCGGGATCATCGTCGCTCTTGGCGGGGTATTCCGCGTTCCACTTCTCGGCCAGGTCGCACCAGCGCTGATAGATCTCGGCGCCGTTGTCGATGGTCTGGCAGTAGTCCTGGGCGATATGCTCGATCTTGGCCTGGAACTGGGCGATCTCCTCGTCGGTGGGATAGTAGTACTCCACCAGGTTCTCCTTCAGGCGCGCGGCGGCGGGCTCTTTGTAGAAGTCGTTGAAGAACTTGCTCCAGCTCATTTCCCAGGCGTCATCCACCGCGGACTGCAGGGCCTGCTGCTGGTTTTCGGACAGCCGGTTCCACGCGTCCTCGTTCATGACGAAAAGGCCGCCGTTGTTGTAAAGGGGATAGTCCATGCCGTAGTCCAGGACCTCGTCCAGATTGAAGGTATAGATGGCGCCCCGGATGGTCATGATGCCGTCCACCACTCCGGTGCGGATGGCTTCGTAGCAGTCCGCCATGGAGATATCGGCGGGGATGCCGCCCAGATTGGTGATGGAGTCGCCCAGGTTGCCGGTGGCACGGATGGTGAGGTTGGCCAGGTCGTCAGGGGAGTGGATGGGGCCGCCGTTGCCGCAGATGCAGCCCTTGGTCCCGTAGCTGGCGCACAGGAACTTCAGACCGTCCAGCTCGGCGGGCTGATAGAGCTGGATATACTCGTGCACCGCGTTGCTGATCGCGGGGGCGGAGGCAAAGTACACGCCCGGATAGTCCAGGACGGACAGCTCGGGCATGGCGGAGCCGTTGTCGCTGGACTGGAGGTAGCCGATGTCGGCCACGCCGTTGAGCACGCCGTCCAGCATGTCAGCCTGCCCGCAGAGGGTGCCGCCGGGATAGTAGTCGAACTTGATGGTGCCGCCCGAACGGTTGTAGGCCTCGGTGAAAATGTAATTGAGGATGGGCTCATGAGGGTTGCCGGCGTTGTTGAAGAAGGCCAGGGAGAGCGTCACCTCCTGGTCTTCGGAGGGCGCGCCGGAGCTTCCGCCGGGGGTGTCGCCGTCGGGATCGCCGCTGCCTGTGCAGCCGGTGCAGGACAGGGTCAGGGCAACTGCGAGGATCAGCATCAGTGCCAAAGAGAGTGCTTTTTTCATCACGATTACTCCTTTCCATTTTCTGCTTGTTCAGCATTATCTTAGTGTAAGAACGCTCAGACATCCATGGTGTAGGCTCTGTACCCGCCGCTCAGATTGGCGGCGTCGTATCCCAGCAGGGTCAGGAGCCGTCCGGCCAGGTAAGAGCGGTATCCCTCGGAACAGTAGAGGATGTATTTCTTGGATCTGTCCAGCTCTCCCACCCGCTCCCGGAGCTGGTCGATGGGGATGTTGACCGCGCCGCGGATCCCGCCGCACAGGAATTCGTCGCTGCGGCGCACGTCGATGATCTGATAGGAATCATCCTTCTGAAGCTCCCGCAGCTGTGCCGTGGTGACGCTCCGGTTTACCCCGCGGACGATGTTGGCGGCCGCCATCCCGGCCATCAGCACAGGGTCGCGGGCGGCGGAAAAGGGCGGGGCGTAGGCCAGATCCAGCTGCTCCAGGTCGAACACGCTCATACGGGCGTAGACGGCGGCAGCCAGGACGTCGATGCGCTTGTCCACGCCCTCCCGGCCCACCGCCTGGGCGCCCAGGAGCCGCCCGGTCTGTTCCTCCACAACGAGCTTGAGGATCATATACTGGGCGTTGGGATAGAAGGAGGCGTGGTTTCGGGTGGAGGTATAGGACACGAAGCAGTTCAGTCCCGCCTCCCGCGCAGCCGCCTCTCCCAGTCCGGTGCGGGCGATGGTGATCTCCCCCACCCGCACGATGGCCGTGCCCTGCGCGCCCCGGTAGCTCAGCTCCCCGCCGGCCGCGCAGGCGCCTGCCGTGCGGCCCTGCTTGTTGGCGCTGCCGGCCAGGGGATTCCTCGCCTGCCGGCCGGTGACCAGATCCAGGGAGTCGGTGATATCGCCGGCGGCATAGATGTCCGGCTGGCTTGTCTGCATCCTGTCATCCGTGAGGATGCCGCCGTCCGGCCCCAGGGCCAGCCCGGCCTCTTTCGCAAGGGACATCACAGGCCGCATTCCCACGGCCATGATGACCATGTCCGCGGCGATGGCGGTGCCGTCCTCCAGGGTCACGCCCTCCACTTTGCCGCTGCCGGTGATCCCGCTCAGGCCCTTTTTCAGCCGGAGCTTGACCCCCAGACGCTTGAGCTGGCGCTCCACCGGCGCCACCATGTCGGGATCGAAGTTGGTGAGCACATGGGCCTGCGCCTCCACCAGGGTGGTCGGGACCCCGCGCTTTGCCAGGCATTCCGCCGTCTCCACCCCGATGAAGCCGCCGCCCACCACGACGACCTGCTTTTGCGCACCGTCCAGCTCGCCGGCGATGCTCTGGGCGTCCGTGATGGTGGAGACGGTGTGCACCTCCGGCAGCTCCGCGCCGGGGACCGGAGGGATCACGGGCGCGCACCCGGTGGCGAGGATCAGCTTGTCATAGCTTTCCCTCGTCACAACGCCGCCATGTGCCACCAGGATGGTTTTTCCGGCGGGATCGATGTTCACCACCTCGTGCTCCAGCCTGACCTCGATGCGGAACCGCTCCTGAAACAGCTTCACGGTCACCAGCAGAAGGTCATCCAGCTCGGGCACCTCGCCGCCGATAAAATAGGGCAACCCGCAGTTTGCGAAGGAAACGTACTTTCCTTTTTCAAAGATGATGATCTCGGCGTCTTCGTTCGTTCTTCGGGCCTTGGCGGCGGCGGAGGCCCCCGCCGCCACGCCGCCCGCGATCAGGATTCTCATCAAGCGGCCATGCTCCTTTCCGCGGTCATTCCGCCGGGGCGGGGGGGCGGTCACCGGCCCCCGCCCCGCAAAGCTTACTTCCCGCAGCCTGTCCCGGCCGCGGATTTCGCGCTTTTCACGAACTGCTCCACCCGCTGCCGGGCGGCCTGTGCCAGCAGATCCTTTTCCTGCTCGCCGTTTTCCTGGCACACGGCCTCCACCAGCGCGTCGGCCAGCTCGGCCTGGGCGCCGGCGTCATCCAGGTCCCGCCTTACCTCAAGCATGGCGTCTCCCAGATAATCGAAGGAAAAATAATTCTCGATCAGCTCCATTGCCTGTTCCATTGTCATGACCATTCACCTCATTTGATGATTTTTGTATCCCGGCTCGTGCCGCCGCCGCGCGGGACCAGTCCGCCTCCGGCGGAACGACTGCTTGAAGTCCGCCCGCCTCAGACCACGGGCGGCTTTGTGTTGGCGGGCGGGGGATTTTTCATGCCCAGACGGAAGAACTCGCCGGTGTCCTTCCGCTTCCATGCCACGCTCTGCTGCAGAGGAGCCGTCATGATGCACGCCCCCTCGATGGGACAGGCACCCACGCAGCAGCCGGCGAACCAGCATTCGTCAGGATAGAGGACGATGGGCGGTTTCCCCTTTTCCGGATTGGGGTGGAGCACGTCCGCCCGGCAGACATCGATGCATTTGTTGCAGCCGGTGCATTTGCTTTCGTTGAACACGATCGCCTTGTTGGGCGTCATGGGATTGGGCAGCATCAGCGCTGCGTTGAACTTACCCATACCAGCATCTCCTTTCATCGCTTACTTCGCACAGCACTGATCGTAATTTTCCTTGTACGTGGGGGCGAAGGGCTCCTGCAGCCAGTAATTCAGGGGGAGGTCTCCGTACTCGATCCCGCCCTGCTCATTGAGCCGGATGGAGACGTACTTGTCCCACTCGGGGGGGTCCATCTCCGGATAGTCCAGGCGGTGGAAGTCAAAGAGCCTGCTGCTTGCCCGGCGCGCCAGGGAGCCGTGCATGATCATCCGGCCCACACCGATGTGGGACATGCACTCGATGACCCGGGCCAGCTCGTGGGGGTTGCGGGCGCAGACCTGCTGCAGCTCCTGTTCTTCGATGCTGTCAAACCACTTCAGGCCCAGCTTCAGGCCCTCCTCGTTCTTCTCCGCGCCGCAGTAGTCCTGCATCACTCTGCAAAGGCCGATCTTGAGCTCCTTCCACCCCAGGCCTTCCTGCCGGGTGACAGGCGCGTAGATGCGCGCCTTTTCCCTGTCGACCTGCGCCCTGTCATAGGGCAGCTGCTCCACGGTCTGCGCATACTTCCAGGCGTTGCGCCCGGCGTAGCGGCCGGTGGTGGAGGCGCCGGAGGAGTCGGTGCTGCCGATGACGTAGCCTGCGGCGTACAGGCCGTCCAGGCTGGTCTTCAGATTCCAGTCGATCACGGTGTTGCAGCCGGGCCGGCCCATCTCGCGCCAGTAGACGGGGGTGGTCTCCTTGGCCATCCAGGTGGCGCTGCCCCCGTATGCGTTAGAGGGCAGGAAGGGGACCTGGAGCATATCCTTGTCCGGGTCGAAGCCCGCCTTGCCGTAGGCCTTGTACACGGCCAGGTTGGTCCGGCCCTCGTTGCCCACCATCAGTCCCCACAGCGCCCTGCGCTCCAGGGGGTCCATACTGGGCAGGTCCGCGTAGAAGGGTGGCGTGTATTCCCCGGCCTTGATGCGCTGCTCCAGGTCGCGGATCAGCATCCCGTCCATGCCGCCGATCCCCTTGCTGTAGTGCATGACTTCCTCGTCCTTGAGAAGGTTGCCCTCCCGGTCCACATAGGGCACCTTTTTCCCGTTGGAGTCCACGATAGGCGCGCCGTACCAGGAGTTGCTTCCGTCGCCCACGCCGTAGGGATTGCGCATGAAGCCGCCCGAGAAGCTGCGCTTGCTGTTCTCGCAGTTGATGAAGGTGGCGCCTGCCTGGAAGGCCATCAGCTGCCCCTCTCCCGTGTAGCTGGGATCATAGAATTTCGCCGCGCCGCCCTGCAGCTCCGTGTTGAACGTCCACAGGTAGTACGGCGTGCCCGAGGCCAGGACCACCGCCTTGGCCTTGAAGATATAGAACTCCCCGGTGCGGATGCTCATCCCCGTGGCGCCCACGATCCGCCCGCCGATCTTCCCGCCCTCGTTCAGAAGGCTGGTGGCCATCACATAGTTGAACACCTGGACCCCCAGACGGTCCAGCTCGGCGCTGAGCAGGGGCTTCATCAGCGGACCGCCCTTCAGGCGCACACACGTCTTGGCGTCGTAATCGTAGGCGTACAGCAGACGGCTCCTCTCATCCCGGAAGGGGGCGCCCTTGAATTCATCGTCCAGGTCCCGGATGGGAACGCCCAGCTTCTCCAGGTCCATCAGCGTCTCGTAGGACTCCTTGCAGGTGATGTATTTGCCCAGACCGAGGCAGTACTTTCCGCCGAACCACGGCATGGTGCACATGATCTGCGTCATTTCCTCCGGGCTGACCTTGGCCGCCGGGCCGGTGCAGACGCTGTGCCAGTGGTCCACCCCCGTGCCGGCGGAGCCGCTCCGGATCACAGGCCCCTTGTCCATCACGGCTACCTTGGCTCCCCGCTTGGCGGCATTGATGGCGGCGTGACAGCCCGCCAGTCCACCGCCGATCACCAGAACGTCCACCTCATATTCATTTTCCTTGCCGTAATCCACCGGATACTGCCACTGCAATGCTCGCATGGTTTCAATATCATTGCTCATACGTTCCACCCCTTTTACAAAATCAAGTTTGCAGTCGGTACCTGCCTATCTGATCGCCGGATCTTCCAATGGCCGGCCCTGCTCCTTATGCGCAATCGGGAAGGCCGCCTGGGGTATCGTCCCGGCTGAGGGACGTCTGCTTGTGCTCCGGTGAACGCCCGCGCAGACCGCTCCTATTGGCGGAGCGAATGATCCAGCGTCAATACATTCTATTTTACTTATATATATTATATATTTTTCAATATGATAATATAGGACAGTTCCACGTTTGTCAAGGAAAACTGAAAAATTTTTCTCAAGAAGGAGGCGTGTCCGCCGGATGTCCCGGACAGCGTCCTCCTGATCTGCCCATCGCGGAGCCAGGCCCCGGAGAAAAGGACCCGGAGAAAAGGACCCGGTGGAAGTCAAAGAGAGGACCCCGGCAAACCGCATTGCGGTCGCCGGGGCCCTCTGCGTATGGAAACATGTACGCGCTGTTATCGGCCCATGACCCGGACCATCTGCCCCCATGGCGCACCGCCGGCACCGCCAGCGTCGGCCGGGCCGTGGGTCTCTCATGGGTCCATCCTCCTTGCGCCCCGGAGGGCGGGAGGGAAAAACAGCGGGCGGTCTCCGAAAAGGAGACCGCCCGCCGCGATCTGGCCTGACTGGGGACACCGCCGCCCCGCCGGTCCCGGCGGGAGCGCAAAGGGTCCTGCTGCCACCCTTCCCGGTGAGGAAGGGCATCCGGTTTCCCCTGATGCCCCGTGTACCGGCCGTGGACCGGGACAGGCGGCAGGCCCATAGAGAGGACTCCTTAGGTCCTGCCGCTCAGAAACAGTTCCTGTCATTCTGTTGTGCCGCTGCTGCCCGCCTGACTCTGGCTTGGCCCGCCCCCTCCCGGGTGAGGAGAGGGCGGGCCGTTTTCCGTTTGGCATGGGGCGGCGCGCCGGGCTGGCTCAGCGCCCGCGGCCCTTCCAGCCGCCCTGCTTCTTCCAGAGGAACTGGGCCGCGACCAGCCCGCCTCCGAGCAGGAGGACCAGCGCCGCGTACAGCGCCTGCCGTCCCAGGTCCCCGGCGGGGGTTTCCGGACCGCCCGCATCATCCGGGGTGTCTGCATCGTCCGGGGCGCCGGGATCGTCCGGGGCGCCGGTATCGTCCGGTGCGCCGGAATCGTCCGGGACGCCGGAATCGTCCGGGACGCCGGGATCGTCCGGGACGCCGGGATCGTCCGGGGCGCCTGGATCATCCGGGGTGTCCGCATCGTCCGGGACGCCCGCGTCGTCCGGCTCCTCCGGTGTCTCGGGCGGACCGGCGGTGTTGACGAAGGTCACCACGGCCAGCCCCGTCTCGGGGATGGTGCCGGAGGCGTTGGAGGCGGACGCGGTGTAGCCCTCCGCCCCCGCCTCGGAGACGGTGTAGGCCGTCCCGGCGGGCAGGTCCGTGGCCGCCGCGGTCTGGCCGTGGGCCAGGGTAAAGCGGGCCACGCCGCCGGTAAAGGTCAGGTCCCCGTAGACGCCGTTGAGGGAGTCGTCGCCGAGGGTGACGGTGTAAGGAGAAGGCCTGGCCGTAGTCCGCGCCGTCTCCGGCCACCTGCTTGATCACCTGGAGGCCGCCGAAGGAGGCCTCCCTGCGGTTGGTGATGTCCAGGCCGCTGTAGCTGACCTGGTAGCCGGGCACGCTGTCCTCCCGCACATAGTACGGGATCTCGCGGCCCTGGGCGTCGTATTTGGGCAGGTCCCCGAAGGTGTAGCGCCAGTCCGTGGCCGCGGTGACGGTGACGCGCCGCACCTGCTGGCCGCCGCCGTCATAGAGGGTCACGGTGATGCTCTCCGGCCGGCTGCCGGCGGTGTCGCCCTCCCAGTGCTTCTGCCCGGTGAGGGTGACGCGCTCCTGCTCCTGGTCCACAAGGGTGTTGGTGAAGTTCCAGCCGTCCGCCGTGCTCACATAGCCCTCCGGCACGGTCTCCGCCACCTCGTAGACATAGACCATGCCGCTGGAGTCGTACTTGGGCAGGTCCCGGAAGACATAGCGCCACTGACTGCCCGATTTGGAGATCCACTGAAGGGCGGCCTGGACCTGGACCTTTTCGCCCCCCGCCACGCTGCGGTAGAGCTTCAGCTCCAGGTCGTCGGGCCGGGTGCCCCCGGCGTTGTTCCCGTCCACCCAGGTCTTGGTGCCCGAGACGTCCACCGTGGTGCTCCCGCCTCCTCCGCCTCCGCCTCCTCCGCCGCTGCTGCCGCGGTGGTTGACGAACTGCGCCTCGGCGGCCGCGCCGGCGGGGATGGTGCCCTGAGCGCCGGTGCTGGCGGTGGAGTAGTCGTCCTGATCGGCCTCGGTCTCGGCCACGGCATAGCTCAGTCCGGCGGGCAGGCCCTGGATGGTCACCGTCTCCCCGCCCTTCAGGGCGATCACCGTGTCGGAGACGCCGCCGGTGAACGAGACGGTGCCGGACTCCGAGGAGCCGTCCTGCCTGGTGTAGACCACGTCAAAGCTGCCGGTGAGATCCGTGCCCAGGGTGCCCGCCGCGGAGGCACCGGTGAGGGACACGGTGAAGGTGAACGCCTTGTCCGGGTCGGCGGCGTTGCCCGTGGTCTGCTTGCCGATGGTCAGGCCGCCCAGCCGGATACTCTCCAGCAGGTAGGGCTGGTCCGGGGCGGTGTTGGCGCTGCCCTTCCCCTCATAGCCCGCGGGCACGCTGGTCTCGGTGACGCGGTACTGGTAGCGCACGCCGTTTTCGTCGTACCTGGGCAGGCCGGGCAAGGCCAGGGACCAGGTGTCGCCGCCGTCCGGCTTGGTCCAGGTGAAGGAGAGGGTGATGTCCTGCCACTGGTCATCGTCCTGGGTGATGAG
>CALXCT010000111.1 GCA_944386865.1 uncultured Oscillospiraceae bacterium | reverse complement strand
GGTCCACCGCCGCGATCACATCCATGCCACGCCCCTCCTCACACCGCCACCGGGATGGGGGCGTCCAGGGGGTGGAAGCGGTAGCCCTCCAGGCGGAAGCTGTCTTTGGTAAAGGCGTAGAAGTCGTCCACCGCCGGGTCCATCCACAGTTTGGGGGCCCCGTAGGGCTCCCGGGCGA
This sequence comes from uncultured Oscillospiraceae bacterium, assembly GCA_944386865.1. Classification (GTDB taxonomy): domain Bacteria; phylum Bacillota; class Clostridia; order Oscillospirales; family Oscillospiraceae; genus CALXCT01. The sequence continues at coordinate 3,162 of CALXCT010000111.1, read as the reverse complement.
TGAGCTCCTCCACCACGGGCACGTGGCGGTCGTAGATGTGGGCGTCGGCGATCACGTGGACCAGCTCCCCCGCCTCCAGCCCCGACACCCGGGCCAGCATGTGCACCAGGGCGGCGTACTGCATCACGTTCCAGCCGTTGGCGGTGAGCATGTCCTGGCTGCGCTGGTTGAGAATGGCGTTGAGGGTCTTCCCCGACACGTTGAAGGTCACCGACCAGGCGCAGGGGTAGAGGGCCATCTCGCTCAGGTCGTGGTGGTTGTACAGGCTGGTGAGAATCCGCCTCGAGGCCGGGTTGTGCTTCAGGTCGTAGAGCACCCGGTCCACCTGGTCCATCTCCCCCTCGGGATACCGGTGTTTCACCCCCAGCTGGTAGCCGTAGGCCTTGCCGATGGAGCCGGTCTCGTCCGCCCAGGCGTCCCAGATGTGGGTGGACAGCTGATGGACGTCGTTGGACTTCTTCTGCCAGATCCAGAGAAGCTCGTCCACCGCGGACTTGAGAAACTGCCGGCGCACGGTGATGATGGGGAACTCACGGCGCAGATCATACCGGTTGACCACGCCGAACAGCTTCACTGTGTGGGCGGGGGCGCCGTCCTCCCAGCGGGGGCGCACCTGGCGGTCGGTGTCCCACACCCCCCGGTCCAGGATGTCCCGGCAATTGCGGATGAAAACCTCGTCGGCGTAGCTCATGGCCCTTCCTCCTCAGCGCGTGTTGTTGAGGCTATCATACCACAGTCTCCGGGCGCCGTACAAGGGCGAAAGCTGTCCTTGCAATTTGCTTTTTCGGCGAATATACTGGGAAAAGGAAAAAACACGCCGGTTTCAGGCGGATCTGAAGGAGGAAACAGGACCATGAATGAAGTGATCAAGGCCATGATGGAGCGGCGCAGCGTGCGCAAGTATAAATCCGACCCGGTGCCCCGGGAGCTGGTGGCCCAGGTGGCCGCCGCGGGCACCTGGGCGCCCACCGCCATGGGGGAGCAGAGCCCCATCATCCTGGCGGTGACCGACCGCCAGACCCGGGACATGCTCTCCCGGGTGAACGCGGAGATCATGGGCGGCCGGGTGGCCGACCCCTTCTACGGCGCGCCGGCGGTGCTGGCGGTGCTGGCCGACAAGGCCCAGCCCAACCACATCTACGACGGCCCCCTGGTCATGGCCAACCTGATGCTGGCCGCCCACAGCCTGGGGCTGGGCAGCTGCTGGATCCACCGTGCCAGGGAGACCTTCGAGCGCCCCGAGGGCAAGGAGCTTCTGCGCCGCCTGGGCGTGGAGGGGGAATACGAGGGCATCGGCTACTGCATCCTGGGCTGGGCCGACGGACCGGCCCCCCAGCCCAAGCCCCGGAAGGAGAACTACATCTACCATGTGTGACGCCGCCCGGCGGGAAGGGAGCAGACGCGAATGGGCATGATGATCATCGGCATCGCCGGCGGGACCGGCTCGGGCAAGACCACCCTGACCCGGAAGCTGAAGGAGACCTTCGGGGACGACGTGGGGGTGCTCTACCACGACAACTACTACAAAGCGCACCACGGCATGACCTACGAGCAGCGCGCCGCCCTGAACTACGACCACCCCGACGCCTTCGACACCGCTCGGATGGTGTCCGACCTCAGGCGCCTGCAGGCGGGGGAGACCATCCAGTGTCCGGTGTACGACTATTCCATCCACGACCGCTCGGACCGGACGGTGGAGGTGGCCCCCACCAAGGTGCTCATCGTGGAGGGCATCCTCATTTTCGCGGATAAGGCCCTGCGGGAGCTGATGGACGTGAAGATCTTCGTGGACACCGACGCGGACGTGCGCATTCTGCGGCGCATCGTCCGGGACGTGAAGGAGCGGGGGCGCTCTCTGGACTCGGTGATCGGCCAGTATCTGGACACCGTCAAGCCCATGCACGAGCAGTTCGTCCAGCCCAGCCGGCAGTACGCCGACCTGGTGGTGCTGGAGGGGGGCCGGAACCTGGTGGCGCTGGACATGATCGTCCAGCGCATCCGGAGCCACATCCAGGGGGAATGAAAATTTTTTGCAAAAACGGGGAACCTTTTGCGTGAGGCTCCGTCAAAGGGTACGGCGGCTGGAAGACAGCCCCCTGAAAACACCGAATAAAGGAGCACGATTATGCGCAAGACGATTTCTCTGTTCACTCTGGTCCTGGCCCTGTGCCTGGGCCTGACCGCCTGCGCCGGCGCCGGCGGCGAGCAGTCCGGCGAGGACACCTTCACCACCGACCTGACTGCCTTCTACGACGATATGTTCAGCGCCATCTTCCCCGACGCCGACAACGCCCCCGCCATGAGCGAGGTCACCGGCGACTACCTGGACCAGCTCTACCCCGGCCTGAGCGAGGTGGAGACCAAGCAGTGCCTGGTGTACGCCCCCATGATCACCGCCGTGGCCTATGAGATCGCCCTGGTGGAGGTGTCCGACGCCGCCGACGTGCAGACCGTGCAGGACATCTTCCAGGCCCGGATCGACAGCCAGGTGGAGGGCGGCGCCTTCTACCCCGAAACCGTGGAGGCCTGGCAGAACAGCTCCGAAATCGTGGTCCGGGGCAACATCGTGTGCCTGTTCGTGGGCGCCGAGAAGGACGACATGGTCGCCGCCTTCAACGCCCTGTAAGAGGAGGTGCCGGACATGAAGAAGCTCGTCTCCCTATTCCTGGCCCTGTGCCTGTGCCTGGGCCTGACCGCCTGCGGCGGCGGTAACGACGCCCCCGCCGACAGCCAGCAGCCCGAGAGTACCCAGTCCCAGTCCCCCGAGACCTCTCCCAGCGGCGCGCCCTCGGAGCAGCCCTCCCAGTCTCCCTCCGGCGAGCCCGAGGGGGATGAGGGCGCGGTGGAGGCCTCCCTGGGCCTGGACCGCGGCGACTTCACCCTGTTCTCCGCCGGGGCCAGCTACACCCTGAAGGTCACCGTGTACCCCGAGGGGACCGCGGTCACCTTCGCCTCGGACAACGAGGCCGTGGCCACCGTGGACGAGAAGGGCAAGGTCACCGCCGTGGCCCCCGGCACCGCCGTCATCACCGCCACCGCCGGCGAGCTGACCGCCAGCTGCACCGTGCGCTGCAAGTGGGAGGAGAGCGCCAAGCCCACTCCTACCCCCACCCCCTCCCCCGAACCCTCCGCCCCCGCCGAGACGGGGGTGGACCTGAAGGC
>CALXCT010000110.1 GCA_944386865.1 uncultured Oscillospiraceae bacterium | reverse complement strand
GCGCGGCCGCCGCGCCAGTCCTTCTTGGAGGGGCCGTCCACGGTCTTCTGGGTGGCGGTGGTGGAGTGGACGGTGGTCATCAGGCCGTCGGTGATGCCCCAGTTGTCGTGGAGCACCTTGGCGATGGGGGCCAGGCAGTTGGTGGTGCAGGAGGCGTTGGACACGAAATTCATGCTGGGGTCATAGGATGTGTTGTTCACGCCCATGACGAACATGGGGGTGTCGTCCTTGGAGGGGGCGGACATGACCACCTTCTTGGCGCCGGCGTCCAGGTGGCCCTGGGCCTTCTCCCTGGTGAGGAACAGGCCGGTGGACTCCACGATGTATTCCGCGCCCAGCTCGCCCCAGGGCAGCTCCTCGGGCTTGAAGGCGGCGAAGACCTTGATGGTCTTGCCGTTGACGGTGATGCTGTCGTCGGTGAAGCTGATCTCGCCCTGGAACTGGCCGTGCATGGTGTCGTAGCGGAGCATATACGCCATGTAGTCGGGGGTCATGCCGGGGTCGTTGATGCCCACGAACTCGATGTCGGGCCGGTCGATGCCCGCGCGGAACACCAGACGGCCGATCCGGCCAAAGCCATTGATGCCAACTTTAATGCTCATATCACAAGACTCCTTTTATCCTGGAATGATGCCGCCGGGACGCCCGGCCGCGGGGTTGGGTTCCTTTTCTAAGTATACCCCAAAAATGCGCCGCGGGGAAGGGGTTTTGGAAATTTTACCACGGCGGAGAGAGATTTCGACAAAATGCGTCCGGCGCCTTGTACTCAGCGCCAGGATTTGGTATACTGAACCAAATCAGGCGCTGCATACTAAGAGAAAAACGACGTGACGACAGGAGGGATGGCCGCCCATGGAGACGGAATTTGACGCGCTGCTGGATGCACTGCCGTTCCCGGCGGTGCTGCTGGAGCAGGGGCTGCCCCGGCGGTATAACCGCCGGGCCCGGGAGCTGCTGCCCGACTGTGCCCCCGGACGGATGCCCGCGCCCCTGGCGGGGGTGCTGTCCGCCTGCCGGGAGGAAGGGGAGCTGGCGGGCGCCCTCTGGCTGGAGGGACGGTGCTACGGGCTGACCCTGTCCCCCGCCGGGGAGGGGCGGCAGCTGCTGTGCCTTGCCCTGCGGGAGGAGGGGGCCGCCCTGCCGCTGGACGCGGTGGCCACCCAGCTGCGCCAGCTGCTGGCCGACCTGCACCTGTCCACCCAACAGCTGGGCCGGGTGCTCCGGCCTCTGGACGATCCCGGTGCCGACCGGCTGTACCATGTGCTCCACCAGGGCACCTACCGGCTGCTGCGCATGGCCCGCCACCTGGAGGCGGCCGACCAGCTGGCCCAGGGCCGGGCGGGGATGGAGCCGCTGGACCTGGCCGACCTGTGCGCCGCCCTGGCGGGGGAGGCGGAGGTGCTCACCCGGGGCATGGGCATCCAGCTGGAGTATGAGACGCCGCTGCTCACCCTGCCCGTTCTGGGCAGCGGGTCGCTGCTGCAGATGCTGGTGCTCAACCTGCTGTCCAACGCCATCCGGGGCGCCCGGGGTGGCGGCCGGGTGCTGCTGCGGCTGACCCGGGAGAGCGGCCGGGCGGTGATCACCGTGGAGAACAGCGGCAGCTGTCCGGCGGACCTGTCCGCCCTGTTCCGGCCGGGCCAGGCCGCGCCGGTGCCCGGCGGCGGCCTGGGGCTGGGCATGCTGCTGGTGGAGCGCATCGCCGCCCTCCACCAGGGCTCGGTGCTGGCCATGGACACCGGCGCGGGCGTCCGGGTGACGGCGGCCCTCCCCCTGGGGACGGTGGACCGGGACCTGCCCCTGCGTACCCCCGGCCTGGAGGGCGAGGGGGGCTTTTCCACCGTGCTGGTGGAGCTGTCCGACGTGCTGCCCGGCCATTGCTTCGACTACTTTGACCAGCTCTGAACCGTATCCAACAAACACCAAGGGCCCGGGAGCGCCGCTCCCGGGCCCTTACTGCGCCTGCACCAGGCCGGAGAGCACCTGGGCGGCCGACTGGGCGAACAGCCGGGCGGCCTGGAGGGCCTCCTGGAGGCTGTTGCCGTGGCTACCCACCTCCACCAGCACGGAGCCCAGGCTCAGCTGCTGGTTGTACCGTCCGCTCCGCAGGCTGATGGGCCGGGCCAGGGTGGGCCAGTCCTCGTTGAGCCGCAGCTGTAGCCGCACCGCCAGGGCCAGGTTCTCCCGCCAGTGCTCGTGAGACAGGCCGTTGTCGTCGCTGCCCATCACCAGCATCACCTGGGCCGAGCGCTCCCCCTCCAGCTGGGCCATGGTCTTGTAGACCGTGCCGTCCGTCCCCTCCAGGGCGTCCCGGTGCACGTCCAGCACCACCTGGATGGTGGGATACTGCTCCAGCAGGGCCTGCACCCCCTCATAGGAGCGATCGTAGGCGTCATTGTAGCTGGGGTAGTCGTAGAGGGTGGTGTCGTGGTAGACCGAGAAGCCCGCCTCCTCCAGCACGGCGGCCATCTCCTCCCCCACCCGGACCATGTTGTAGTTGGTGTCCAGGGTGCGGTAGGGATCGGTGGGCTCATAGACGTCGGTGCCGTCGGGGGTGTAGGCCTCAGTGGCGTGGGTGTGCATGATGAGGATCTGGGGCCCCTCCGACTGCTCCGGCAGGGTCAGCTCCAGGGGCGCGGCGGCCAGGGCGGCCACGTCCACGCTCTGGCTGGTGGGATTGTAGATATACACCCCCTGGGCGCTGTCATAGCGCTGGTTGGCGCTGGGGACCAGGGTGCGCTCTGTCACCTCCCCCGCCGGGGCGCTGGCCTGGGGCTGCACCTCCTGCTCCCCCTCGTCCTCCTCCGCGGCGGGCAGCGGGTCCTCCTCCCCGCCGGTGCCGTCCGCCGGGGCGTCCTCCAGCCCGCCCAGCACCGACCACTGGTCCAGCACCAGCCTCTGCCAGCCGCTCAGCCCGGCGGCCGGCCCCTGGACCAGCTCCAGCGGGCTCAGTTCGGCCCGCAGGACGGCCAGCCCCGTCCCCTCCCCCGGCTCCAGAGCGGCCGGCACGGACAGGCCGGACAGGTCGGCGGTGAGGGAGATCACCCACGCCACCGTCAGCCCCAGCCCCAGGGCCACCCCCCGACGCAGCACCCGCCCCCAGTGTGTCCTGTTCCGCCGCCCCATGCCGGCCGCCCCCTTTCCGCTTCCTGCCTGTCCATCCTCTCTGGACCATGGTATGCCGCCCCCCGCCGGGATATGCCTTCCCCGGGAAATGAAAAAACCCTTGACAAGGGGTGGGAGAGCGGGTATCATACAGATGTTTTGACGCTCAAAGAGTTTGATTCTCAAAGTATTTTCGGAAGGGGGCGGGCCCATGGGGAACAGCGGGGAGACCATCAACCGGTTTTTGGTGGAGGTGTTCCACGAGATCCTCCGCACGGAGGAGGAGAGCCTGGCGGCCTATGCCCCGGGGCTGTCCCTGCGGGAGCTGCACCTGATCGAGGCGGTGTGCCTGGCGGAGGACGGGGGCGGGGACAACCGCTCCACCGCCATCGCGGCGGCCCGGGGGGTGACGGCGGGCACCCTGACCACCGCGGCCACCCTGCTGGAGCGCAAGGGGTTTCTCCGGCGCTGCCGGGACGAGGCGGACCGGCGGGTGGTGCGTCTGCTGCCCACCGAGAAGGGGCGGCGGGTGAACGGGTTCCACGCGGCCTTTCACCGGGAGCTGGTGGAGGCGGTGCTGGGGGCGCTGACCCCGGAGCAGGCGGAGTCCTTTTCGGCGGCCCTGGAGGGGCTGGCCCGGTTCATCCGGCGGAAGGGAGCCGTCCCGGCAGGGGCGGCGGCAAACAACGAGATTTGATTGGGAGGAATTGTACCATGATCCGTATCATTACCGACAGCACCAGCGATCTCAGCCGGGAGGAGGCGGCCCGGCTGGGGGTGGAGGTGGTGCCTCTGTCCGTCCTGTTCGGGGAGGAGAGCTTCCTGGACGGGGAGGAGATCACCCACGCTCAGTTCTACGAGCGGCTGGAGGGGGTGCAGACCCTGCCCACCACAGCCCAGGTGCCGCCCGAGACCTTCATCCAGCGCTTCCAGGCCCATGTGGACGCGGGGGACCAGGTGGTGGGCCTGTTCATCTCCTCCGAGCTGTCGGGCACCTGCCAGTCTGCCTTCATCGCCCGCTCGGTGGTGGGAGAGGAGAACGTGTTCGTGGTGGACTCCCGCACAGCCACCTTCGGCCTCGGCCTGATGGTGCGGGAGGCGGTGCGGATGCGGGACGCGGGGCTGAGCGCCGCGGAGATGGCCGCCCAGCTGGAGGAGCTGTCCGGCCGGGTGCACGTGCTGGCGGCGGTGAACACCCTGAAGTACCTGAAGATGGGGGGCCGGATCTCGGCGGCCACCGCCGTGGTGGGCGGCGTGCTGGGCATCTCCCCCATCATCGCGGTGCAGAACGGCGTGGTGGACTCGGTGGGCAAGGCCCGGGGCCGGAAGAACGCCTTCCAGTGGATCGCCAAGCGCATCGAGACGGAGGAACCCATCGATCCCGAGCACCTGGTGGCCTTCGGCCACTCCAACGCCCCCGACGCCATGGAGGAGTGCCAGGCGGCCTGCGCTGGGCTGACCGACGTGACCAAGGCGGGGGTCGGCTCCATCGGCGCGGTGGTGGGCACCCACGTGGGCCCCGGCGCGGCGGGCATCGCCTACATCCTGAAAAAGTGAGCCCCGGCCCGCCGGGACGAAAAAAGGGCCGCATCCCGAAGGGGATGCGGCCCTTTGCGTTGCCGTCAGTTGGTCTTGGCCCGGTGCTGGGCCTTGGCCCGCTGCTCGTGGTTGAGGATGCTCTTGCGGATGCGCAGGCTGTCGGGGGTGACCTCCAGCAGCTCGTCGTCCGCCAGGAACTCCAGGCACTGCTCCAGGCTCATCTGCTTGGGGGGGACCAGGCGCAGAGCGTCGTCCGAGCCGGAGGCGCGGGTGTTGGTCAGCTGCTTCTTCTTGCAGACGTTGACCGTCATGTCCTCCACCTTGGCCTGCTGGCCCACCACCATGCCGGCGTAGACGGGCACGCCGGCGCCGATGAACAGGGTGCCCCGCTCCTGGGCGTTGTAGAGGCCGTAGGTGATGGACTCGCCGGTCTCGAAGGCGATGAGGGAGCCGGAGTTGCGGCGGGTGATCTCCCCCTTGTAGGGGGCGTAGGTCTCAAAGACGGAGGCCAGGATGCCCTCTCCCTTGGTGTCGGTGAGGAACTCGTTGCGGTAGCCGAACAGGCCCCGGGAGGGGACCAGGAACTCCAGCTTCATCCGGCTGCCCACGGGGGTCATGGAGAGGAACTCGCCCTTGCGGGAGCCCAGCTTCTCCATCACGGAGCCCACGTTGTCGGCGGGCACGTCCACCACCACCCGCTCGATGGGCTCGCACTTTTTGCCGTCGATCTCCTGGTAGAGCACCCGGGGCGGGGAGACCTGGAACTCGTAGCCCTCCCGGCGCATGGTCTCGATGAGGATGGACAGGGACATCTCGCCCCGGCCGGCCACGTTGAAGGCCTCGGTGCTGTCCGTCTCGGACACCCGGAGGGACACGTCCTTCTGGGTCTCCCGGAACAGGCGCTCCCGGATCTGGCGGGAGGTGACGAACTTGCCCTCCTTGCCGGCGAAGGGGGAGTCGTTGACCGAGAAGGTCATCTCCAGGGTGGGGGCGGAGATCTTGACGAACTCGATGGGCTCCACGGCGTCGGGGGCGCAGATGGTGTCGCCGATGGTGATGTCGGGGATGCCGCTCAGGGCGATGATGTTGCCCGCGGAGGCCGACTCCACCGGGGCGCGGTTGAGGCCGGCGAACTGGTACAGGGCGGTGGCCTTGGCCTTCTTGCTCACCTGCTCGGGGTCGTGGTAGTTGCACACCACGATCTCCTGGTTCTGGCGGATGACGCCCCGCTCGATGCGGCCGATGGCGATGCGGCCCACGAACTCGTTGTAGTCGATGGAGGAGACCAGCATCTGGAAGGGCTGGTCCACGTCGGCCTCGGGGGCGGGGATATAGTTGAGGATGGTGTCGAACAGGGGCTTGAGGTCGGTGCCGGGGGCGTCGGGGGAGTAGGAGGCGGTGCCCTGGCGGCCGGAGCAGAAGAGCATGGGGGAGTCCAGCTGCTCGTCGGTGGCGTCCAGGTCCAGCAGCAGCTCCAGCACCTCGTCCACCACCTCGTGGATGCGCTGGTCGGGGCGGTCGATCTTGTTGACCACCACGATCACCCGGTGGCCCATCTCCAGGGCCTTGGACAGGACGAAGCGGGTCTGGGGCATGGGGCCCTCGGCGGCGTCCACCAGCAGGATGACGCCGTTGACCATCTTCAGGATGCGCTCCACCTCGCCGCCGAAGTCGGCGTGGCCCGGGGTGTCCACAATGTTGATTTTCACGTCCTTGTAGTGGACGGCGGTGTTTTTGGCCAGAATGGTGATGCCCCGCTCACGCTCCAGGTCGTTGGAGTCCATCACGCGCTCCACCGGGGCCTGATTTTCACGGAAAATGCCGCCCTGCTTGAGCATTTCGTCCACCAGGGTGGTCTTGCCATGGTCGACGTGGGCGATGATGGCTACGTTGCGCAATTTTTCGTTCTGCACAGGGAATGCACCTCAAATCTTTCTTCAAACAAGTTCAGTATCAGAGACAACCACTTATTATAGCGTATAAAGGTGAAAAACGCAACTTTTTTAGCCTTTTGTTTTCCAATATTTTGCCCAAAAACGGCGGGGATTTTTCCGACAAAGTTGACAGCGGCGCGGCGATGGGGTAAAATACACTCCGTAGCGCGTCTCCGGCCGGCGGGCCTGACCGGGGAGACGCTCCGCTACCCATATCGGGAAGGCGGTTTCTGCCGCCGCCCTTGCCCGGCAAAACGATCGGAGCGCTGGACATCCGGCGGGGAGGCGTCCGCTCCCCCCATAACTTCATATGCGCCTGTAGCTCAGCAGGATAGAGCGACCGCCTCCTAAAAATCGAATCGTTCGAATCCTGGAGCCCTGCAAAATTGAATATTTTCTGTATAAGCCCCCGTAGCTCAGTTGGATAGAGCGGTCGCCTCCTAAGCGGCAGCAGGAGCATCCGCCAAAGATTGCAAAAAAATTGAACATTGTGTATAAGCCCTGGTAGCGTAGTGGATAACGCGACCGCCTCCTAAGCGGTAGACCGGAGGTTCGAGTCCTCTCCAGGGTGCCAAAAGGAGCCAAAACCGACGGTTTTGGCTCCTTTTTTACACTTTACTTGAGAATCCATTCCCTGCAATTATATCAAGTTAGCT
>CALXCT010000109.1 GCA_944386865.1 uncultured Oscillospiraceae bacterium | reverse complement strand
CACCGACGCCGCCGACCTGATCTACGAGCTGTCCCAGCCGGTGATCGCCAAGGGGATGAATCTGCGCTACGAGTACTCCCCCGAGTCCTTCATGGGCACCGAGATGGACTACGCCGTGGAGATCTGCGCCGCCGTGCTGGACCATCTCCACGCCACGCCGGAGAACAAGGTCATCCTGAACCTGCCCACCACGGTGGAAAACTGCATGCCCAACCAGTTCGCCGATATGCTGGAATACTTCATCCGCAGGCTGCCCGGCCGGGACCGGGCCATCATCTCCCTCCACCCCCACAACGACCGGGGCTGCGGCGTGGCCACCACCGAGATGGGCCTGCTGGCGGGCGCCGAGCGGGTGGAGGCCACCCTGTTCGGCAACGGCGAGCGCACCGGCAACGTGGACATGGTCACCCTGGCCATGAACATGTACACCCAGGGCATCGACCCGGAGCTGGACTTCTCCAACATCAACAAGATCCGGGACATGTTCGAGCGGTGCACCAAGATGAAGGTGGGCGAGCGGCAGCCCTATGTGGGCGAGCTGGTCTTCACCGCCTTCTCCGGCAGCCACCAGGACGCCATCAACAAGGGCTTCAACTACATGGAGTCCTCCGGCACCGACAAGTGGGAGGTGCCCTACCTGCCCATCGACCCCACCGACCTGGGCCGGGAGTACGAGCCGGTGCGCATCAACTCCCAGTCGGGCAAGGGCGGCGCCGCCTTCATCATGCACCACAAGTTCGGCTTCGATATGCCCAAGGAGATGCACACCGAGTTCGGCGCCATCGTCCAGGTGGAGACCGACCGGGTGGGCACCGAGCTCAAGCCCGAGGTCATCTACGACCTGTTCCGCAAGACCTATCTGGACGTGGACGGCCCCTACCGCCTGGTCAAGCACTCCTTCCACGAGGAGACCAATCCCGACGGCACCTCCGCCGTCACCTTCACCGGCACCATCCAGCACAAGGACACCCGCTTCGTGGTGGTGGGCGAGGGCAACGGCCCCATCGACGCCTTCTTCAACGCCATCCACGGCCAGAAGATGGACCGCTTCACCTTCGTGGACTACAAGTCCCACGCCATCAGCCGGGGCTCCGACTCCCAGGCGGTGGCCTACATCCAGCTGCGCGACCAGAACGGCAACGACGTGTTCGGCGTGGGTGTGGACCACAACATCAACCTCGCCCCCCTCAAGGGCATCCTGTGCGCCATCAACCGGGCCGTCAACAAGGCCGCCCGCTGACCCCCGCTCCGTCCCTTCCCGGGCGGGATATCCGAAAAGGATATCCCGCCCTTAACTTTTTCCTAATCTTTGTTGTACGTCCCACATTTTTCAATCAAGCTGCCGTTCACGCCTTCATTATTCGCCTTTATTTTTATCTTGTTTCTATTTTGTTCATATATTTTTCACAGTTTGCTCTTGACTTGTACTTTCCATATTATATAATTTGCTTGTAATTTGATAAGGAGGGATCTTTATGCCGAGAACCGCCAAACAAGACGCCAAGCCTTCCCCCAAGGCGCCGGCCCGGATGTCCAAGCGCGGCCCCCTCACCCAGGAGCAGTTGCGCAGGCTGGACGCCTACTGGCGCGCCTCCAACTACCTGACCGCCGGTCAGCTCTACCTGCTGGACAATCCCCTGCTGCGGGAGCCCCTGTCCATGGACCACATCAAAAAGAAGATCGTGGGCCACTGGGGCACCTGCCCGGGGCAGAATTTCGTCTATACCCACCTCAACCGGGTCATCAACAAGTACGACCTGGACATGATCTACCTCTCCGGCCCCGGCCACGGCGGCAACGCCATGGTGGCCCAGACCTATCTGGAGGGGACCTACACCGAGGTCTACCCCAACATCACCCAGGACCTGGAGGGGATGAAGCGGCTGTTCAAGCAGTTCTCCTTCCCCGGCGGCATCCCCAGCCACGTGGCCCCCGAGACCCCCGGCTCCATCAACGAGGGGGGCGAGCTGGGCTACTCCCTGGCCCACGCCTTCGGCGCGGTGATGGACAACCCCGACCTGATCGCCGCCTGTGTGGTGGGCGACGGCGAGGCGGAGACGGGCCCGCTGGCCACCTCCTGGCACTCCAACAAGTTCCTCAACCCGGTCACCGACGGTGCGGTGCTGCCCATCCTCCACCTCAACGGCTTCAAGATCGCCAACCCCACCGTCTTCTCCCGCATCTCCCATGAGGAGGTGGAGCAGTTCTTCAAGGGCTGCGGCTGGGAGCCCCGGTTCGTGGAGGGGGACGACCCCGAGCAGATGCACCAGACCATGGCCGCCGCCCTGGACTGGGCGGTGCGGGAGATCAAGCGCATCCAGCAGTCCGCCCGGGAGGGCGGCGTCACCGACCGTCCCCGCTGGCCCATGATCGTGCTGCGCACCCCCAAGGGGTGGACCGGCCCCAAGGAGGTGGACGGCAAGCAGGTGGAGGGCTCCTTCCGGGCCCACCAGGTGCCCCTGAGCATGGACGGCCCGGAGCACCTGCAGCAGCTGTCCGACTGGCTCAAGAGCTACCGCCCCGAGGAGCTGTTCGACGAGAACGGCACCCTCATCCCCGAGCTGCGCGACCTGGCACCCAAGGGGAACCGCCGCATGGGTGCCAACCCCCACGCCAACGGCGGCCTGCTGCTGCGGGACCTGCGCATGCCCGACTTCCGGGACTACGCCCTGCAGCTGCCCGCCCCCGGCGCCATCGAGGCCCAGGACATGACCGTGCTGGGCGACTTCGTCCGGGACATCATGAAGCTGAACCTGGATTCCCGCAACTTCCGGGTCTTCGGCCCGGACGAGACCATGTCGAACCGGCTGGGCTCCCTCTTTGAGGTCACCGGCCGGCGCTGGGAGGCCGACGCCACCGGCAGGGACGAGTTCCTGGACCGGGACGGCCGGGTGATGGACTCCATGCTCTCCGAGCACCTGTGCCAGGGCTGGCTGGAGGGCTACCTGCTCACCGGGCGCCACGGCTTCTTCAACAGCTACGAGGCCTTCATCCGCATCGTGGACTCCATGTTCGCCCAGCACGCCAAGTGGCTCAAGGTGTGCAGCCAGCTGCCCTGGCGGCAGGACATCGCCTCGCTGAACTATATCCTCTCCTCCAACGTGTGGCAGCAGGACCACAACGGCTTCACCCATCAGGACCCGGGCTTTTTGGACCATGTGGCCAACAAGAAGGCGGACGTGGTGCGCCTCTACCTGCCCCCCGACGCCAACTGCCTGCTCAGCTGCTTCGACCACTGCAGCCGCAGCCGGAACTACGTCAACGTGCTGGTCACCTCCAAGCATCCCCGTCCCCAGTGGCTGACCATGGAGCAGGCGGTGAAGCACTGCACCCAGGGCATCGGCATCTGGGACTGGGCCAGCAACGACCAGGGCTGCGAGCCCGACGTGGTCATGGCCTGCTGCGGCGACACGCCCACCTTGGAGGTGCTGGCCGCGGTGACCATCCTGCGCAGATACCTCCCCGACCTGAAGATCCGGGTGGTCAACGTGGTGGACCTGATGAAGCTGCAGCCCCACTCGGAGCACCCCCACGGGCTGACCGACGAGGAGTACGACTTCCTGTTCACCCGGGATAAGCCCATCATCTTCGCCTTCCACGGCTACCCCAAGCTGATCCATGAGCTGACCTACAGCCGCCACAATGACAACCTCCAGGTGCGCGGCTATATCGAGGAGGGTACCATCACCACGCCCTTCGACATGCGGGTGCTCAACAACATCGACCGCTACCACCTGGTGATCGACACCGTGCTGCGTCTGCCCCAGCTGGGCAACAAGGGCGCCTTCCTGATCCAGAAGATGCGGGATAAGCTGGTGGAGCACAAGCCGTATATCTACGACAACGGCGTGGATATGCCGGAGATCCGGGACTGGGCCTGGAACGACGGCAACGGCCGCGACTGATATAAAAAGCAGAAATCACCCCCGGTCCCCTGCATAGAATGGGGACCGGGGGTGATCGATTTGTGTGGTTCTCTGCGGGACGATCCCGACGCGCTGGTGCTGGCCGCCGCCGCCATCGCCATGGAGCTGGGCCGGGGCAAGGACGCCGACACTCTGGAGCTGCTCTCCGTCCTGCTCACCGCGGTGGCCGACCTGCTGGCCGTCTACGCCCTGCGCGCCGGACCCGACGCCGGAGCAGCGGCCCTTTAGTCCGCCAGGAAGGCGCGGATCTCCTCCATCCGGGCGGTGGCCTGCTGGAAGCCGTCCCCCCACAGCATGCGCAGCTTCTCCACGTTGCGCTCGATCCGGGACACCCCCCGGGTGCTCTCCGGGGCGATGATCAGCACCTTTCCCTCCCGCTCCAGGCGGAACAGCTCCTCCCGGTCCCGGTTGTAGCTCTCCGCGCGCTCCCGCATGGTCCGGCAGAAGTTGGGGTACTGCCGGTAGTACCGGTCGATCAGCCGCTGGAGCTTCTCCGTCTTCCGCCGGTAGCCCCGGGTGTGGGTAAGGATGACGACGGCCCGGTCACACCCCTGCTCAAAGGCCCGGCGGAAGGGGATGGCATCCGCCGCGCCCCCGTCCATGCAGGGGTGGCCGTTGATCTCAAAGGGCGGGAACATCAGGGGCATGGCGCAGGTGGCCTGGAGCAGGACAAAGTCCTTGTCGTCCCGGGGCACCGGGTAGTACTCCGCCCTGCCCGACTCCAGATTGGTCACTACCGCCTCCACCTGCCCGGGGTAGGCCGCAAAAGTCTCGTAATCGAAGGGCGCCAGCTCGTTGGGGATGGTCCTGTAGGCAAACTCCAGTCCGAAATAGCTGCGGTTGTCCCGCTTGAGCAGGTTGCCCATCCCCATGTACCGCCGGTCGTTGGCGTACCGGGTCAGGATCTCCAGGTTGCGCCCCTGCTGGCGGGACACGTAGCTCACGCCGTAGGCGATCCCGGCGGAGACGCCCACCACATAGTCGGTCATCACCCCGCCGGCCAGCAGCCCGTCGCAGGCGCCGCTGGAGAAAATGGTCCGCAGGGCGCCGCCCTCCAACACCAGTCCGCTTTTCACAGCCATCCATCCTTCCTTGCCGGCCCGGACTCCGGGCCGCGGTTTTCTCTGCTGTCCCCCATTATACACCCTCTCCCCCGCCCTTTCATAGACCAGTTGTAAATTTTCCACGGTTGACCCGGGCGTGGAAAGCCCTTATACTGGGAGCAAAGCCTGTCATCAGGAAAGGATGTGTATGGTAATGTCCAAGATCTATACCAGCGTGGAGCAGCTCATCGGCCGCACCCCCCTTCTGGAGCTGACCCACTGCGAGAAAGCCTTCGGTCTCTCCGCCCGCCTGCTGGCCAAACTGGAGGGCTTCAACCCCGCCGGGTCCGCCAAGGACCGGGTGGCCAAATCCATGATCGACGACGCGGAGGCCCGGGGCCTGCTCAAGCCGGGGGCTGTCATCATCGAGCCCACCTCGGGCAACACCGGCATCGGCCTGGCCTCCATCGCCGCCGCCCGGGGCTACCGCCTGATCCTCACCATGCCGGACACCATGAGCGCAGAGCGCCGGGCCCTGCTGAAGGCCTACGGCGCCGAGCTGGTGCTCACCCCCGGCGCGGAGGGCATGGCGGGCGCGGTGCGCCGGGCCCAGGAGCTGTCCGACCAGCTGCCCGGCAGCTTCATCCCCGGCCAGTTCGACAACCCCGCCAACGCCGACGCCCACTTCCGCACCACCGGCCCAGAGATCTGGGCGGACACCGGCGGCCGGGTGGACGCCTTCGTGGCCTGCGTGGGCACCGGGGGCACCCTCACGGGCACCGGGCGCTACCTGAAGCAGCAGAATCCCGGCGTGCACATCGCGGCGGTGGAGCCGGCGGAGTCCCCCGTGCTCTCCGAGGGCCGCAGCGGCAGCCACGGCATCCAGGGCATCGGGGCCAACTTCGTGCCCTCGGTGCTGGACACCTCGGTCTATGACGAGATCCTCACCGCCACCACCCAGCAAGCCTACGAGGCCGGCCGGGCCATCACCGCGGAGGGGCTCCTGGCGGGCATCTCCTCGGGCGCGGCCCTCCACGCCGCCGTCCAGCTGGCCCGCCGCCCGGAGTTTGCGGGCAAGACCATCGTGGCCGTCTTCCCCGACTCGGGGGAGCGCTACCTCTCCACCCCCCTGTTCAGCCAGGAGTAAAGCGCAGAACAAACGCCCCGGCGTCCGGTCCAACCGGAACGCCGGGGCGTTTTCTTTTTCTCTCAGCCAAGGGTGCGCAGGTAGTTCAGCGCGGACAGCCCGGCGATGGCCCCCTGGCCCACCGCCACCGACGCCTGCTGGATGCTGCTCACACAGTCCCCGGCGGCGAACAGGCCGGGGATCATGGTGGCCATGGCGGCGTCCACCGTGATCTTGCCGCCCTCCACCGGCAGGCCCAGCTTGCGGGCCAGCTCCACGCCCCCCGCGCTGCCCAGGGCCACGAACAGCCCGTCACAGGGGAGGACCGTGCCGTCCTTCAGCTCCACGCCGGTCACCTTCTCCTCCCCCAGCACCCGGGCCACCGGGCGGGGCTCCACCGTCACCTTGCCGGGGAACCGGGCGGCCAGCGGCTGGCCGTTGGCCAGCAGGGTCACCGACGCCGCCACGGGCAGCAGCGCGTCCGCCTCGTGCCGGGCGTAGGGGCCCGCGCCCAGCACGGCCACCGTCTTGCCCCGGTAGAAGAACGCGTCGCACACCGCGCAGTAGCTCACCCCGTGCCCCTCCAGCTCCTTCAGCCCGGGGATGGGCAGGGTGGCACGGCTGGCCCCGGTGGCCAGGATGACCGCCCGGGCCTCCAGGGTGCGGGCGGTGGTGGTGACGGTGAAGCGGTCGGTCCACTCCAGGGCGGTGACCTCCTCCTCCAGGAACACGCCACCCAGGGCCTTCACCTGGCTCCGCCCCGTCTCCACCAGCTCCCGGCCGCTGGGCTGGCGGGAGGCCCCGAAGTAGTTCTCCACCTCCCGGGCCTTCCACAGCGCCCCGCCGTCCTTGCCGATCACGGTGGTGCCCTTCCCTCCCCGCAGGGTGTAGAGCGCCGCCGACAGCCCCGCCGGGCCGCCGCCGATGATGACCACGTCCTCCATACCGTCTTCCCTCCTGTGTTCTCCGGGCGCGCCCGGGCTCTGTTTCACTTGGTCCCATTGTAACGGAAAAACCGCCCGTTGGCAACCGCCCCTCCGTGCTTTTCCCCGGCGGGGCAAAAAGCGGCGGCGGCCAACAAGGCCGCCGCCGCGTCATGTACTCGTATCTGACCGGTCAGCCCGCTCCGTAGAGGCTGAAGAACTTGTCGTGGATCACCTGCACCGCGCGGTCGGCGTCGTTCTCGTCCACCAGGACGGACACCTTGATCTCACTGGTGGAGATCATATTGATGTTGATGCCCGCGTCGAACAGGGCCTCGAACATGGTGGCCGCCACGCCGGGGTTGTTGATCATCCCCGCGCCCACGATGGACACCTTGGCGATCTTGTCGGTGACCTCGATGCTCTGGAAGTTGATGATGTCCCGGTTCTCCTCCAGGATCTTCTGGGCCTGCTCCATGTCCGCCTTCTTGACGGTAAAGCTGATATCCTTGCTCCCCTCGCGGCCGATGGACTGCAGGATGATGTCCACGTTCACCTTGTTTCTGGCCAGCAGGGAGAAGATCTTGAACGCGATGCCGGGCTCGTGGGCCAGGCCCACCAGAGCCAGACGCGCGATATCCTTATCCTTGGCAACGCCGCTGACATGAGACTTTTCCATGTTTTTTACGACCTCCTTGACTTTTGTACCCGGCTGGTTGGTGAAGCTGGAGAGCACCTCCAGGTTCACGTTGTACCGCTTCGCCATCTCCACGGAACGGTTGTGGAGCACCTGGGCCCCCAGCGAGGCCAGCTCCAGCATCTCGTCGTAGGTGATCTCGCTGAGCTTCCGGGCACCGGTGACAAAGCGGGGATCGGCGGTGTACACGCCGTCCACGTCGGTGTAGATCTGGCACAGGTCGGCGTGCAGCGCGGCGGCCAGCGCCACCGCCGGGGTATCCGAGCCGCCCCGGCCCAGGGTGGTGATGTCGTCATACTTGTTCAGGCCCTGGAACCCGGCCACGATGACGATGCGGTTCTTGTCCAGCTCCGCGCGGATGCGCTCGGTGTTGATGTTCTTGATGCGGGCCGCGCCGTAGCCCGAGTCGGTGCGCATCCCCGCCTGCCAGCCGGTCAGGGAGATCACCTGGTAGCCCATGGCCTCGATGGCCATGGAGCACAGGGCGATGGAGATCTGCTCGCCGGTGGACAGCAGCATGTCCATCTCTCGCTTGGAGCCCCGGGGGTTGATCTCCTGCGCCTTCTCGATCAGGTCGTCAGTGGTGTCCCCCTGGGCGGACAGGACCACCACCATGCTGTGGCCTTTGCGGTACTGCTCGGTGATGATGCGGGCCACGTTGCGGATCTTGTCCGCGTCGGCCACCGAGCTGCCGCCGAATTTCTGTACGATCAATGACATATCTGTTTCTTCCTCCTATTGCAAGGGTTTTGAGGATCCCCTCCGCCGCCGGTCCATTCTATGCCCCGGCGGGCGGCGCGGTCAATGGAACATCCGGATCACGCTGTCCGCCTGCAGACCGGCCAGCTTGCCGTCCAGCTCCGGGAGGGTCATCTCGCCGGTGAGGAAGGCGGTCTCCCCCACGGGAGCGCCCGGACGGGCCAGCAGCTGCACCTCGCCGAACCGGCGGCGCACCTCGTCCACCGGTGCCTGGGCCCGCACATACCAGCGATCGGACAGCACGTCGGGCGACACGGTGATGTCCGGCGCGCCGGGGCCCCAGTCCAGATACTTGCGCTGGCCGATGTTCTTGGCCGCGTCGATCACGTCGGCCACCACCGCGCTGGCGGTGGGCAGCTTGCCCGCCCCCCGGCCGTAGAACATCACGTCGCCGATGGCGTTGCCCGTGACCGCGATGGCGTTGAACACGTCCTCCACCCCGGCCAGCGGCTCCTCCCCGTCCAGCAGGTGGGGGGCCACATAGGCGCACACCTTGTCCCCCTCCATGCGGATGGCGCGGCCCAGCAGCTTGATCTTCCGGCCGCAGGAGTCTGCGTAGGCCACGTCGGCCAGGGCCACCCCGGTGATGCCCTCGGTGGGCACCTGGTCGGGATAGATGTGCTGGCCGAAGGCCAGGGCAGCCAGGATGCAGATCTTCCGGCAGGCGTCGTGCCCCTCGATATCCGCCGAGGGGTCCCGCTCGGCATAGCCGTTGGCCTGGGCCTCCTTCAGCGCCGCCTCGAAGGACAGCCCGCCCCGGATCATCCGGGTGAGGATATAGTTGGTGGTGCCGTTCAGGATGCCGCACACCTCGGTCAGCTCGTTGGCCGCCAGGCAGGAGGTCAGGGGCCGCAGGATGGGGATGCCGCCCCCCACGCTGGCCTCAAACAGGTAACTGACCTGTTTCTCCTTGGCCAGCTGGAGCAGCTCATAGCCGTGGGTGGCCACCAGTTCCTTGTTGGAGGACACCACGCTCTTGCCCGCCTGCAGCGCCCGGCGGGTGAAGTCCAGGGCCACGGTGGCCCCGCCGATGGTCTCCACCCCCACGTCCACCTCCGGGTCCTGCTCGATGACCGAGAAGTCCTTCACGAAGCAGCCGGCATAGGGGCTGCCGGGAAAGTCCCGCACGTCCAGGATATACTTCAGGCGGATCTCATCCCGCACCCGGCGGTTGATGCTCTCCCCGTTGGTGGTCAGCACCTCGGCCACGCCGGAGCCTACCACGCCGAAGCCCAAAATCGCCACGTTGATCATACCTATCACCTCAATCTCAGATATCGTACCGTCCCGCCGTCAGCCGGCCAGGACCTCGCATTTCAGCACGCCGGGCAGGCCGTCCGCCTCGCTCACCAGCTCCTCCAGGGTCATCTTCAGCCCGGAGGTCTCCGCCGCGATGGTCACCACCGCGCATCCCCCCGCGGGCAGGTTCTGGTTGATGGTCAGAATATTCCCGCCCCGCTCGGCAAAGATATTCAGGACGGAGGATAAAATTCCCGGCTCGTCCTTCATCATGATCTGCAGGGTGACGATCCGGCCGTGGAGCATATCGTTGAAGGGCCGAACCGTATCCTTGTACTTGTAGAACGCGCTCCGGCTGATCCCCGTGCGCCGGGCCGCGCCGTTCACCGTGGTCTCCTCCCCGGTCTCCAGCAGACGCTTGGCCTCCGCCACCTTCAGAAAGATCTCCGGAAGGGCCTGCGCGTCCACGATGAAATATTTGGGCGCTCTGTTCAATCACCGTGCCCCCTTTGCGGCGCCTTGTCCGCGCCAGAAAATCATTTGTTTGTACAACACGGTACATTTTAGCATACCGCCCCCGCCGGGCACAATATCATTTTCTCCAAAAAAACCCTGGATTTTCCCCCGTTTCTGGTCATTTCACAAACAGCCGGAGGTGCCCCATGAATTTCCCCGCTCCGTACCCCTTTCTGGCCCGGATGCTGCTGCTGGTGCTGTCCGGGGCGGTGCTGCTCCGGCTGCTGCCGGCGGTGCTGTTGTGGGCTGCGCCCTTCCTGCTGGCCCTGCTGCTGGCCTGGGTGCTGGAGCCCGCGGTGGGCCTTCTGTGCCGCCGGGCCCGGATGCCCCGCTGGGCGGCCAGCGGGCTGTGCACCGGGCTGCTGGCCGCCCTGGTGCTGGGCCTGGGGGCGCTGGTCTGCCGGCAGCTGCTCCGGGAGTCGGCCGCCCTGCTGCAGGCGCTGCCCGGTCTCATTTCCGCCCTGCCCGTGTCCGACGGGAGCCTGGAGCGCTGGCTGTACCGGCTGACGGTGGCCGCACCGGTGCAGTATCAACAGGCCATCGCCCAGCTGCCCCAGCAGCTGCTGGAGGGGCTGGCCCAGCTGCCCGCCCGGCTCTCCCAGGCCCTGCTGGAGGCGGGCGGGCGGCTGATCGGGGCGCTGCCCGCGGTGCTGCTGTTCGCCCTCACCCTCCTGCTGGCCACCTTCTTCACCTCTCTCGCCCTGCCCAGGCTGCCCGCGCTGGCGGAGCGGGCGGTCCCCGAGCGCTTCCGGCCCCTGCTGGACGAGGGCAGGCGGCAGACAGGTCGCATCCTGGCCGGCTGGCTGAAGGCTGAGTTCACCCTGCTGTGCGTCACCTTCGCCTGTCTGACGGTGGGGCTGCTGGTGCTGGGGCTGGAGCTGCCCCTGCTGCTGGCCGGGCTGATCACCCTGGTGGACGCGCTGCCCATCCTGGGCTCGGGCATCGTGCTGCTGCCCTGGGCGCTTTATTGCCTGCTGGCCGGGCAGACCGCCCGGGGGATCGGACTGGCCGTGCTGTTCGCCGCCATCTCCCTGCTGCGCAGCCTGCTGGAGCCCAGGCTGCTGGGGCACCACATGGGCCTTCCCCCCCTGGCGGCGCTGGCCGCCATGTACGTGGGCTTTTCCGCCGCCGGTGTGGCGGGGCTGCTGCTGGCGCCTCCCGGGCTGGTGCTGGCGCTGGGCCTGTACCGGAGCCTGCGCGGCGGGCAGAACGCACAGCGCGGAGAGACCGGATGATCTCTCCGCGCTTTTGTTTTTCGTTCCCGCTCCGTCACGGCGCCGCGCTGGACGGCGGCGTCTCACTGGGCGTGGGCGTGGTGCTGGGACCGGGGCTGGGGCTGGGGCTGGGAGACGGGCTGGGACTGGTCTGAGGATCGTCGCCCTCGCCGCCGCCCTGGTTGGTGGGCCAGGTACTGGGATCAAAGATATTGAAGTTGGGATCGTCCGGCCAGGTGCTGGGATTGAGCGGGTTGAACTCGGGCACCTCCGGCTCCACCACGGGGGCTTCGGTGTGGACGGTGCAGCTCCCCGCCGCCTCCACATTGGCCAGCAGATAGGCATCATCGTCCGCCACGGCGCCGCCCACGTTCTCCCGCGCATAGTCCAGAACGCCCACGGTCTTCACGCTCTCCTCCGGGCAGAACTCGCCCGCCAGGTGGAAAAGACCGGTCTCGTTCCCGTCGGCGTCCAGGACGGGGCTTTCGGTACAGACCTGCAGTTCGGTGTGGACGGTGCAGTACTCCGTGGGCGCGTCGTCCTTCATGAAGTACCCTGAGGTGACCCGGCTGCCTCTGCAGTCATTGCGGCAGGCGTCGGTGGCCAGCATACCGCTGTCCAGACAGTACTCCACCCGCACCACCGAGTCGGGCTGTTCAAAGTCCTTGTTCTCCAGGCCCTCGTGGATGGGCTGCATCACCAGCTTCCACATGGTGACCGCCGGGTTCACGGTACCCGCGTTGATCCGCTCGGGGGTCTTATAGCCGGTCCAGACCGCGGCGGTATAGTAGGGGGTGTAGCCCACAAACCAGCGGTCGTTGTTCTCACTGGTGGTACCCGTCTTGCCGGCGATGGTCATGCCGCTGAAGCGGGCGGCGGTGCCCGTGCCGGACGAGACCACGTTCTTGAGCATATAATTGATATAGAAGGCCGTGCTCTCCTTCAGCACCACCTCGGGCTCCTTGGTGTTGTCCAGCACCACCTTGTCGTTGGCATCCAGCACCTGGGTGTAGGTGCGCGGCTCGCTGTAAATGCCGTTGTTGGGGAAGGTGGCGTAGGCCGCCGCCATCTCCAGGGTGTTCACGCCGGTGGTCAGGCCGC
The DNA here is from genome assembly GCA_944386865.1 of uncultured Oscillospiraceae bacterium. Lineage (GTDB taxonomy): Bacteria > Bacillota > Clostridia > Oscillospirales > Oscillospiraceae > CALXCT01. The sequence continues at coordinate 8,537 of CALXCT010000109.1, read as the reverse complement.
CCAGGGCCAGCTGGGCCAGGCCGTAGTCGTTCTTGACCTCGCCGCCCACCTGCAGATTGTCCTCCAGGGAGGTGATGTGGAACTTCTCCTCCAGGAACTGATAGGCGGCCTCCGGGGTGACATAGTCGGCCAGCACCCGCACCGCCACCGTGTTCACCGACCGGGTCAGAGCGCTGAAAATGGTGGTCAGGCCGCGGTAGTGGGCCGCGCCCGAGTTCACCGGCCAGGCCTTGCCGCCCAGCACCTGGTAGGGGTAGTCGTCCACCACCGAGCCGGGGGTGATGTACTCCATCTCCAGGGCCGGAGCGTAGACCGACAGGGGCTTGATGGAGGAGCCGGGCTGGCGCAGGGTGTCCACCGCCATGCTCCAGATGCGGTTTTCCGTCTTCTCCCCCATGCTGCCCACGATGGCCACCACGTCGCCCGTCTCGTTGTCGATGATGGTGATGGCCGACTGCATCAGCTGGCCGCTCTTGGAGGTATAGTTCAGGTTGGACTGGTCCTCATAGACCGACTCGGCGATGGCCTGGATCTCCGGGTCCAGGCAGGTGTAGATCTTCAGTCCGCCGTAGGACATCAGGAAGCTGGCCGCGTCCTGGGTGTAGCCGCTGGCCATCAGGTCGTCCCGCACCTCGTCCAGCACCCGCTCCTCATACCAGGAATAGATATGGGTGTCGTCCTGCTCGCCGGGCTGGCGGTCGAAGACCAGCTCCTCCGCGATGGCTGCGTCGTACTCCTCCTGGGAGATCTTCCCCTGGTCCAGCATCTGGTAGAGGACGTTCTCCTGGCGCTGCTTGTTGCGCTCCACGCCGGTCACGATCTCCCCGGTCTCCTCATCCACATACTTGTAGCTGGAATAGGGGCTGTAAATGGAGGGGTTGTTGGTGATGGAGATGAGGCTGGCGCACTCGGCCAGGCTCAGCTCGGACACCGGCTTGCCGAAATACTCGTAGGCCGCCGCGCCCACGCCCTTGCACCGGCTGCCCAGGTAGATGATGTTCAGGTAGTAGGTGATGGTGTCCTCCTTGGAGTAGTTCTTGTCAAACTCCAGGGCGGTGAAGATCTCCACGATCTTGCGCTTGACCGTCACGTCGTCATACTGGGTCAGGCTCTTGATCAGCTGCTGGGTCAGGGTGGAGCCGCCCTGGATGTCCTGGCCGGTGAACATGCACAGGATGGCCTTGCCGGTGCGGATCCAGTCCACACCGTTGTGCTGCAGGAACCGCTTGTCCTCGATGGCGATGGTGGCGTCGATGAGATACTGGGGGATCTCGTCGTAGTCCACCCAGATGGAGTCGGTGTCGCTGGCCAGGGTGCACAGCTCCACATATTCGCCGGTCGTCTTGTCCTTGTAGTACATCACGCTGTTCTCGCCCAGGGTGTAGCTCTCCAGGTTCAGGTAGGTCTGGGGCATGATCACCGTCTTGATGTAGACGGCGGCGAAGCACGCCAGCAGCGCGCTGGTGGTGATGCCGATGAGCACCAGCGTGCCCAGGACCTTCAGCACGCGCCTGGCCGTCCCGCCGCGCCTGCGGCGCCTTCTCCGGGGCGCGGCGCCCTCCTGATCTCGGGGCGTCCTGTTCTGATTGGTCTCGTCCAAAATAGCACCTCTTCATTCTTTCCGCGGGGGCCTGTACGTATCAAATGCCACAGTTGGCTATAATCCTCCAGTTTGGATTGTCCACATTATAGCACACTTTTTCCGTTTGTCTATACCAGAAATTTACATTTCCCCACGGACGGCTGGCCCGGCCGGGAAAATTAGCCTGCACGCCCCCTTGCATTTTCCAGCGATTCGGGGTAAAATATCGGTGAGCAAAGGGAGGGGGTGAGCGAGGATGAGTGAGGAATTCGGCCCTGATTTTATCACCGTCACCGATGAGGACGGCAATGAATTCGAGCTGGAGCATCTGGACACGTTGGAGTACAACGGCCAGACCTACATGGCCTTCACCCCCGCCGTCCCCATGGATGAGCAGACCGGCCAGCCCGCCGACGTGGACCTGGACGACGAGGACTACGGCATCGTGATCATGAAGGTGGTGGAGGAGGACGGCGAGGAGCTGTTCTCCACCCTGGACTCCGACGAGGAGCTGGAGCTGATCTACCAGCAGTTCATGGAGCGCTTTTTCGCCGAGGAGGACGAGGAGTGACCTGCCCCAGCCCGCGGGTCCCGTGCAGTCCGGCCTGATTTGAAACTGAATATCCTGCTTGGTTCGTGATGGGCCCTTTTAAACCCACATTTTTGAAACGGGACGCCTATCTCACGCCGTGGCTTGCAGGCCTCCCGGCCCTCCCTCGAGAGCGGCTGGAAGTTGGAAGCAGAAAAGCGGCGCGGCGGCGACCCACCTGCCATCTGTGCAGGTTTTAATCGGGCCCACACGGCCAAAGCGGGAGTTTCCCCCATGGTTTCCATGGGGGCTTTTTCCTGTGAACAGGCTGTAAATTCTGCTCCCGGCGGTGTTTTTCACTTGAAAGCCGCCCCGCTTTCCTGTATAATGATGCCTGTTTACCGGACCGCGGGCGCGTCCCGCGGCAAATGACAAGAGAGGAATGAATTGTTTCAATGAGTGCTTCCCGGGAGCGCAAGCAGCGCACGGACGATTCCGAGCTGCTCAGCGCCAAAGAAATCAAAGCCAAGCGCGAGGCCGAGCAGGCCAAGCGCAAGACCGTGATCTATGTGATCGTGGGCGTGGTCTGCGTCCTCGCCGCCGCCGCGCTGCTGATCTGGAACTCCGGCTTCCTGCAGAGCCGCGCCGTGGCCGTCACGGTGGACGGCAAGGAGTACACCACCCCTTACGCCGACTTCTTCTACCATGAGCTCTACACCCAGTACGCCTACACCGGCAGCGTCAGCACCACCACCCCGCTGGACGAGCAGGTGTACGACGAGGAGAGCGGCCAGACCTGGGACGACTTCTTCCGGGACTACGCCCGCCAGTCCCTCACCGCCCTGACCGTGCTGACCAACGGCGCCCAGGCGGAGGGCCTCTCCCTCACCGACGAGGAGGTGCAGGAGCTGGAGGACGGCCTGGACGAGTATGAGGTCAGCGCCATCTCCTCCGGCTACGGCAGCCTCAGCCGCTATCTGAAGTCGGCCTACGGCCCCTATATGACCCGGGCCATCTTCCAGGACATCCTGGAGATGCAGAGCCTGGCCACCAAGTACTACGACGCCCATCAGGAGACCCTGACCTACTCCGACGATGAGCTGGACGCCTACTACGACGAGAACAGCGCCGCGCTGGACACCTATGTCCACAACACCTGCTTCATCGCCGCCGACGCGGACGCCGAGGCTGACGAGGCCGCCCTGGCCGACGCCACGGAGGCGGGCGACGCCATGGCCGCCGAGCTTGAGGCGGGCGGCGACTTCGCCGAGCTGGCCGAGCAGTACACCGCGGGTGAGGAGAGCCCCACCATCTACACCGGCCTGACCGTACCCGGCAGCCAGCTGTCCACTCTCTACGGCGAGTGGCTGCAGGATACCGCCCGGCAGGCGGGTGACGTGACCGTGATGGAGTCCTCCACCAGCGGCGGCTACTTCGTGGTCCAGTTCGTGGACCGCTACCTGCTCACCTCCGACACCGTGGATCTGCGCCACATCCTCATCAAGGCGGAGACCGACGAGGACGCCGACGCACCCACCGCTGAGCAGATGGCTGCCGCCAAGGAGAAGGTGGAGCAGCTGCTGGCTGCCTGGCAGTCCGGCGAGGCCACCGAGGACTCCTTCGCCGCCCTGGCCAACGAGAACTCGGAGGACACCGGCTCCAACACCAACGGCGGCTTCTACAACGCCTACAAGGGCCAGATGATCCCCAGCTTCGACAGCTGGATCTTCGACTCCGCCCGCAAGAGCGGCGACGTGGGCATCGTGGAGAACGACAACCCGGGCTCCCAGGGCTACCACCTCATCTACTATATCGGCACCAACGAGCCCTACTGGAAGCAGGAGGCCACCGCCTCCCTCCAGGAGACCGACATGACCGAGTGGCTGGACGGCCTGACCTCCGCCGCCGCCGTCACCGACGGCTCCGGCATGAACTACGTGGGCTGAGAAACACCATGATCTGACGACAGGGCGGAGCGGCTGCTCCGCCCTGTCTTTTGGAGGGACGCGCCATGAAGGAACAATTCTCCCGCACCGAGATGCTGCTGGGCCCGGAGAGCACCTCCCGGCTGGCCGCCGCCCATGTGATGGTCTTCGGCCTGGGGGGCGTGGGCAGCTACGCCGTGGAGGCCCTGGCCCGGGCGGGGATCGGACGGCTGACCCTGGTGGACGAGGACACCGTCAGCGTGACCAACCTCAACCGCCAGCTGGGCGCCCTCCACTCCACCCTGGGCATGAGCAAGGCGGAGGCCCTGGCCGCCCGGGTGCGGGATATCAACCCCGACTGCCGGGTGCTGCCCCTCACCGAGCGCTACGACGCGGAGCACCGGGAGCGGTTCTTCCGGGAGCCCTGCGACTATATCGTGGACGCCATCGATCTGGGGTCCTGCAAGCTGGACCTGATCGAGACGGCCATGGCCCGGGGCATCCCCATCCTCTCCGCCCTGGGCACGGGCAACAAGCTGGACGCCAGCCAGTTCCGGGTGACCGACATCTCCAAGACGGAGGGCTGTCCCCTGGCCCGGATCATCCGGAAGGAGCTGCGCGCCCGGGGCATCGTCCACCACCGGGTGGTCTTCTCCCCCGAGCCCGCCCGCGCCGCCGACCTGTGCGGAGAGGCGCCGCCCCCCGGCCGGCGCTCCATTCCCGCCTCCGCCCCCTGGGTGCCCGCCGTGGCCGGGCTGCTGATGGCGGGGGACGTGATCCAGACCCTCGCCCAGGGCGCAGAAAAGCAGGGCCCCACTCCGTGACCGGAGGGGGCCCTGTTCCTGTTCTTTCACCGCTCAGAGGAAGATCTCGCTGTCCACCCGGCGGGCGTAGACCTCCTCCAGCTCGTGCTGGTGGTAGAGATAGCCCGGGTCGTCGAAATATTTGGCTCCCGCGGGGCAGCGCTTGACGCAGGCGCAGCACTTGATGCACACCCCGGTCACCCGGCCCACCTCCGCCGCCTCGATGGAGCCCATGGGACAGATCCGGGCGCACAGGCCGCAGCCCAGACATTTCTCGGCGTCGGTCACCGGCTTCACCTTTAAAATGTTGATGGGGTTACCGTGCCGGTCCCGGGGGGTATAATAGGGACGGACGGGCTCGCAGCCCTTCACCGCCACTGGCTCCGGAGAAATCTCCGTCAGGCTTTTCACCTTGTCAGCCACGCTCCCGGCAAGGGTTTCGGCCAGGGCCAGGTCCTTCCCGTCGGGGCGGCCCGCCCCCAGGGTGCGAGAGAAGGCGTGCTCCCCCACGAAGGCCCCCGCACCGATGACGCGGAAGCCGTTGTCCCGCAGGGTGTTGCGCAGCTCCATCAGGCCGTCGTCGTAGTCCCGGTTGCCGAACAGGCACAGGGCCACCGCGGGGGCGTCCCTCCCCTTCACCTTGTCCCGGAGGTAGGGCAGCAGCAGGTTGGGCACCCGGCCCGCGTAGACCGGCACCCCCACCACCGCCAGCTCCTCCGGACCCAGGACCAGCTCCTCCTCCCGGGCGGCGGGGAGGTTGAAGCAGAAGCGCTCCAGCGGAACGCCCAGCCGCTCCGCCAGCGTCCCGGCCACGGCCAGCACCACCTTCTCCGTGGTCCCCGTGGCGCTGAACCAGACTGCCCGGACCTTCGAGATCTTCATTCCGCTCCCCCCTGTCCCGTCAGCCTGCGCCGGTCCAGCCACCCCTCCAGGATCAGGGTGGCAGCCACCGCGTCCACCGACTTTCTGTGCTGCTTCATCCGCTTGCCGGAGGTGTGGAGGATTTGGTGGGCCTCGATGGTGGTCCGCCGCTCGTCCCACAGGTGGACGGGCAGGCCGGAGGCCTCCTCCAGCCGGGCGGCGAAGGCCCGGCAAAGCTCGGCGCGCGGGCCCTCCGTCCCGTCCATGTTCCGGGGCAGGCCCATCACCAGCTCCTCCGCCCCGTGCTCCTTCATCAGCTCCAGCAGCCGCTCCAGCACCTGCTCGGGCCTGCGGCTGTGGATCACCGTGGTGAAGCCGGCCAGCAGCCCCCCCGCGTCGGAGACCGCCACGCCGGTGCGGGCGTCCCCGTAATCGATGGCCATGGTACGCACCCGGCCTTCCCTCCTTTTCCGCCCCGCCGGAGTCGGCGGGCGGGTCTCATGTCGCATATATTATAAGGTATCCCCGCCCCGGGCGCAAGGGGACGAGGCAAGGCATTCCGCCCCTTTTCCGCAAAAAAACGCTTGACAAGCTCTTTCTTCTTGTGGTATTCTATCACCACCTGTGAAAAGGGGCTTTTTGTCGCGCGCACGTGTACGGTGCCTGCGCCCGGCACCCCTCACCGGAAGGAACACAGGGAGGCAATCGCCGGATCCCACCGTATTCACATCAGACGCCCCCGGGCGTCCCTGTGCGCTGGATTCGGCCTATCTCGCCGTGTCCGGCGTTTTTCCGTTCACGGCCAAAATCGAAGGAGGTGCCGAAACTATGGCAAAGCAAGGCGCTCGCGTCAAGATCACTCTGCAGTGCTCCGAGTGCAAGCAGAGAAACTACAACACCAACAAGAACAAGAAGAACAACCCTGACCGTCTGTCGATGAACAAGTATTGCCCCTTCTGCAGGAAGCATACTGTCCACAACGAGACGAAGTGATCCGGCAAAACGGATAGAAAAGAGGGTAAATTCATGGCAGAATCCGAAAAGAAGAAGGTCGGCATCTTTGGCCGGATCGGTCGTTGGCTGCGCGAAATGAAAAGCGAGCTGAAGAAGGTCCAGTGGCCCACCGCCAAGCAGACGGCGAACAACACCCTGATCGTCATCCTCTGCGTCATCATCGTGGGCATCTTCATCTGGATCTTCGACGCCGTGGCCTCCGGTCTGATCGGCGCTCTGATCTCTCTGGTCAAAGGGTAAGGTGTTCTGATGTCTGAGAGTGCACAGTGGTATGTCGTCCATACCTACTCCGGCTATGAAAACACCGTCAAGGCCACCATCGAAAAGTACGTGGAAAACCGCAACCTCCACGAGTTCATCCAGGAGATCAACATCCCCCTGGAGACCGTGACCGAGATCACCGACAACGGTCCCAAAGAGGTGGAGCGCAAGGTCTTCCCCGGCTACGTCCTGGTCAAGATGATCATGACGGATGAATGCTGGCATGTGATCCGCAATATCCGCGGCGTCACCGGCTTCCTGGGCTCGGGCAACAAGCCCATCCCCCTCACGGAGGACGACGTGCTCGCGCTGGGCATGGAAAAGCGCGAGATCGTGGTGGGCTATCAGGAAGGCGATCAGGTCAAGATCACCGCCGGCGCCCTGGAATCCTTCCTGGGCACCGTGGAGGAGATCGACCTGGACCACAACAAGGTCCGCGTGGTGGTCTCCATGTTCGGACGGGAGACCCCCGTCGAGCTGGAGCTGGACCAGGTGGAACCTGTCGAGGTCTGATCATTTTTCCGGCGGCATCCGCCGCCCCGTGGGAGGAACGGCACCGGCCGTTCCGCCAACCAAACCACATTTTCAATATGGAGGTGCTCTAAGTGGCACAGAAAGTTACTGGATACGTAAAGCTTCAGATCCCCGCCGGCAAGGCGACTCCCGCTCCCCCTGTCGGCCCCGCCCTCGGTCAGCACGGCGTGAACATCGCCGCCTTCACCAAGGAGTTCAACGAGCGCACCAAGAACGACGTGGGCATGATCATCCCTGTCATCATCACCGTCTACGCCGACCGCTCCTTCACCTTTATCACCAAGACCCCTCCCGCGGCCGTCCTGATCAAGAAGGCCTGCAACATCGAGTCCGGCTCCGGCGTGCCCAACAAGACCAAGGTGGCCACCATCAGCAAGGAAGATGTCCGCAAGATCGCCGAGACCAAGATGCCCGACCTGAACGCCGCCAGCGTTGAGGCCGCCATGAGCATGATCGCCGGCACCGCCCGCTCCATGGGCGTCGTCGTGGGCGAGTAAGGAGGGTTTTCAGGAATGTTTAGAGGCAAGAAATATCAGAACGGCGCCAAGCTCATTGACCGCGCCGCTTTCTATGATACCAACGAGGCCATGGACCTGGTGGTCAAGGCCGCTCCCGCCAAGTTCGACGAGACCGTCGAGCTGCACGTGAAGCTGGGCGTCGACTCCCGTCACGCCGACCAGCAGGTGCGCGGCGCCATCGTGCTGCCCCACGGCACCGGCAAGACCCAGCGCGTGCTGGTCTTCGCCAAGGGCAACAAGGCCGACGAGGCCCGTGCCGCCGGCGCCGACTTCGTGGGCGAGCTGGACATGGTGGAGAAGATCCAGAAGGAAAACTGGTTCGACTTTGACGTGGTGGTGGCCACTCCCGACATGATGGGCGTGGTGGGCCGTCTGGGTAAGGTGCTGGGCCCCAAGGGCCTGATGCCCTCCCCCAAGGCCGGCACCGTCACCATGGACGTGACCAAGGCCGTCAACGAGATCAAGGCCGGTAAGGTGGAGTACCGTCTGGACAAGACCAACATCATCCAC
>CALXCT010000108.1 GCA_944386865.1 uncultured Oscillospiraceae bacterium | reverse complement strand
TGGCCCAAAAGGGCCTGAACTTGGCGCGTAGGAACGCAGGCCGCTGAGGGCCGGCAACGAATTCGCGTTGTCGGCCCTGAACGGCCTGCCTTTTTCCCGTCGAAAAGGCTCCGAAAAGCACTAACCTGCTGATGCACTAGGATTTTTATAATTTCCACTTGAAGAATCGGATGGGAGGAAGTAGAATAGTACCTGGAAAAGGATGTATTCAGGTGCCTGGCTTGGCTGTGCCGGACCCTTTTACCACATAAGAATCCTTATGCAGTATTTATTCGCGCCGTCAGACGACCAGCCCCAGTGATTCGATCTGCACGGCGTGTTCCCGTCCGCTGGAAATGGTGTATACCCTGGTCGTGTTCACGTTGCTGTGGCCCAGGATGTCAGCCAGCTTGGCGATGTCTCGGTGCCGGTCATAATGGCGCCTGGCGAACAGGTGCCTGAGATTGTGCGGGAAAACTTTGCGCGGGTCCACGTTGGCCATGGCGCAAAGTTTTTTCATTTCCGCCCAGACGTTGCTCCGGTCCACCGGCTTCCCGGACCTGGTGACGAAGACGGGCCCGGAGGCCAGGCGGCGCGTTCGGATATAGCGGAGCAGCTTCCGGCACAGCTTTTGGGGCAGGAACACCGTCCGGATCTTCCCCTTGGACCGGACCTCCGCCCTCTGGAGCCGGACGGCCTCCACCGTGACGGCCCGCAGCTCTGAGATTCGGATGCCCGTGCTGGCGATGGTCTGGAGGATCAGGCAGAGCCGGTCGTTGGGAAGCCGCTCCGCCGCCTCCACCAGCCGCAGGTATTCCTCGTAGTCCAGCTCCCGGGACTCCTCGCAAAAGATCCGCCTCTGGGTCTTCATGGGCTTGAGCGCCAGCTCCGGCCACGCCATGAAGCGGAAAAAGCTGTTGAGCGCGGCCAGCGAAGCGTTGACGCTGACCGCCTTTTTTCTGTCCTGAAGCGCCTCCTTATAGGCCAGCGCCTGCTCTTTCCCCAGCCGCTTCCCATCGGGAAGCCAGAGATAGAACCGCTGTACCTCCCGCTGGTACTGCTTGATCGTCGCGGCGCTTTTTTCCTCGGTCCGCAGATACCTCACATACTCCTCGATCTGCTGGAGGGTCATCGATCTCTCGTCCATTCCGAACTTCCTTTCTATTATGTCAGGTTGATATACAGCCTGCGCTCCCCTGGGGGGAAGGCTTTCGCACAGCTCTCTTTTATACTATAAAACAGGGCGCTCCGCCCGGCTTCCGGCCATAGAATGGCGGCAAACGGGCTAAAAAATACCCGCCGTCGGGCCCTGCACAGGTGGATTTTCGGGGGGATTGGGGGAGCGGCCCCGGCTGCGGTTGATTTTGGGCGGCGGCGGTGGTAGAATGGTCCCGGTGGGGCGGCCCGCGAACTGGCCGCCCGTGCCGGGTTGAGAGCGTCGGGGGTGGCCTTGCTACGGGGACCCCCGGCGCTTTACTTGTTCAGCAGGTCTTGCAAGCGGCGGCGGAACTCGTCAAGGTCTTTGCACTCGTTGGCGAGCAGCAAAAGCCGGAGCCGTTCGGCCTCCCGTGCCTGCTGTACAAGCAATTCGCTTGCTGTCGGCGTGGTCATGTTCACCTCCCCTTTCTGGTCGCCGGGGCCGGGACGGCCTGCGGCGGTTCGCTGGGCGGTGGGATCTGTGCCACCGGGGGTTGCATTCGTCCGGCGGCGGTGGTAGAATACGGGCGGCAGGGCGGCGGCGAACTGGCCGCCCGTGCCGGTGTTTGAGCGTCGGGGGTGGCCTTGCTACGGGGACCCCCGGCGCTTTACTTGTTCAGCAGGTCTCGCAAGCGGCGGCGGAACTCGTCAAGGTCTTTGCACTCGTTGGCAAGCAGCAGGAGCCGGAGCCGTTCGGCCTATTCCTGATAGAACACCGGCCTGCCGATGGAGGTAAAGCCGCCTGCCCCGGTGATGACCACATTGTTGGCGCTGTAAGCGCAGTGTAAGATCAGAAGATCTCCGTTCTCATCCCGGCCTCCCACGATCCCAACGTGCTCATCACCGGGATAGAATACCAGATCGCCGGGTAGGGCCTCGTCCCAGGAGATGGAGGTGCAGTAGGTGTGCTGGGCGTGGGCCCCTCCGCCGTGGCCGATGACGTACTCGCCGCCTGTGATGTTGTAAAATACCCAATCCACATACCCGCTGCAATCCATCCCGTATGGCCGGTAGGTCCCGGTAGTGGAGCTGCCCGCCGCCGTGACCTTTCGGAGGGCGCCCCAGGCGTCATTCCAGCCGATGGTCAGGGACTTCCCGCCCCAATAATAATTCACTTTCCCCACCAGCCTGCAGGCGGTCTCCACCACGGCCCGGCGCTCCGGGGACAGACCCGCTGGAAGGTTGGCCAGGAGCGCCTTGGCGTCCTGGCTGGAGATGGTCAGATCCCCCGCCAGTGAAGTGAGCATATCCGAGTTGGCCAGCAGCTCATCCAGTGCGTCGTTCTGCGCCTGCGTAAAGCTGTAAAACACCCGCATATCGTCCGGCGTCCTGGCCGTGATGGTGATGGTCAGCACCTCCTCTGTGGAGGCCGGGGCGCCTCCGCTGGCCGGGATCTCCACTGTCTCCGGTGTGGAGGTGATCTTTGTCATATCCCAAAATACCGTGCGCAGAAGGTCCACCCGCTGAGGGTCCAGCACGGCCACATCCACACCGCCCGCCGCGCTGGCCGTCTTTGCGGCGAATACCGCCAGCACATCCGACCAGGCCGGCGGCTGGCCCAGGATCTCCACCCGGTCGCAGGTCCCATTCGCCTGCAGCCCGGCCAGGTGATCCGCCAGCTCCCCGTTGATCTGGGCCACCGCCGTGGAGGGTGAGACCGAGTCCGGGGCGCTGCTGTCGCCGGCAAAGAAGATGCCGAAGGGGGAGGCCGCAAGCATCCCCACCAGGCAGATCACCAGGACTATGACGATCACTACCCAGCCGCCGGCGGCAATGGCGGCGGCCAGGGAGTGGGCGGCGGTCGCCGCTCCCTTGACTGCCGCGCCGATGGCTTTGGCCGCTGTTCTGGCGGTCACGGCGGCGGATCTTGCCGCCATGCGGGCAGCCTGGGCCGTCCGCTGGGCGCTGCGCGCGGCAGTCTGCATTGCATGCGCAGAGCTTCCCGCCTGCCGCGCCGTGTGAGTCGCCCGCCGCGCTGCTTTCACTGTTCCACCAGGGATACGCTCCGCGCTTTTGATGGCCCTGGCCGGGGCCTTTCCAGGCGTCCCATGTCCTGGCCGCACCTTAATGCCAGCCCTGTCCGGCGCCGGCTTCCCCTTGGATGGCTGACCGGGCGGCGAGCTGCCAAGGCTCCTGGCGTCCGCAGGGTGGCGGGCCTGACCCGATGGGGCGGCGCCGTGTCTGCCCCACCCTCCAGTGGGCATTGAACCGCTGTTTCTGATGACGCGCCTCTGTTCCGCATTCCGACGCGCCAGGGAACGCCCCTGCTTTTGGGCCAGCCCGTCCCCGCTCTGAACCGTGCTTCGCGCGGCAGGGGCTTGCTGTTTTATATCGGCGTCCTTGGTTTTGAGCCCCTTGTGTCCGGCTTGCGGCGCGGCGGACCGGCCCTGGGCGCTGTCCGGGGCGTCCACACCATGAGAGGCGGCGCCTCCGCCGTCAGCCTCCCGTGTCTTGATCCGCGTGCCGCCTGCCGGCTGCCGCTCAGGCGCCGTGCTTTGCGGCCTCTCCGATAGGGGGGAATCGTCAGGGGACGTCTGGGCCGGCTTCTGGGGGCTGTCCGCCTTTTTTCTGCTTTTCAGCAGATCTCTGCCCCTGCGCTCCACCTGCCTGACGCCGCTGGCGGCGGCGTCCTCCACCTGATCCCCGCCGTATTCATCCCGCTGCCCGCCCTGTACGGCGTCCCGGAACTGGAGGCGCAATCGCTCCGTGCCGTCCTCCAGGCCCCGGTGGACGAGCTCCTTGGGCGCGGACGCTGCTTTTTCCTTCAGGGCCTTGGGGCCGGAATGCTTCTCCTTGATTTTCCCGATGGTCTGTCACCTCCCGTATGGGGGCAGGGACGCCGGTGCGTCCCTGCCCCTGATCTTTCAGGCCGCCATCGTCTCGGACGGGCGGGTGGTCATGAGCTGATAGAGCCGATTCTTGGGAAAGCTGTTCATAAAGGGCACGATGGCGCTGCCGCACTTGAGCAGCCCGCGACCGGAATCCACGTTGGTGATGTAGGAGAGCTGGTTGTCTGAGATGTTCAGCAGCCGCGCCAGCTCCGCCCGGTCCGTCGCCGCCTGGTTGAGCATAACCAGAAATTCGCTGTTGGCCAGCATGGTGCGGGCCGTATGGGATTGAAGCAGGTCGTCCACATTTTGGGTGATCCCGGTGCAGCAGGCCCCGTACTTGCGCACCCGCTTCCAGAGGGTAAACAGGAAGTTGGCGCTGTACTCATGCTGGAAGAGCAGATAGATCTCATCGATATAGATGTAGGTGCCCCTGCCCAGCTTCCGGTTGCGGATGATTCGGTTGAACACGCTGTCCAGCACCACCAGCATCCCCACCGGCTGGAGCTGCTTGCCCAGATCCCGGATGTCATAGCAGAGGATGCTGGAGCTGGTGTCCACATTGGTGGGCTTGGCGAAGGTGTTGAGGCTGCCCTCGGTGAACAGCTCGATGGCCAGGGCCACGTCGCGGGCCTCCGGTTCGGACTGGCGGAGCAGCTCGGCATGGAAATCCTGGAGGGTGGGCGCCCTGCCCTGGCAGCCGCCCTTGAGATAGCTGTGGTAGACGCTGGCGGTGCAGCGGTCAATGATGGACTTCTCCTTGGCGGACAGCATCCGACCGCCCATCAACTGCTCACACAGGGAGAGCAGGAACTCCGACTTGAGCACCACGGGGTTCTCCCCATCCCCATAGCCCTGCTCCATGTCCATGGCGTTGATGTGGCTGGGAGAGGTGGCGGAAATGGTGATGACCTCGCCGCCCAGCCCCTCGATGAGGGGCCGGTACTCTGCCTCCGGGTCAATGACGATGATGTCATTCGGCGCGCTGCCGCTGGCGTTCAGGGCCAGGCCCACGATCTCCTGCTTGGCCATGAAGGACTTGCCGGAGCCGGACACACCCAGCACAAAGCCGTTGCCGTTGAGCAGCTCTCGCCGGTCCGCGATGATGAGGTTCCTGCTGATGGCGTTCTGGCCGTAGTACACGCCGCCCTGATGTCGGATCTCCTGGGCCTTGAAGGGCATGAGGACGGCCAGGGCCTCGGTGGTCAGGGTGCGCAGGGCGTCGATCCGCCGCAGGCCCAGGGGCAGGACGGTGGACAGGCCGTCCGCCTGCTGCCAGCTCAGGGTGGAGAGCTGGCACAGGTGCTTGCGGGCGACAGACCGGAGTGCGTCGGTATCGCTGTCCAGCTCCTCCTTGGTGTCCGCCAGATGCACCAGAGTCACCACGGCGAACAGCATCCGCTGGTCGCGGGTGGTCAGGTCGTCCAGCATCTCCCGCGTCTCCTTCCGCTGCTGCTCCATATCGTAGGGCACCACGGCGGAGAAGTTGTTGCTGCTGTTCTGCCGGCGCTGCCAGTTGGTGACGTTGGTCTCCACGCCCAACAGGCGGTTCTGCATCTCCCGCACCGCCTCGTCGGTGGGGACGGGGATCACGTCGATGGACAGCATCATGGCGCGGTTCAGGGCCGTCAGCTCATTGATCATAGAGTCCTTGATGTAGCTGGCGTACTCCTTCAGGAACAGCACCCGCCCGAACTGATCTCCCATGACGAAGTGGTCCTTCTTGAAGCCCAGGCTGTCCGGGCAGACGGCGTCCTTGAAGGAATGTCCTTTCCGCATGCAGTCCCGCAGATCCAGATGGAACTCAGACTCCTCCCCGGCGCGGTAGAAGTCGTGGAGCACCCGCAGGCGGTCCAGCGCGTCCAGCTCTTCACAGCGGGAGTCCAGATGGTTCAGGCGGGAGGTCACATCCGCGGTCACCCGGTCGAAGAAGGCGCGGGCCTCCTCGATGTTCTTCCGGTGGACGGACAGGGTGACATACCGCTCCTGCACCACGCTGTTGGAGGAGTCTGTGACCTTGTCCATGAGCATGGCGTTGTACTCCGCCCGGTAGCCGTCCAGGTAGTCATCCCGGCGGGGCAGCAGGATCTCCTGCCGGAAGTTCTCCCGGTCGAGCCGCTTGTTGTTGATGGTGATCTTGGTGGTGGA
>CALXCT010000107.1 GCA_944386865.1 uncultured Oscillospiraceae bacterium | reverse complement strand
ATGCGCACCATGCGGGAGAGCGCGAAGCGCCTGGTGCTGGAGGGGATCACCTCCCTGAGCGAGCTGCAGCGCATCAGCGTGGAGGATCAGAATGAGCGGCAGGACACGCCCGCCCTGCGCACCCTGGATTCGGAGGTGAGCGCATGAACTGGCTGAACGATCTGATCGAACGCGCCATCGCCCGGACGGCCTCGGACATCCACCTGACGGTGGGGCTTCCGCCCGTCTTCCGCATCGACGGCACGCTGGAGGATGACGGCGAAAGCGTCCTGGACGAGGAGACCGCGGCGCGCATGGCGAAGCAGCTTGCGACCGAGGCCCAGATCGAGGAACTGGAGCGCGTGGGCGAGATCGATTTCGCCGTCACCTTCGAGGAGACCGTCCGTATGCGCTGCAACATCTTCCGGCAGCAGGGGCACACGGCCCTGGCCCTGCGCCTGCTCCCCCTGCGTATCCCGACGGCGGAGGAGCTGCACCTGCCCCCGATCATCGTCGAACAGGCGGAAAAGCCCCGCGGGCTGGTGCTCATCACCGGTCCCACCGGCTCCGGCAAGAGCTCCACTCTGGCGGCGCTGCTCAACCACATCAACCAGACCGCCCGCCGGCACATCATCACTCTGGAAAATCCCATTGAATACGTCCATGAGCGGGTCCGCTGCGTGATCAACCAGAGGGAGGTGGGCAGTGATACGGAGAGCTTCGCCTCCGGCCTTCGGGCCGCCCTGCGGCAGGACCCGGACGTGATCCTGGTGGGCGAGATGCGGGACCTGGAGACCATCTCCACCGCCATCACCGCGGCGGAGACCGGGCACCTGGTGTTCGGCACCCTGCACACCAAGGGGGCGGCCAACACGGTGGACCGGATCATCGACGTCTTCCCGGCCAACCAGCAGGAGCAGGTGCGCATCCAGCTGGCCGACGTGCTGGAGTGCGCCATCGGGCAGACCCTGCTGCCCAGGACGGGCGGAGGCCGCAGGGCGGTCTTCGAGGTCATGGTGGGTTCGCCCGCTGTGCGCAGCCTGATCCGGCAGAACAAGTCCTTCCAGCTCACCAGCACCATGCAGACGGGCAAAAAGCTGGGCATGGTCCTGCTGGACGACGCCCTGGTGGAGCTGGTGCATCGGGGAGAAATCTCCGTGGAGGCCGCGGCGGCCGCCGCGAACGACCCACAGGCGATCCAGGCGCTTTACCCGAAGCGGGCGGCGCACACACAGGGCCCCAACCGACCCCGGTGAGCCGCGCGCCCCGGCATCTCATCAAGGAGGCCATATAACTTGCCATCATACAACTACACCGCCATCAGCCGGCACGGGAAGCGGGTCAGGGAATCGGTGGAGGCCGCCTCCCTGGAAAACGCCAAGAACTCCCTGCGGAACGCGGGCTATACCATCCTGGATATCAAAGAGCAGAACGCCCTCAACCGGGACATCGATCTGCCCTTCCTGGGCAACCCCAAAGCAAAGGATATGGCCATCTTCTGCCGGCAGTTCGTCTCCATCCTCCGGGCCGGCGTCCCCATCTCCACGGTGCTGTCTATGCTGGGCCAGCAGACGGAGAACAGGAAGCTGACCGCCGCCGTCCGGGAGATGCAGGCGGACATCGAAAAGGGCGACACCCTGGCCGGGTCCATGCGCAAGCACAAAAAGATCTTCTCCAATATGCTGGTGAACATGGTGGCCGCTGGAGAGGAGTCTGGCAACCTGGAGGACTCCTTCCACCAGATGGAGATCTACTTTGAAAAGGCCAAGCGCACCAAGGGCGCGGTGATCCGGGCCATGATCTACCCCTGCATCCTGCTCATTGTGATGATCGTGGTGCTCATCGTGATGATGACCCGGATCATCCCCATGTTCCTCCAGACCTTTGTGGACATGGACATGGAGCTCCCCATCCTGACCCAGTGCGTCATGGCGGTCAGCAGCTGGTTCGTGGACTGGTGGTGGCTGCTGGTTTCCATCCTGGTCCTGCTGGTGGCGGGCGGGTGCCTGTTCCACCGGACCCGGAGGGGCAAGCACTTCTTCGGGTTCATCGCCCGGAAAGCCCCGGTGTTTGGACGCCTGACCGTCCGCTCCGCCTGCGCCACCCTCTGCCGGACCCTGTCCCTGCTGCTGGCCTCCGGCCTGACCCTGACGGAGAGCATGGACCTGGCGGCCAGCAACATGGGCAACATCTACTATGAGGAGGCGGCGCGCACAGCGCGCACCCTGGTTTCGGAGGGCTGGCCCCTGGCCACCGCCCTGCAGGAGACCCGGCTGTTCCCACCCATGGTGATCAACCTGGCCGGCATCGGGGAGGAGACCGGCGACCTGCAGGAGATGCTGGGCAAGGTGGCGGACTACTATGACGAGGAGGTGGAGGACGCCACCCAGCGCCTGCTGGCCATGATGGAGCCCGTGATCATCCTGTTTATGGCCGTCTTTGTGGTGATCATCGTCCTGTCCATCTTCCTGCCCATGCTGAATATGACCCAGGCCTACGACCAGTACCTGTAAGCTGGATGAAACCCGGTATCTCTGGCGCCGGGGGGCCGGACGGCAGGATAGGCTGCCGCCCGGCTGCATGGCGCTACGGATATAAATACACAGACGAGATATCTTTAAGGAGTGATTTTTCATGGAACGCATGAAGAAACTCAGAGAGAAGCTGGCGGAGCAGGCTGGCTTTACCCTGGTGGAGCTGATCGTGGTCATCGCCATCCTGGGCATCCTGGCCGCCGTGGCGGTGCCTGCCTATTCTGGCTATGTTTCCAGAGCGCATGATGCTGCCGATCTTCAAATTCTGAGTTCTATCAATACCGCAGCTCAGGCTGTCGCTGCGAGCGAAGAGGGCGAGGTAGCTTCAATTACTGTTACTGCTGCGTCTGGAACGATGAGTGCTATCTCTGTATCTATCGATACTAATGCTGACGGTAGCGGGGATGATACTGTCACTTTTGTTGACACAGATGCAGCCGGTGCGTTGCTCAAGCAGCTACTTGGCAGTGATTTCCTGACGAGTTATAAATTCGTAGGCAGCTATACTGGAGGAGCTACTTGGGCTCCGGCCAGCGCCTCTGCTGAGGCAGCATGGTCCCCGGTAACAGGATCCTAAGTACACAAAACCTGCTCCCCCGGGCCTATCCCCGGGGGCACCCTTAAACAACCCGACAGGAGGTATGCCCCATGCCGCAAGCCCTCTGCCTGACTCTGCTCGCCCTGCTGGGCCTGTGCGTGGGCAGCTTCTGCAACGTGCTCATCTATCGCCTCCCCAAGAGGGAGGACTTCGTCAAAACCCGCTCCCACTGCATGGCCTGCGGGCATGTGCTGGCGTGGTACGAGCTGATACCCCTGGTGAGCTGGCTGGTCCAGAAAGGGAAATGCCGCGCCTGCGGGTCCAGGCTCTCTCCGCAGTATCCTATCGTGGAGGGCCTGAACGGCGGCATGTGGCTGCTCACTGGTATTCTGTTCTGGGGCGATATCCTCCATACGGTCCTGTACTGTGCCCTTTTTCCTCTGCTTCTGGTGCTGTCGGTCATTGACTGGCGCACCTTTGAGATCCCCAACGGATTGAATCTGGCGATTCTGGTTCTTGGGGCCGTCCAGCTTGCCGCCGATTGGGGGAACTGGCCGGTCTATCTGATTGGCATGTGCTCGGTCAGCCTGCTGTTTCTGGCCCTGTGGTGGCTAACCAAGGGGGCGGGCCTCGGAATGGGAGATATCAAACTGATGGCGGCGGCGGGCCTGCTTCTGGGCTGGCCGCGTATTTTGCTGTCTATGGTGGCAGGCAGTGTGGCGGGGGCAGTGATTCACCTGATCCGTATGCGGCACGGCGCCGGGCGCA
>CALXCT010000106.1 GCA_944386865.1 uncultured Oscillospiraceae bacterium | reverse complement strand
TGATCGATCTGGACGGCACAGGGGACCTGCATACGCCCGGCCTGGTGATGTCCCCCTACTACAAGATCGAACTGGAGGATTTGAGGGAGCTGGCGGAGGCTGGCGGACACTTCAAGATCCCCACCTTCGCCAACAAATCCCCCTTTCCGGAGCAGCCCCCCATCGACGGCTGGGAGCGGTGCAACATCTGCTCCTACCGTCAGGCGGACGTGCGGCAGGACGACCCGGCCTTCCACGAGAGGGCCATGCACCAGGAGGAGTACCGGCTGCTGCGCAGGATGGGCATGATGACCTCCCACTCTTGCGCCAACTATCTGACGATGACCTACTGGCCTACCATTGGTCAGCATTGCTCCTGGTTTGAAAGCTCCCAGATCCCCTACTGCAACGCGGTGCTGGGTGCCCGGACCAACTTCGACGGTTCCTTTGCCACCTGCTTTCTGGGCAAGGCGCCCTACTACGGGCTGCATATTACGGAAAACCGGTACGGGACCGTTCTGGTGCGTACCGACCGGCTGATCCAGACCGACCTGGAATGGGATGTGTTCGGCTATGCCGTGGGGTGCGCGGTGGAGTGCGATGTGCCGGTGCTCACCGGGACGGCCAAGCCCACCACCACCCAGTACCAGAAACTCAACTCCGCCATCCATACCGGCGGCGGGGTGGAGATGTATCACATTCCGGGCAGCACGCCCGAGGCGCCCACGCTGGAATACGCCTTCGGCGGCCGCAAGCCAAAACGGGAGGTGCTCATCGGAGAAAAAGAGCTGCGCGCGGCCTATGAGTATCTGAACTACCATACCACCGACAAGGTGGATATGGTCTACCTGGGCTGTCCCCATCTGAACATCGTGGACCTGATGCAGCTGGTCCGGAAGCTGGAGGGCAGGCGTGCCAAAGTGCCCTTCTGGATCATGACCGCGCCGTGGCTGTACCACGTGGCGGAGGAGATGGGCTATGTGAAGGCGCTGGCCGACGCGGGCGCCATCCTGATGTCAGGGGCTTGCCTGGCGGCGATGGGCGCCGTTCCAGAAGGGGTGGAGTGCATTGCGGTGGACACAGCCAAGCAGGCCAACTATGTCACCGGCTGTTACCCCGAGGAGGATGCCAAGCTGCAGGTGTGTTACGGTACCACCGACGAGTGCATCGAGGCGGCCATGACGGGTCGCTGGCGGGGCGAATGGAGGTGAGGGCGATGAAGAAGATCCGTATCCGGGGCCGGGTGGAATATCCCGGTCGGGTGGAAGCGGAGGCCCTGGTCTCCCCCATGCCGCTGCAGGGCTTTACCAATGTGAACCCGGACAAAGGCTATACCACCGAGCGCAACCATCCGCTGTTCAGAGTCCCTTACACCGGCAAGGTGCTGGTATTTCCCTCTCAGCGCGGCTCAGGCGGTTTCCTGAAGTATGGCCGGGGACGCAAGCCTGCCGCCTTTATCCACACGGTCTCCAGTCCTTTGAATGTGCTGTGTGCGCTGCAGGCCCATGTGCCTTCCATGACCGACTTTGAGCGCGATCCCATGGAGGTCATTGAGACGGGGGACCTTGTCCTGGTCAATGCAGACGAGGGCTATATCGAGATCACCAAGAAACACGGCTGACAAGCTCGGAGAAGTTTGAATAAACAGAAAAGGAGAAAGAACCATGAAGACCAGAAGAATCTTTGCACTCTTGCTTGCCCTTGCGATGCTCTGCCTGCTCTTTAGCGGCTGCAGCGGAGATTCCGACCCTGGCGAGACCACTTCCGGCGTCAATACCGGCGTGCCGGAGGGGGAGGACAAATCCGATTGGGTCACCCTCAACCTGACCTACGCCACCTTCCTGGCGGCGGACGCCCCGGGCCAGGACGGCATCGACCTGCTCCAGGCCAAGTGCAATGAGTACATGGGCGAGGGCTATGTGAACATCGAGACCTTTGCCAGCGGCACTCTGTTGGGTACCACCGAGGTGTTTGACGGTGTGGTCAACGGTGTGGCTGAAATGGGCCTGGTGCTCAGCTCGACCCTGACCGGCCGCCTGCCCGTGACCATGGTGGCCGACATCGCCGGTTTCTACTATGCAAGCTCCCAGGCGGGCTGCCGTGCCATGCGCGATTACATTGCCGAGGTTCAGCCTGAGGAGCTGAAGGATGTGGTGGTCCTGTTCCCCATCAGCACCACGCCCCAGGCCTTGTGCTCCACCAAGGAGGTCACCAGCATGGCCGACCTGGCCGGCATGCAGATCCGTGCCACCTCCTCTGCCGCCGACGCGGTGAAGTCCTGGGGTGCGGTGCCCGTGTCCATGGACATCGGCGAGGTGTACGAGGGCATGCGCAACGGTCTGGTGGAGGGCTGCATCAGCTCGGTGGGTGCCTTCGGCAACTCCAAGTTTGAAGAGGTTGCTCCCTACTGCCTGGTTACTCCCTTCATCGGCTCCAGCAACATGGTGGTGATGAACCGCGATATCTATGAGTCCATGCCCGAATCTCAGCGCGAAGTGTTTGACAAGTGTGTGGATGAGACCTTTGAGGAGTTCTACAGCACCTATATCGAGGATTTCTCCAATGATCCTAACTCCCAGACCTATCTGAACACCATCGAGAGCATTCACTTCCTGGAAGGCGAGGAGCTGGAGGAATTCACCGCCGCGGTGGCCGACCTGCCCGAGCAGTATGCTCAGCAGCTCAACGATCTGGGCTATGACGGCGACTATCTGGTGGATCTGTTTGCCTCTCTGCTGGAGAAGTATAACGAGGAGTATCCCCCTGTTCCTGAAAACTACTATATGTGGATGGAGGACTGAGCCTTCTGAGCGAGAAGGGGTAAGGCCTGTTGTCTGAACTGAGCTGGATACCACCGCCAAGCCCCCGGCGGTGGTATCCGGCAAAGTGATATCGGCGACAAGACTCAGACATATCTGGAAAGGGAATCTGCCATGGAAAAATACGAAAAGACGGTGAGCAAGATTTGGGCCGTCATGACCCAAATTTCAAATTTTTTTCTATTCGTCCTGATGATGCTCGTGGTGATCAATGTGGTGATGCGGCGGGTGTTTAATGCGCCTATTTTCGGTGTAACAGAGCTGGTGTGCTATGGCTCGCTGGCGGCGGCTGCCTTTGGGTTGGCACAGACCGAGTGGATGGACGGAAATGTGCGCATGACGTTGGTGCTGGAGCGCACCAGCGTGAAATTCGGCTGTGTGCTGAATCTGGTGGTCAACATCGTGGGCCTGATCGGCTTTTCCTATGTCAGCTGGTATCTGGTTCAGCAGGTGATCACCGATTTTACCAGCGGACAGCTCAGTTCTGAGCTGCGCTTTCCCATGTATATTGTGACCAGCGTGCTGGCTGTGGGATTCATCATGCTGACGCTGGCAATTCTGACAAAACTGGTCCTCTATGGGTTGAGGCTGAAGAACAAGCAGTACAGTATCGAGGCGCCCTGTGCGGAGCCCAAGTCGGAGGAGGAGAAATCATGAGTCCAGTCACGATCGGAATTATCGGCCTTGTGGTCTTCCTTGTGCTGATGTTTTTGGGGCTTCCCATCCCGTTCAGCATGCTGTTTGTGGGTGTGGTGGGTCTGACCATTCTCAAAACCCCCACGGCCGCGGCCTCCATGATGGTGGGTGAGATCACTACCCAGTTTTCCTCCTACGCCATCACGGTGGCACCGCTGTTCGGCCTGATGGGCTTTATTGCCTACTATACAGGGATCGGGTCCAATCTGTTCCGGGTGATCGATAAATTCATCGGCCACTGGCGGGGAGGACTGGCCATCGCCACTGAAGTGGCCTGCGCCGGCTTTGGAGCCATCTGCGGCAGTGCACCTGCCACCATCGGGACCATGTGTGCCGTGGCCTACCCGGAGATGCGCAAGAACAATTACTCGCCCACCATTGCCGGCCCGGCCATCGCCTCGGGGGCAAATCTTGCCGCACTGATCCCGCCCAGCACCACTTTCATCATTTACGGCCTTGCCTGTGACACCTCCATCGGAGACCTGTTCATCGCGGGCATCGTGCCCGGCATCCTGCTGACGGTGTGCTTTGCCGTGCTGATCTGGGTGATGGCTAAGCGCAACCCTGAATACGCGCCTCCGTCGCCCAAGGCACCCTGGCCGGAACGGATGCACGCGCTGAAGCACGGCTCGGTGGTCGAGGTGGCCATTATTTTCGTGCTGTCCATGGGGGGCATGTTCATCGGCCTGTTTACCCCCACCGAAGCGGGGGCGATCGGTGCCTTCGGGATCCTGGTCATCACGCTGGTGACCCGGAAGCTCAATTTCAAGAAGTTTGTGGATTCCCTGGGCGCCTCCGTGCGGCTGCAGGCCATGGTATTCATCCTGATGGCCTGTGCCACGGTGTTCAGCCGTTTCCTGGCGGTGTCCACCATCCCCACCAAGGTGGGCAGCTACGTCAAGGTGCTGCTGGAAAACGGCGTGCCTCAGATAGGGATCCTGGTGATGATCATTCTGATCTACTTTATCATGGGCATGTTCACGGACCTGATCTCCATGATGCTGCTGACTATTCCCATCTTCCACCCCATCGTGTGCGATGTGATGGGGTACAGCTCCCTGTGGTTCGGCGTGCTGATCGTGATGATGGTGGCCATCGGCAACATCACGCCTCCTGTGGGCGGCGGCATCTTCATGGTGAAGGGATGCGTCCCCTGGGACAAGGAGGCCACGGTATCGAAGATGTTTGCGGGCGTATGGTATTTTGTCATCGCACTGTTTATCAGTGTGGTGCTCATTGTGGCGTTCCCGTCCCTGGTCACCTTCCTGGTGGACCTGATGAAGTGAGCCGTGTTTGGCTTTGACAGAGGTGAGACCGATGAAACTGAACGACTACCAGAATGGCCGGGAGCTGATGCATGCAGTGTTCCGCGGGGAGCTCACCAGCCGGCTGCCCCGGGACGGGGTGGACTACTTGAACCTCATGTTCATGCCGGAATACCCCCGGCAGCTGGAGGACAACGGAGGCTATGACCCCTTCGGTGTGTACATGAAGCTGACACCCGACGGCTTCACCCCCACCAGGGCGGTGATCGACGATGTGGAGGACTGGGAGAACGTGAACTTCCCAGACCCGGCGGAGCTGGATATGGAGCAGGATGCCGAGAAGGTCCTGGCCGGCTACGACCCCAAAGAGATGATGCTGCGCATGGATATCCCGTACTGCCACTTTGAGCGGTACTGGTCTCTTGTGGGTTTTGAAAATGCCTTGGTGGGGTTCTATACTGCACCCGAGTGCGTCCATGCCCTGATGGCCAGGCTGACGGACTACTTCATTGAGAAATTCCGGCTGATCCGCAAATATTACGGAGTGGACATCTTGGTCTGCCATGACGATTGGGGCGGAAATGACAACATGCTCATCAGCCCGGAGCTGTGGCGGCAGTTTATCAAGCCGGAACTGAAGCGGCTGGTGGAGGCCGTGCATGAGATGGGGATGTATTATGAGCAGCACTCCTGCGGCCATGTTCAGGAGATCATCGGTGATCTGGTGGAGCTGGGGGTGGATGCCATCCAGCCTTTGATGGCCTCGTGCAACGACATCCCCATGATCAAGAGAGCGTATGGGGACAAGATCGTTCTGTGTGGCTGCTGTGATACCCGTGGGATCGTGAACCAGACGGCGGATGAGGAGACGGTGCGCCGTCTGGCAAGAGCATCCTTTGAGGTGGGAGCTCCCGGCGGCCGGTTTATCCCAAGCCGGGTGGTCTACGGGGTGGGCAACGAGTGGAAATTTGCCGTGATTGAAGATGAGCTGCGCCGCTATGAGCTGACCCACTTGGCAGGCGGACAGACCGGGCCCTGACGGAAAAGCCGGAACTTCTGCAGGAAGCGGACGCTCCGGCCCTTGGCCTGGAACAGTACAAAGAGAAGGCCCGGCGCCACAATGGGTGGCGCCGGGCCTTCCTCGTGCTTCGGACGTCGGCCATGCGTGTTGGTTATCGCCCCATCATGAATTTCGATTTCCCTTTTCCCCTCGGCCAAGGTATACTTTTCCCAAGCTTGGGTGAGCACCGAGCGGTCAGGGACGGGCGGAACGGCGCGGCTGCCCGGTCCGGTCCTCACAAGCGCAAAACTGAGCAGAAGGTGGGGCGGGATCCTATGTCCCGCTGGAGACCGGATGCGGCGCGAATATGCACCCGCCTGGTCTCCGACGGGACGCTTCGCTGCTTCCATGGGGGGCGGACGGAACAGGTCCTGCACCGCCGGGACACGGGAAACGCGGCTGGAGAAGGGAGAGGACCTGGAATGGGAGACACGAGAGGACACGCTTCCGCGGAATATGAGTGCAGGAGGAAACGGGTGGAGGACGCGCTGGCACTGCGGGAGCCGGACCGGGTGCCCTGCTCCCCGGAGTATATGACCTTTCCCTTCCTCTGGGCGGGCTACACCATGGCCGAGGTCAACTACGACATGGAGAAGGCCAAGGACGCGGTGAGGAAGTATCTGAACCACTTTCAGCCCGATATGAGCGGCTGCGACTTCGGCAGCCTGTTCTGCGGCCAGATGCCCCTGCTGGACAAGTTGGGGGTCAAGTGGATGCAGTGGGCGGGGCAGAAGGGGGCCGTCGTGGACGACCGGTCCATCTTCCAGTACATCGAGAAGGAGTACTTGGAGGAGGAGGAATACGGCGAGCTGCTCTCCGATCTGACCGGCTGGGTGACCAACAAGTATTTTCCCCGGACGGTGAAGGCGCTGGAGCCGCTGGCCAACCTGCACTTCTCCTCCATGCGGGGCTACGGGCTGCTCCCCGGCACCCTCCAGTTCTGCGACCCCGGGGTGGTGAACGCCCTGAAGACCCTGGCGGAGGTGGGGGAACAGTACGCCGCCTACTGGGGCGAGGTGGCCCGGTTCAACGAGGAAGTGGTGGAGATGGGCTTCGTGCAGAAGTACGCCGGCACCACCACCACGGCCTTCGATGCCCTCAGCGACTGCCTGCGGGGCACCATCGGCACCATGATGGATCTGATGACCCAGCCGGAAAACGTGAAGAGGGCGGTGGAGCTGTTTTACCCGGGTACCCTGTACGGAGCTCTGGCCCAGGCGGAGCACTCCAACGGCCGGCTGGTGATGATCCCGCTGCACAAGGGGATGGATACCTTCCTCAGCGACCGACAGTACCGGGAGTTCTATTGGGATACTCTCCTGCGGCTGATCAGCGGCCTGATCGACCATGGCCTGACTCCTTGGGTGTATACCGAGGGCCCCTACGACACCCGGCTGGAGTGTCTGATGGATGTGCCCCGGGGCAAGTGCCTGATCCACTTCGAGCAGGCCGACCTGCGCCGGGCCAAGAAGCTGCTGGGCAATGTGGCCTGCCTGTCCGGCGGGCTCAGCTCCCGGATGCTGATGTTTGGTACCAGGGAGCAGGTGGTGGACAAGGTGAAGGAGAACATCGACATCCTGGCCCCCGGCGGCGGCTATATCTTCGACCTGGGCGACTCCATGGGCGACTGCAAGCCGGAACTGGTGGAGGCCATGTTCGACACGGTGCGCACCTACGGCGTGTATTGAACCACGCTTTCCAGCCGCGGCCCGGGAGAGAGACCAAAGGCGCCCTCTGTTCTCCGGCATTGCCGAAAAACAGGGGTATCTTATCTGGGAGCCCACCGGAGGAGCAGTGGACGGGGGCCCCCTCCGGCGTAGGTACGTACACCGGTGAGCAGTGCCTGGTTTTCTCCACTTTTATGTTCATGATAAATCTCATCTTTAGATAGCTTACACCTTGTTCCTCCTTGGTAGGTTTTTGCAGATCAGTTTTAATCCAAGTAGAATTACACGCGTATGTGGATTCAACCTGCTGGACAGATTTGCTTCGGATACCGTTTCCGCTTTGCTGTACTGAATCAGCGGAGCTATTGGTGGGTGGCAATAAAAGGGAACCGATATTATTGATGGTAGTAAGGAATAAAACAGGAAATGACATAGAAGGATATGGCTGAAAAATAATGCTCAACATATTTCATTCCCCTTTTCAAGCAAATGTCCATATAAAGTACGAAAAGATCAACCATTTCATAAATGGTAAAGATATATAAAAGCCGATGTACGCCAAAGCTTTGCCGGACTTTTATAATACGATGGGAAACGCGTGGGTTTGAATTCATAACCCGGAGGCCGCAGGTTCAAGTCCTGCCTCCGCAACCAGAAAAACAGCCGCTTTCGTAATGAAAGCGGCTGTTCTTTCGCATTTTGAGCGTATCAATATGGAAAGGCGTCCCGTTCGTCGGAGGCGGCGCGTCTGCGCGGGGCCGGGAACCGGGACCTGCACGCAGATCCTGCGGCAGCATCCCGGAGGGAGCCGTGCAATTACGTCTCGTCATCCAAATGCTCCATCACATCTTCCACCCGGCAGCGGAGGAGGGTGCACAGGCGGTCGATGGTGTTGGTGGAAACGCTTTCCCCGGACCTGATCGCATAGTAGGTTGCTCGATTAAAGCCCATCTTCTGAAGCTGATATGAGGTAATGCCCCGCTCTTTCATCGTCCGAAATAAGGGCTCATAGCTGATCAAACTTCCTGCCTCCTTGCATTAGAATGCTTTTCCTTATCGAACAAAAGTATAAATTTCAAAATATGGGTTGAGTATGTCTAAATATCCGAGTACAATATTGCCGGAAAGCAGCGGAGTATACGTGTGCGGAGGGAGGAGGATGACCGTCCGGCCCGGGACTCCGCATATTTATTGCGATGACAAGACCTCCCGCCCTCTTTCCTGCTGTGCGGTGTGAGCCGCCGGTGAACGGCGCAGCAGCTGCGACGGCGGCACCGGTCCAGACCGGCGGTACGGGTATCTCCAGCCCGCCTGGACGGGTCCGAGGCTCCCGGCAGGTACACACGCCGCCCTGAGGGATGATGTCCCCTTCCCCTTCCTGCGCGCTCCCCGCAGCGGATTTTTCAGGATCGTTAAAACCGGCGGGCGAGTTTACGGCACCAGATAGCAGGGGAAAAACAGGTGACTGAAAAGGGGGAGAGGAGGGAAACGTTTATGCCCAATGACGGGACAAAGATCCCCTGCGCACTCTGCGGCCGGATGCTGCCGCGCCCGGCGATGGAGCGGTTTTGCGGGCACTGGGTCTGTCCGCACTGCCTGGCGGAGGAGACTTTTGTGTGTACCTGCTGCGGAAATCGGGCGGCCCGGAGCGAGCAGGTGCGCGGTATCAGCGCACAGGTGTGCCAGACCTGCTTTGACGCCCATTTTACCCTGTGCAGCATCTGCGGGAACCTCCTCCCCCAAGAGGCGGCCCGCTGGTGCTTTCTGGAGGGACAGGAACGGCCTGTCTGCGCCTGCTGTATGGCGGCCGTCCCTCCGGGAGCGGCCCTGCCTGCATTTGACGGAGAGGAGCACCGGCGCTGAGAAAGCGAGCACAGCCCTGCCGGACGTTGGGGACGGGGCCGGAGCGGGTGGGAAGTATCGGGAGAGACTGAAAAATGGTGTTCAGCGAGGCAGGAAAAAAAGGATCTGAGCCGGGTCCGGACAGGGAGATGGGATGTGGAAACGGATCTCCCGCCCGGGTCGCGGCACAAGGATGGCCGCTCTGTATGGAGCGGTCATTTTTTAAAATAAGCCTGTTTGATAAAACCCGGCGGCCTCCTCCCGGCACTATATACCAGAACCCAGAAAAAGAAAGCTGATCATAAAAAGAGGAGTGGGTGAAATGTTAAGATGTAAAACATGGATCACCGCCGCCCTGACCCTGTGCCTGCTGGCATAGACACCCGTGGTGGCTCTGGATGAGACCGAATGGGGGCGGCTGGAGGAACAGGGGTGGTGCCTGGATGGCGGCATGCTGGTGCAATACGCTGGAGAGGAGACAGACGTGGTCATTCCCGACGGAGTGACTGTGATCGGAGAGGGGGCCTTTTACGGAAGACCGGAGCTGACCAGCGTCAGCATTCCGGACAGCGTGACGGAGATCCACACGCTTGCCTTTTACGGCTGCAGCGGCCTGACCGGTGTGGTCATTCCGGATAGTGTGACGGAGCTGGGCGAGGATGCCTTCGCCGACTGCGGAAACCTGGCAGCGGTGACGATGCCGGAAGGATTCCTCGGCAGCTGTCAGGACTACTTCTCCGGCACCCCCTGGCTGGAGGCCTATCAGAGCGAGACCGGGATCGAGGCTGGGGAGGACTTCTTGGTGGAGGGTTACCAGCTTGTCAAATACCAGGGTGCGGGCGGAGACGTGGTCATTCCGGACGGCGTCACCGTGATCGGGGAAAACGCCTTCCGCAGCTGCGAGGGACTGACCAGCGTGGTCATCCCTGACACGGTCACCACCATTGAAGCAGGCGCCTTCAACGACTGCCTCCGGCTGACTCAGGTGACGATCCCGGACAGTGTGACAGAGATCCAGTGGAATGCCTTCTATTACTGCGTCAGTCTTGCCCGGGTGGATTTGGGAGAAAATGTGGCGACGATCGGCACAAGCGCCTTTGAGGGCTGCCGGACTCTGACGGAGATCACCATTCCCAGCGGCAGGATCGGAAAAACCGCTTTCCGGGACTGCGAGAATCTGTCCAGCGTGACCCTGGGCGATGGGGTGACCGAGATCGGAGAGCTGGCGTTCAAGGGCTGCGGCTCACTTACCCAAGTGACCTTTGGGAGCGGTCTGGAGCGCATCGATGACGAGGCATTCTCCCAGAGCCCCTTGACCACCGTGGTCCTGCCTGACGGGTTGACCTCCATTGGAAAGCTGGCCTTTTCCACCTCCCTGCGGGACATTGCCATTCCCGCCAGCGTGAGTCAGATAGCCAGTGAGGCCCTGGACAGCTGCGGCGGAGCGACCCTGCATGTGGTGGCGGGCAGCAAAGCGGAGAGCTACGCCATGCGGCAGAACAAACCCTACGAGAGCGACTACGAGGAGTTTGTAAACGCCTCGCTGAGCGCGGAAGAAGAACTGCCGCTTGACAGCGGGGGGCCGTCCGCCGAGCAGCAGCCTGCCCAGACCCAGGAAAGCGGGCAGGCCGTTCAGAACGGGGGGAAAGGCGGCAGTGGCGCGGTGGCCATCGTGACCGTCGCGGTGCTGGCGGCCGCGGCGGCCGGCGGCTATGTGGTGCTGAAAAAGAGAGCCTGACCGGTCCGGACCTCTCCCGTTTCGGAGAAAGGAAACGGCGTGGAGGCGTGCTGCCGGGCCCCTGCCGGACACCGGGCGGCATTTCCCGTTAGACGGAACGTGACGTTTTTTCGGGCCGTGCGCCCACAGGCACGCACCCGAGTGGGCTGTCGGCCTCCCGTGCGGACCCGGAAGAAAACAGAAACGCCTCCCCACCCGCCGGAGAGACCGGAGGACGGGGAGGCGTTCTTGCCTGTGGGGCTGGGGGAGAGGGGGCCGGGGCCTCAGCCGCCTGTGTGGTGACCGGACTGCCCGTGGTGCCCCTGTCCGCCGGAGGCGCCGTTTCCGCTGGGAAGGGTGTCCCCGCCGGAGGAGCCGTCCTCCGACAGGGCGGCGATCCAGCTCCGCAGCTCGTGCATGGACAGCCCCTGCACCTGCTCGGCCGTGATGGAACTGTCCCGCTGCTGCAGGAGCAGCAGGGCCTGATACCGGCCGTAGGACAGGCCGCAGCCGTGGGCCTGGGACAGCAGCTGGGGGTCGCCGGAGGAACAGTGGACGTTGGGCTGTTCTCCGGCGCAGGCCCGCACGCCGGTGAGCAGCGCCTGGCTTTTCTGCTCACTGTCGGCCAGCACCGAGATGGACAGCCCCTCCTGCCCACCGTCCAGCCCCGCGCTGTCCAGTACGGTCTCCAGCGCCTGGGTGTAGGTCAGATGGGTGAGCTCCAGCTCGTCCGCCAAGGCGCAGCCTGCCTCATCGAAGCCCTGGACGGCCACCACCCGGTCCAGCCGGTTGAGGGACAGCTCCAGGGAGGCGGCGCTGTCGATGCTGATGGCGGACACCGGGGTGAGATACCACCAGGAGCCGCCCGCCCCCAGCAGTACCAGGGTCAGCAGGGCGGCCGCGGCGGTCAGGGCGGGGGAGCGGCGGCGGACGGGCCGGGAGAAGCCCCGGGTCCGCTGCTCCAGCATGGCCAGGGTGCGCCGCTTCAGCGCGGGCTCCGCCCGGACCTGCCCGAAGGCGTGCCGGATCCTTTCGTTCATCATTGGCTCACCTCCAGCTGTTCCCGCAGCAGCTCCTTCGCCCGGTGGAGAAGGGTGTAGACGGTATTGGGGTTTTTGCCCAGGAGCCTGCCGATCTCCGGGGCGGTGTAGCCCTCGTAATAGTGGAGGTACACCGCGTCCCGGTACCTGGCGGGCAGGGCGAGCACGGCCTGCAGCACCTGCCGGTCGTCCTGGGTGGTGTCGGCGGGCAGCTCGGCCAGGGCGTCCAGAGGGACGGTGGCCCGGCGGACCAGCTGGCGCAGCAGGTCCCGGCAGGCGTTGACGGTCACCCGGATGAACCAGGCCTTCTCGTGCTCCTCGCTTTCAAACCGGGTGGCGCTGAGGACATAGCGGAGGAACACTGTCTGAAAGATGTCCTCCGTGTCGGCGTGGTTTTTCAGGTGGACCAGGCACAGCCGGCGCACCATGTCCCCGTGGCGCTCCATGGCCCGGACGGTCTCCTCTTGACTTCGCATGGCCCGAACTCACTTCCTCCCGCGCTCCGCAGGCCCGCGGGCGGCGGGTCAGCGGCAGCGGTGATGGCCTCCGCCCGGCCAGGACTGGCGGGCGCAGCTGCCGGCGTTGTCGCACACGCCGTCGCCGTCCGCGTCCACATAGCCCGCGCACTGCCCGGTCAGGCAGGGGGCGGCCCGGCCGCACAGGTCGCACAGCCCGTCCCCGCCCTCGTCGGCGCAGGCCGAGCCCCGGACAGCGGAGCAGGCGGCGCTCTGGCCGGTCCAGCTCCCGGTGCAGCTGGCGTCCCGCAGGCGGACGCCGCCGCCGTGCCCGTGGGCGAAAGCCGCCCCGGCCAGCGACAGGGCCAGCAGGAGCACGAGGCCGGCGGTCAACACTTTTTTCTTCATGACAGATCCCTCCGTATGGTCAGTGGTACGCGCCCGGACCCGGCGGGCCGGGAGAGCGCCGTTCACCTATCATACGTCCGGGAGGGGCAGATCCATTCAGCGGGGAAAAGAAAATTTCCCCGCTGTTTCATTTTACACCCCGCCGGGCGGTTTTTCATCCCCCGGGAGAAAAAAGACGGCCTCCAGCATGACTGGAGGCCGTCTGCATTGACGAAACGGGAGGAGCGCGTCAGCCTGGAGGTCAGTCCCCGGCGGGGGCCACGGGCAGGCCCTGGCTGAAGTTGCGGTGGAGCAGCTCGTGCTCCCGACCGGCGATCAGCCGGTCCCACAGCTCGTTCATGGGCGCGTTGTCCTGGGAGCTGCGCACGGCGCAGTCCCGGTCAGTGTGGTAGAGGCCCGCGCTGCGCTGGTCCCGGCTGCGGAAGCGGGTGTACTCGTTGGCCGGCTGACCGCCGCCCATGACGCACCCGCCGGGGCAGGCCATGACCTCGATGAGCTCATAGGCCTCCTCTCCGGACGCGACCTTTTTCAGCAGCGCGTCTGCGTTGGCCAGGCCGCTGACCACCGCCACCCGGATCTCCCGTCCGCCGGCGCGGATGACCGTGCGCTTGACGCCCGCCGGCCCGCGCACGCCGGCCTCCTCGATCCACTGGATGTCGGGGCTGCCCAGCTTGGGGGAGAGATAGCGCAGCACCGCCTCGGTGACGCCGCCGGTGGCGCCGAAGATGGTGCCGCCGCCGGAGCCGCCGGAGAAGGGGGCGTCGGCCCGGGCGGGGGGACAGTCGGCGGCGGTCAGACCCGCGCCGGCCATCATCTCCAGAAGCTCGGAGGTGGTCAGGGAGCAGTCCACGTCCTGCACGCCGTTGGTGCGGGACTCAGGGCGGCGGATCTCCGCCTTCTTGGCGGTGCAGGGCATGATGGACACCAGCATCCGCTTTTTGCCTGTGCGGTGCTCCGGCAGGGCGTGCCAGGCCCGGATCACCGCGCCCAGCATCTGGTTGGGGGAGCGGCAGGTGGAGATGTTGGGGAAGAGGCGGGGCCAGCGCTCCTCACAGAACTTGACCCAGGCGGGGCAGCAGCTGGTGAGCAGGGGCAGGGGCCCGCCCTCCTCCAGACGGCGGAGGAACTCGTTGGCCTCCTCCACCACGGTCAGGTCGGCGCTGTACACCGTGTCGTAGACCTTGTCGAAGCCCAGCTTTTTCAGCGCGCCCACCAGCACGGCCAT
Source organism: uncultured Oscillospiraceae bacterium (assembly GCA_944386865.1). Lineage (GTDB taxonomy): Bacteria > Bacillota > Clostridia > Oscillospirales > Oscillospiraceae > CALXCT01. The sequence goes on along the minus strand of CALXCT010000106.1, from coordinate 9,610 downwards.
GGAGTCCTCCCCCTCGGCGAAGCCCAGGTAGCCGCCCACGCCCACCCGCACGGAGGGGGCCACCTGGACCTCCACCGACACGTTGGGGTCGGCCAGAGCTTCCCGGACCCGCTCCACGTCGCTTTTGATGCGCAGCGCGCCGGTGGGGCAGGCGGCGTGACACTGGCCGCAGCCCACGCAGCCGGAGCCGGCCAGGTTGCCCTCCGTCCGGGCCACCACCTGGGTGACGCCGTCCTTGGTGCGCAGGGTCAGGGCGCCCACCCCCTGCACCATCTGGCAGGCGCGCACGCACTCGCCGCACAGGATGCATTTGTCCGGGTCGACGACCACGCAGTCGGAGCTTTCGTCGGCGGGCAGCTCCAGGTAATATTTGGACTGGTAGTAGCGCTGCTCGATCTTGCAGTCGTTGTTCTTGTAGATGTTGCACAGCAGGCTGCGCAGCTGATAGGAGCCCATGTACTCGTCGCATCCGTCGTCGCAGGAGGTGAGCACGTTGGCGTTGGACTCCCGCCAGCCGTAGTCGGGGGCGCCCGCCTCGGGGTACCACCAGCCGAAGTCGCACTGGATCACCCGGGGGTCCATGTCGGGCTCCAGCTTGGCCTTCTGGGTGATGCGGCCCCGGAAGGTGCGGATGTAGACCCAGTCCCCCTCCCGGATGCCGTTGGCGGCGGCGGTGTCGGGGTGCATGCGCACCCGGGGGAAGGGGTACTGGCGGCGCAGGCTGCGGATCTGGCGGTTGTTGCTGATGAAGTACTGCATATGCCGCCCGCCGGTGGTGAGCACATAGGGGAACTCCCGGCGCAGGTCGGGCCGACTCACCGGAGTGACCGGCGGCTCCAGCCAGTGGGGCAGGGGGTCGCCCCCCACCGCCTCGATCTCCTTGGAGTAGAACTCGAACTTGCCCGTGGGGGTGGGGAAGCCGCCCCGGTGCTCATAGTTGCGGTACCGGCGCTGGGGCACGTAATAGCCCTTCCGGCTCAGGGTGTCGAAGTCCAGCCCGTCCATCTCTGGGAAGCGCTGGGCCATGGCGGCCAGCTCCTGGTCAAGAAGGTCCTTCTGGCTCTGTGCGCCGTAGTCCAGCCCCATGCGGCGGCACAGCTCCAGGAACACCTCCTCGTCGGCCCTGCACTCCCCTACCTGCACCAGCTTCTGCTGGCAGAGCACCGCGTGCTCGCTGAACTCGGGCATGGTGAACACCGCGTCCAGCTCGGGCCACATGGCGGCGGGCAGCACGATGTCGGCCAGCTCCGCGGTGGGGGTCATGAAGAAGTCCATGTAGGTGAAGAACTCCACCTCGCTGATGCAGTTGTGCACCCGCTCGATGTCGGGCAGGGAGATCAGGCAGTTGTTGCCGAAGGACATCAGCGCCCGGATCTTCAGGGGGCGCTCGGTGCGCACCGAGTCCAGGATCTGATGGGGGTGGGCGTAGGGCTTCATGGCCCGGTAGGGGTAGTCGTTGACCAGCTTGGGGCTGGGCTCCAGCGGGTCCCGCTTGAGCTGGACCAGGTGCTTGCTCTCCACGAAGCCGCCGGGCACGTCGTAGCTGCCCAGCAGGGCGGGGATCATGTAGATGGCCCGGCAGGTCTGGGTGGCGTTGAAGCTCTGGTCGATGGCGCAGCCCCACTCCAGCCCCAGGGGCTTCAGCCCGGCCATCATCCGGGCGGCCCGGACGATCTGCTCCTTGGGCACCCAGGTGATCTCGGACACCCGGTCCAGGCCGTACTGGGCGCAGCGGGCCTTGAGCTGCTCAAAGCCGAAGGTCCACTTTTCCACGAAGTCGTGGTCGTACAGGTCCTCCTGGATGATGACGTTCAGGATGCCCAGGGCCAGGGCACCGTCGGTGCCCGGACGCAGGCGCAGCCACAGGTCGGCCTGGGCGGCCAGCTCGGTCTTCCGGGGGTCGATGACGATGAAGCGGCTGCCCCGTCGGGCGCAGCGCTTGGGATGCCACTGCAGCTCCCCGTCCGCCCCGCTCACCGTGGGGTTGGCCCCCCACACCACGATGCACCGGGGCAGGGTATCGCCGTAATAGTCCACGCAGCAGTAGGTGCCAGAGGTGGAGAAACCCGCGTTCTTCCGGGGCCCCAGGCAGATCAGCGCGCCGGCGGAGGTGATGTTGGGGGTGCCCAGGGCCCTGGTGAACCGCCAGAGGTAGGGCACCATGTGCCGCCCGGTGCCCGTGATGGCGGCGATGCACTCCGGACCGTGGTCCCGGCGCAGCTGGCTGAGCTTGGCGGCGATGGTGTCCAGCGCCTCGTCCCAGGAGATGCGCTCCCACCGCCCGCTGCCCCGGGGCCCCACCCGCTTCATGGGGTGGGTCAGCCGGTCGGGGTGGTACATCTGCTCGATGATGGTCATGCCCTTCTCGCAGGCGTGGCCCCGGTTGAGGGGCGCGTCCGGATCAGGGCGTACCTCCACCACTTTGCCGTCCTCCACCGTCACCAGGTGGATGCAGCCCCCGTGGCAGCCCCGGCACGCGGCCCGGAAGGTCCCGTTTTTCTGTTCCATCCCTTGTTCCTCCCTGTCAGTCGGCCTGTTGCGTTTTCTTGGTATTCCCATTATAATCAGAGAAGAAATATAAGTAAAATCAATTCTTTGGATAGGGGGATAGATTGCATCTATGAATGAGAGCAAATTTGCCACCAATCTGGAGTATTACAAGGTGTTTTACTATGTGGTGAAGTGCGGCACGCTGACGGCGGCGGCCAGCCGGCTGTGCCTGACCCAGCCCACCATCACCAGCGCGCTGCAGCGGCTGGAGGAGCAGCTGGGCTGCACGCTGCTGCTGCGCACCCGGAAGGGGGTGGCCCTCACCCGGGAGGGGGAGCTGCTGTGGAACCGGATCGAGCCGGCCTGTCAGCTGATGCTGTCGGCGGAGCAGGAGCTGGCGTCGGTGCAGCAGTTTTCGGGGGGCGTGCTGAGCATTGCGGCCACTGAGATGGGGTTCATGACCTATGTCTTTCCTGTGCTGGAGCGGTTCACGGCGGACCACCCCGGGGTGAAGATCCGGTTCCGCAACTTTCTCACCGGGCCGGTGCTGGACAAGCTGCAGTCGGGGGAGGTGGACCTGGCCATCCTCCATACCCCCTTCCAGGAGGACAAGCGCCTGGCCTCTTACCCCTTCGGCAGCATCACGGAGTGCTTCGTCACCGGACCCAAGTACGCCTTCCTGGCCGAAAAGACCCACCGCCTGGCCGATCTGACGGCCTATCCCTTCATCTCGGTGCTCCAGGGCTCGGCCACCAAGCGGTTTTTGCAGCAGCTGTTCTACCGGGAGGGGCTGGTCTTCGAGCCGGACATCGAGGTGACCACCATCGAGCTGGTGACCCAGTCGGTGCTGCACAATTTCGGGGTGGCCATGCTGCCCTGGGAGCGGGTGCGGCCCTATGTGGAGCGGGGGGAGCTGCTGCGCATCCCGGTGGAGGTGCCGGAGCAGCGGCTCAAGCGGCAGGTGTGTGTGCTCAACCACCGGGACATCCCCCTGCGCCCGGCGGCGGAGATCTTTCTGGAGCAGTACCTCAAGCCCTTTCCCCACTGGGGCGGGGAGGGCTGACCGGTCAAAGTGCCGGAGAGAGAAAAAGCCGGGCCCGCGCCTGTGGCGCGGGCCCGGCTTTTGGGCGTTTCGATTACTTTTTCTGGTAGGCGTCCCCGTCGTAGTAGGGGTTCATCACCACTGAGAAGTGGAAGATGGGCCGGTCCACCCGGTTGAACTTCAGGGGCATGTGGGGCATGTTGGCCGGGACGAAGATCATGGTGCTGCGGGTGATCACGTGGTGTTCCCCGTCCAGCCACAGCTCCAGCTCGCCCCCCAGGTCGTACCGGTCGTCGGGGTTGCTGCCGAAGAAGCCGATCAGCTCGTCGCAGTTGTGGGAGTGCTCGCCGAACACCGGGTTCTGCTCGGGGATCTTGCAGTACCAGGAGGTGTTCATCTGGAACGCGCCGTCCACCACGCTGTTGTCGATCCAGAGGATGCGCTTGGCAAAGCGGTTGTACATCTCCCGGAACTCCTGGGAGGGGAGGGCGGGCTCGTGCAGGTCCTGCACGATGTATTTGTCGGTTCGTTTCTCTGACATGACGTGTGCTCCTCTCTGTCTGACGGGGTAAAACTGAATCCGTTCATTTTTTATCATTATACGCCGGCCGGCGGCTCCTGTCAATGGCTCTGGGGCTCCACGGGGGACAGGCCGGCCTGCCGCCGCAGCAGGGAGAGGGGCGGGACGGGCCGGGGCAGCCGGAGAAGGAAGGGCTGGCCGGGCTTGCGCACCTGGTCCAGGGGGGTGCCGTCAGGGGCGGTGATGCCGGCGGCGGTGGGGGGGGTGGGGTGCACGCCGGGACCCACCAGCTCCAGCTCCTCTCCGGCGGAGAACTTGTTGCGCAGGGACAGCCGGGCCAGGCCGGCGCTGTCGCAGGAATCCACCACGGCCACGATCTGCCAGTCCCGGATATAGCGGGCGCTGCGGGTGTACTGGCCGGGCTGGCCGTAGTAGAAGCCGGTGGAGTAATGCCGGTGGCTGACCTTCTCCACCTCGTCCCGCCAGACCGGGTCCAGGGGGACGCCCGCCGCGGCGGCGTCGATGGCGTGGCGGTAGGCGCCGGTGACCACGGCGGTGTAGTAGGCGGACTTGGCCCGCCCCTCGATCTTCAGGGAGCTGAGCCCCACCCGGATCAGGTCGTCCACGTGGTCGATCATGCACATGTCCCGGGAGTTGAGGATGAAGGTCTCCCCGTCCTCCTCTCGGATGGGGAAGTACTCCCCGGGGCGCTTTTCCTCCACCAGGGCGTAGCGGTAGCGGCAGGGCTGGGCGCAGGCGCCCCGGTTGGAGTCCCGCTCCGACCCGGTCATATAGTTGGACAGCAGGCACCGCCCGGAATAGCTCACGCACATGGCCCCGTGGGCGAAGGCCTCCAGCTCCAGCTCGGGGGGCGTCTTGGCCCGGATGCCGGCGATCTCGTCCAGGGACAGCTCCCGGGCCAGGATCACCCGGCTGGCCCCCAGCTCGTGCCAGGCCCGGGCGGACTGGTGGTTGACCACGCTGGCCTGGGTGCTGATGTGGATCTTCACATGGGGGGCGTGGCGCTTGGCCAGGGCCAGCACGCCCACGTCGGCCAGAATGACGGCGTCGGCCCCCGCGTCGTCCAGGAATTCCAGCCATTGGGGCAGGCGCTCGATCTCGTCATTGCGGGGCATGGTGTTGCAGGTGACGTGGACGGCCACCCCGTGCCGGTGGCACAGCTCCACCGCCCGGCGCAGCTGCTCGGGGGTGAAGTTGCCCGCGAAGGAGCGCATGCCGAAAGTGGTGCCCGCCAGATAGACGGCGTCGGCACCGTAGGCCACGGCCATCTCCAGCCGCTCAAAGTCGCCGGCCGGGGCGAGCAGTTCGATGGGGGTGTGGGACATGGGGGTACCTCCTGAGAAAGCATGGGGGCTGCGCGCGGCAGCCCCCATGGGTGGGATGGTCGGTCACTGATAGCGCTCCTGGGTGGCCATGAAGCTCTGCATCTGGGAGTAGGTCTGGAAGAAGTGGTGCTTGCCGTCGTCGCCCAGGACGTAGTAGTAGTCGCTGGTGCTGTCCGGGTCCATGGCCGCCTGGATGGACTCCAGGCCGGGGTTGCAGATGGGGCCGGCGGGCAGGCCGGGGTAGAGATAGGTGTTGTAGGGAGAGTCGATCTGCTTGTCCGCCTCGGTGGGCACGTTGCCGCCGTTGATATAGGCCAGGGTGGCGTCGATCTGGAGGTAGCCGTTGGTGCCGGCGGAGGCGTTGACGTTCTCCAGCCGGTTGTAGATGACCGAGGCGATGTGGGCGCGGTCGGTGCCGTCGGTCTCCTTCTCGATGAGGGAGGCGATGGTGAGGATCTCATACAGGGAATAGTCTCCCTGGGCGATCTCCTGGCGCATCTCGTCGGTGACCCGGGCGTCGAAGCCCTGGAGGATCTTGTTGATGACGTAGAGGGGGTCCTGATTGAGGTAGAAGTTGTAGGTGTCGGGGTAGAGGTAGCCCTCCAGCCGGGAGGCGTCGCCCAGGGGGATGTCCGCCAGGAAGGAGAAGGCATAGTCGTGGCTGGCGGCCATCTCGGTCAGCTCACCCACGGTGGCCACGCCCTTTTCCTCCAGCAGCTCAAAGGTCTGCTGCACGGTCAGGCCCTCCTGGAGGGTGACCGAGATCTCCACCCGGGAGGTGGAGCGGGAGCTGATGTTGGTGAGGATGGCCCGGTAGTCCATGTCGGTGTTGAGCACGTAGCTGCCCGGGGTGATGTCGTCCTTGGTGCCGGTGAAGGTGGCGAACAGGTTGAACAGCAGCTTGTTTTCAATGATCCCCTGCTCCTTGAGCTTGTCCACCACGTCCCCGAAGGAGTCCTCGTCGGCCACCACCACGGTGGCGGTGACGGGCTCTTTGTTCAGAGCCAGCACGTCGTTGGCGGCCACCCAGGTGACGCAGGCCAGGATGACGGACACGGCGATGACGAACAGCAGATAGACCAGCGCGCTCAGCGCCGGGTGCAGACGTCTGCGGCGACGGGAAGGGGAGTGCTGGCCGCGGGCGGAGGCGCGGGGGCGCGGACTGCCGGAGGAGGGGGTGCGATCCGATTGAGACATAGGAACCTTCCTTTCCAGTGGAAAAAACGTGGATGCGGCGGGGGCGGGGACAGGTACGCCTGTGCCGCTCCCGTCATAGGATAGGACAGATGGAGGCGCCGCCGGATGCGGCGCAGCCGATCATAGAGTGAGGTGAACGACATGGGTTGCGGAAACAACTGGGGCGGCAGCGGCTGCCTGTGGATCATTCTGATCCTGCTGATCCTCTGCTGCGGCTGCGGCGGCTGGACCAACGGCTGCGGCAGAAGCTCCTGCTGCTGAGGCCGGATGGCACGGGGAAAGGCGGGGCGTGGACGCGCCCCGCTTTTTCACGCCTGGAGAGAGGGCAGCGGCCCGTCCTCGGTGATCACCGCCTGGACAGGCTGGTCGTGATCCTCCGCGGGCACCCGGTCCCGGAGCAGCGCACGGCGGCACAGGGCGGCCCGGAAGCCGGAAAAGCCGGGCAGCCAGCGGTCATAGTAGCCGCCCCCCTGGCCCAGGCGGTAGCCCCGCCGGTCGCAGCACAGGGCGGGGACCAGGGCGAAGCCGATTTCCTCCCGCTCCACCAGGGGGCAGAGCGGGGAGGGCTCCGGGATGCCGAAGGCGCTGGGGAGGAGGGGGACGTCCGGGTCGTACAGGCGGCACTCCATCCGCCGCCCCGGCAGACACCGGGGCAGGGCCACCCGCCGGCCTTCGCTGTGGAGGCGGCGGATCAGAGGGAGGGTGTCCGGCTCGGCCCCCACCCCCAGAAAAAGGAACAGGGTGTCCGCCTCCCAAAGCTGGGGGAGGGCCAGCAGATGCTGGAACAGGGCATGGTCGCTCTCCCGGAGGAAGTCCGGGGAGAAGGCGGCCATCCGGCTGCGGACCTGGGCCCGCAGGCGGGCCTTGTCCTCAGTGATGGTAGTGGACGGCATGGCGGACTTCCTCGGCGGCGGCCGTGCCCTTGAGCACCTCCACCAGCTTCAGCCCGAACTCGAAGACGGAGCCGGCGGCCTCGCCGGTGATGATCCGGCCGTCCTTCACCACGGGGGCGCCCTTCTGCACCACGGCGGAGAACATCTGGTTCTCCATGCCGGGGTAGCATACGGCGCGGCGCCGGTCCAGGATGCCCAGGTTGGCCAGCAGGGTGGGGGCCGCGCAGATGGCGGCCACATAGGCACCGTGGGTGTGTGCCTCCTCGATCAGCGCGGTGGCGAACAGGTTCATGCGGATGTTCTCCACGCCGCCCAGCCCGCCGGGCAGGACCAGCATCTCCAGCTGGTCAGCGGTGATCTTGTCCAGAGTGGTGTCGGCGGTGACGGTGATGTTGTGGGAGCCGGTGACCTCCAGCCCATCCAGGCCGGTCAGCTGCACCTGGCAGCCGCCCCGGCGGAGCAGATCGGCGGTGACCAGGGCCTCCGCCTCCTCAAAGCCGTCGGCGAGCAGAATACAGACCATAGGGGTCTCCTCCTTCCAAATTCACTCCGCCCCGCCCGTCTGAAGCAGGGGGGAGAGGATGTGCCAGATCTCATCGTGGATCTCGTCCACGGCGCGGAGACGTCCGTTTTCCACGCAGGGCACGCGGGTCCAGCCCAGCAGGTCCGCCGCCTCCAGGGCGGTCTGCCGGCAGGCGGCCAGATAGGCCGTGTCCACCTCGTGGATGTCGGCGCTGGTGTGGGTGGCGGCCTCCCGGCTGCGCAGGTTGCGCACCGCCTGCTCGGTGGGCATGTCCAGGTACAGCACCGCGTCGGGCACCGGCAGGCCCAGCTTGTCCAGCTCAAAGTCATAGAGCCACCGCAGGAACGCGGAGCGCTCCTCCGGCGGGAGCTTGCTGGCCTGATGGACCGCGTTGGAGGTGGTGTACCGGTCGGCCAGCACCAGGCCGCCGCCGCGGTAGTACTCCCCCCAGACCTTCTTGTAGGAGGCGTACCGGTCCACCGCGAAGAAGGCGGAGGCGGCGTAGGCGTTCACGTCGCCCGGCCGGCTGCCGAACTCCCCGCCCAGGTACATCCGCACCAGGGCGGAGGAGGGCTGCTCATACTGGGGGAAGATGATCCGGTGGAAGGCGATGCCCTCCTCCTCCAGCCTGCGGCACAGCCGGGCGAACTGGGTGGACTTTCCCGACCCGTCCGTGCCTTCGAATACGATCAATCTGCCGGCCATGCCGACACCTCCCGGGCGCACCGCGCCATAGTTATCCATCCCGCCGTCCCGTGAGCCTGCTCCCGGCGGCGGACACCAGCAGCAGGGGCAGCTTGGCCATCCGGCGCAGGCGCCAGGGCTCCTTTTTCAGGCGGTAGAGCCACTCCAGGCCCAGCTTCTGCCACCGCTCCGGGGCCCGCTCGGCCACCCCGGCGTACACGTCCAGCGCGCCCCCCAGGCCGACGGCCAGATGGGCGGAGGTCTCCGGCCCGTGGGCCGCCATCCACAGCTCCTGCCTGGGGGCCCCCAGACAGACCAGCAGCAGGTCGGGCCGGGCGGCCCGGACGGCCTCCACCACCGGAGCGTCCTCCTGGAAATAGCCGTCGTGACAGCCGCAGAAGGTGAGGTTGGGGTAGCGGGCGGAGAGGTTGGCCATGGCCTGCTCGGCCACCCCGGGCTTGGCGCCCAGCAGATAGACCCGGGCGCCCCCGCTCCCGTTCAGGGCGGCCATCACGCCGGAGGCGAAGTCGATGCCGGGCACCCGCTCCTTCAGGGGGCGGCCCAGGATCTTGGCGGCGTAGATCACCCCGATGCCGTCGGGAATGGTGAGGTCGGCCCCGTTGAGCACCCGGCGGAAGTCCGGGTCCTGCTTGGCCCGCAGGACGAACTCGGGGTTGGGAGTGACCACATAGTGGAAGCCCTCCGACCGGACCAGCTCCGCCCCGGCGGCCACGGCCTCGTCCAGTGTTATATTGTCGAAGGCCACGCCTTCTATCATCAGCTTCAAGGGAAGCACCTCGTCTGTGTGCCGCGGAGGGGACCGCGGCTGGAATCCAGTGCATTTTACCATAGATCGCCGGGAAAGTCTATGAAAACTCTGTGAAAAGATGTCGCACGGAAAAAAAGTCTTGACAA
>CALXCT010000105.1 GCA_944386865.1 uncultured Oscillospiraceae bacterium | reverse complement strand
CGGAGTACCGCCAGCGGCTGGAGATGGAGCAGGCGGTCATCCGCAAGATGGGCTTTGTGGACTACTTCCTCATCGTGTCCGACTTCATCGGCTATGCCAAGCGAAACGGCATCCCCGTGGGGCCGGGCCGCGGCTCGGCGGCGGGGTCCATGGTGTCCTACTGTCTGGAGATCACCAACATCGACCCTATGAAATACTCCCTCTACTTCGAGCGCTTCCTCAACCCCGAGCGCATCTCCATGCCCGATATCGACATCGACTTCTGCTACCAGCGCCGGGGCGAGGTCATTGATTATGTAAACCGAAAATACGGCTCCGACCATGTGGCCCAGATCGTCACCTTCGGCACCATGGCGGCCCGGGGCGCCATCCGGGACGTGGGGCGGGTGCTCAACTTCCCCTACGCGGAGGTGGACGCCATCGCCAAGCAGGTGCCCTCCATGCCGCTGCACATCACCCTGGAGGAGTCGCTGAAGCTGTCCAAGCAGCTCAGGGACGCCTATGAGGGTGACGCGCGCATCAAGAAGCTCATCGACACGGCCATGGCCATCGAGGGCATGCCCCGCAACGCCTCCACCCACGCCGCCGGGGTGGTGATCACCAGCCGGCCGGTACACGAGTATGTGCCGCTGGCCAAGAACGACGAGTCGGTGGTGACCCAGTATGTGATGACCACCCTGGAGGAGCTGGGGCTTCTGAAGATGGACTTCCTGGGCCTTCGCAACCTGACGGTGCTGGACGACACGGTGAAGATGGTGGCGGCCAAGTGTCCGGGCTTCACCCTGGATCAGATCCCGGACAACGACCCGGAGACCATGAAGATGCTCTCCGACGGGCGCACCAGCGGCGTGTTCCAGATGGAGTCGGCGGGGATGACGGGGGTGTGCGTGAGCCTGAAGCCCAAGGACATCGAGGACATCACCGCCATCATCGCCCTGTACCGTCCGGGCCCCATGGACTCCATCCCCCGCTTCATCGCCTGCAAGCAGAATCCGGACAAGATCCGCTACAAGCACCCCTCCCTGGAGCCCATCCTGTCGGTGACCTACGGCTGCATCGTCTATCAGGAGCAGGTCATCGAGATCTTCCGCCGCCTGGGGGGCTACTCCCTGGGGCAGGCGGACATGGTGCGCCGGGCCATCTCCAAGAAGAAGGCCAAGGAGATCGAGCGGGAGCGGCAGTCCTTCGTCTACGGCGACGGGGAGCGGGGGATCGCGGGCTGCGTGGCCAACGGTATCCCCGAGTCGGTGGCCCAGGCCATCTACGACGAGATCTACGACTTTGCCAACTACGCCTTCAACAAGGCCCACGCGGTGAGCTACGCGGTGGTGGCCTCTCAGACCGCCTGGTTCAAGTGCCACTACCCCAAAGAGTATATGGCCGCCCTGCTCACCTCGGTGCTGGACTCCACCGAGAAGATCGCGGAATACATCGCCGACTGCCGGGAGAACGGCATCGCCCTGCTCCCGCCGGACATCAACGAGTCGGGGGACAGCTTCACCGTCTCCGGCGGGAATATCCGCTTCGGTCTGGCGGCGGTGAAGGGGGTGGGCCGTGGGTTCATCCGGGACGTGCTCCGGGAGCGGGAGGAGCGGGGGCCGTTCCGGTCCTTCTCCGACTTCTGCGGCCGGATGTTCGACTCCGACCTGAACCGCCGGGTGCTGGAGAACCTCATCCGCTGCGGCGCCTTCGACAGCCTGGGGGCGCGGCGCTCCCAGCTCATCCAGATCTTCGGCCAGACGCTGGACGCCATTGCGGAATCCCGGCGGAAGAATCTGGAGGGGCAGTTCGACCTGTTCGGGTCGGAGCACGGCACGGCCTCCGCCCCCGAGGTGCCCCTGCCCAACCTCCCGGAATTCACCCCCCAGGAGCTTATGGCCATGGAGAAGGCCACCACGGGGCTCTACCTCAGCGGCCATCCCATGGACGCCTACCGGGAGACCGCCCGGCGCAATCACGCGGTGACCATCGGCTCCATCCTTTCCGACTTCGGCCGGGAGGAGGGCCCGGAGCGGTTCCGGGACGAGCAGCGGGTGACGGTGGCCGGCGTCATCGCCGCCCACAAGACCAAGACCACCCGGAACAACACCCTCATGGCCTATGTCACCCTGGAGGACGACACTGGCTCCATGGAGCTGCTGGTCTTCGCCCGGGTGCTGGGGGAGTGCGGCAGCTACCTCAAGGATAATTTCCCCGTGCTGGTCACCGGCAAGATCTCCGTGCGGGAGGAGAAGGAGCCCCAGATCCTGTGTGACAGCATCCGTCCCCTGGACCGGGAGGGGGAGGCCCCGCCGCCGGCGGAGGAACCTGAGAACAGCCCGATATGCAAAGGAGATAAGCTTTACATCAAGATCCCGGGCAAGGACGACCCGCGTATGCGCAAGCTGGCGGCGGTGCTGGACATGTTCCCCGGGGAGCAGCTGGCGGTGGTGTACCTGGCGGACACGGGGAAGAAGCTGGGCACCCCCTGCGCCATCTACAAGACGCTGGTGGCCGAGCTGCGGGAGCTGCTGGGCGAGGAGAACGTAGTAGTAAAGTAGCGGACAGACCGCGGGAAGGGAGGCGTGCGGATGAAGAAACTGGTGACCCTGCTGTTCCACCGGGTGGGGCTGGTGGCCATCGCGCTGCTGACCCAGATCCTGGTCATGGTGGCCATGACCATGTGGTTTTCCCAGTACTCCGAATATTTCCGGGCGCTGGGCGTCCTGCTGGCGGGGGCGGTGCTGCTGTGGATCATCACCAACCGCAGCGACCCGGCCTACAAGATCGCCTGGATCATCCCTGTGCTGGCCTTTCCCGTGTTCGGCGGCGTGCTCTATCTGCTCATCGGCGGCAACCGGGTGAGCTACCGGACCAAGCGGAAGATGCAGCACATCGAGCGGAAAATGATCAAGGTCCTCTCCCCGGACTTTCAGGCGGACCGCCTGGAGGCGCTGGGGGAGGACGCGGCGGGCCAGGCGCGGTATCTGGAGCGCTGGGCCAGCTGCCCGGTGTACGGCAACACCGAGACGGAGTATTTCGGGGAGGGGGAGCCGTTTTTCCGCCGCATGCTGGAGGAACTGAAAAAGGCCGAACGGTATATTTTCCTGGAGTACTTCATCATCGAGCCGGGGGTCATGTGGGACAGCATCCTGGAGGTGCTCCAGCAGAAGGCGGCCCAGGGGGTGGACGTGCGGGTCATCTACGATGACGTGGGCTCCATCTTCACCCTGCCTGCCGATTACGCCGAGCGGCTGGAGGAGGCGGGCATCAGCTGCGACGTGTTCAACCCGGTGGTGCCCATCGTCTCCCTTCGGCTGAATAACCGGGACCACCGGAAGCTTTGCATCATCGACGGGGCGACCGCCTTCACCGGCGGCATGAACCTGGCCGACGAGTATATCAACCGCAAGGAGAAGTACGGCCACTGGAAGGACAGCGGCGTGCTGGTCCGGGGGGCCGCGGCCTGGAGCATGACGGTGATGTTCCTGACCACCTGGGAATACCTGGAGGAGAAGGACGAGGACCTGGACCGCTACCGCCCGGCGCAGCCCCTGCCGGAGGGACAGGGCTATGTACAGCCCTACCTGGACACGCCGCTGGACTTCGAGGCGGTCAGCCAGAGCGTCTACCTCAACATGATCAGCAGGGCCAAGCGGTATGTGTATATCACCACCCCCTACCTGATCATCGACAGCGCCATGAACACCGTGCTGTGCAACGCGGCCAAGTGCGGGGTGGACGTGCGCATCATCACCCCCCACATCCCGGACAAGAAGTCGGTGTTCGAGGTCACCCGCGCCCACTACCCGCCCCTGCTGGAGGCGGGGGTGCGCATCTTCGAGTATGCCCCCGGCTTCATCCACGCCAAGAATATGGTCACCGACGACCTGTTCGCCACCGTGGGCACCGTCAACCTGGACTACCGCAGCTTCTTTCTCCACTTTGAAAACGGCGTGTGGATGTGCGGCACCTCCAGCGTGGAGAGCATCAAGCGGGACTTCCTGGAGACCCAGGCGGTCAGCCAGGAGGTCACACTGGAGATGACCCGGGAGCAGCACCGGTCCATGGGCCTGCTCAAACAGCTGTGGCGGAGCATCCTCCGGGTGTTCGCCCCCATGATGTAGCTGAAAAGCAAGATCACTTTACAGATAAATGCCGAAGAGAAAGAGAGAGGGAGAAGGATGAATCTGTTCACAGCCGCCGAGACCACGGCCAACTATGCCGCCGCGGGGGCGGGCAAGGCAAAGCTGCCCATCAGCAAGATGCTGCTGCTGGGCATCCTGGCGGGGGTGCTGATCGCGTTCCCCGCCTGCGTGACCAACATGGCCACCTACGGGCTGGACAACAACAGCGTGGTGCGCACCGTGTCCGGGCTGCTGTTCGCCTTCGGGCTGGGCATGGTGGTGCTCACCGGCGCGGAGCTGTTCACCGGCAATACCCTGATGGTCATCAGCGTTCTGGACCGGAAGGCGACGGTGCTGGGGATGCTGCGCAACTGGCTGTTCGTCTATGCGGGCAACCTGATCGGTTCGCTGCTGGTGGCCTTCCTCTGCGCGTCCTTCGGCTGGCTGAACGCGGGGAGCAATGCCCTGGCGGCCTACTCCATGAAGGTGGCGGCGGGGAAGATGACCATGCCCTTTGAAAACGCCTTCGTCATGGGTATCCTGTGCAACGTGCTGGTGACCGTCGGCGTGCTGCTGTCCCTGTCCGGCAAGGACGGGGTGAGCCGCTTTCTGGGCGCGTGGGCGCCGGTGATGTTCTTCGTCACCTGCGGCTTCGACCACTGGGTGGCCGATATGACCTACTGCATGCTGGGCCTGTTCGCCGCCGGGAACGAGGCCTATGTCTCTGCGGCCCAGGCCGCCGGCGTGGCGGTGGAGAGCCTAACGTGGGGCACCTACCTGGCGGGCAACCTGATCCCGGTCACCCTGGGCAACGCGGTGGGCGGGGCCGCGGTGGGCTTTACCTTCTGGTTCTCCTACCTGCGGGGCAGGAAGGACTGACCGCCCGCTTTTCCGCCGGGATAGAAAGACGACAGTTAAAAACGCCCTGCCGCGCAGCGAAGCTGCGCGGCAGGGCGTTTTTAACTTTGATGCATGGACGGCGCCGGCCGAGTCAGGGCCGGCATGGGCCGGAAAGGCTCAGTCTTCGGACTTTCTGGCCTTCCGGCGCTGGGCGGCCCGCTGACGGATGGCCTGGGCGTCCAGCTTCAGGTCGCGCAGGGCGTGGGGGTAGCGGGCGGAGGAGAGCTTCTGGTACGCCCGGCGGAAGTGGCGTGTGTAGCGCTCGGACCGCTCCTGCAGCTGCTCGTACCGGGCCCAGAGCCTGGGCTGCTCGGCCTGCAGCCGGGCAAGGCGCTCGCTGCGGCCCGCCCGGGCCTCGGCGATGGCGGCCTCCAGCTCCTCCCGGGCGTCGGACAGCCGGTCCCGCATCTCCGCCCGGGCCAGGGCGGCCTGGACGGCCAGCTCGTCGGCGGCCTGGTCCAGCTTCTTCATCACCTTGGCGGCCAGGGCCAGGTGGTGGATGGTGGCGGCGGCGTCCGCGGCAAGGACGGCAAACAGCACCAGGGCGATGATCTGTCTGGGCAGGGCGGGCAGGCCGTCGAACAGTTCCGCCACCCGGGGGTGGATGTGGAAGATGGTCAGGTAGGACAGCAGGCCCCACCACAGGCAGACGAACAGGGAGATCCTGCCGTGGAGGTTGAAGCGGTGGTTGCTGTAATCCCAGTATTTCATGTGGGTGGTAGTCTCCAGGAACCAGCCCACGAAGTATTCCCAGGCGGACATGGACACGGTGGAGACGAGGTAGAACAGGACCAGGTTCCCGGTCAGCGGCTTGAAGAACAGCACCATCATCAGCGCGCCCACCCCGTAGATGGGGCAGATGGGCCCGTAGAGGAAGCCGCGGATGGCGAAGCGCTTCTGCAGCACGGAGCAGTAGGCGGTCTCCATGGCCCAGCCCAGGAAGGAGTAAAAGAGGAAGTAGAGGAACAGGAGGGACAGAGGCTGTCCGAACAGAAGGGGCTCCTGCATGGGTCACTCCTTTCCCGCGCTGCCGTCCCCGCTGTCCGGGCCGGCCAGCAGGGTGCGGAGGATGTCGTTGTAGACCCGTTCGGGGGAGGCCCGGAAGTGGTCGCACAGCAGGCGGGCCTGATCCTCCGAGGCGGTGAGGAGCTCCAGGGTGAGCAGGCTGCCCGTGTCGTCGTCCAGGGCCAGACGGGCGGCCACTGTGCCGTCCTCCCGGCGCACCACCTCGCCCCGCACCTGGGCGTCCCGCCGAAGGGCGGCGTTCAGCGCGGCCAGGTTGCGGTCGCACTTGAGCCGCACCGAGTAAGGCAGGCTGCTCTGGCACACCTCGCTGTTGCGCCGGCCCTTGTCGGTGATGGAGTACTTCTCGTCATGCAGCTCCAGGTGCTCCGTCTCCACCAGGTGGGAGATGGCCCTGGACAGGGAGAAATAGTCCACCCCGTCATCACACAGGGCCAGGTCGATCAGCTTGAAGAAGTCGATGGGCGCGGCCACGTGGCTCATGATGTACAGCACCAGCATCTTGATATCCAGATCGTCATGGATGAATCCGGTCCGTGACATGGGGATCACCGCCATTTCCTTTCAAATCAATACAATAGGAATTATAGCGGGAATCGGGGAAAAGTACAAGCCGGAAATGAAAAAAGGGGGGGCCGGCGGCCCGTGTGGGAGCCGCCGGCCCGGTGGGATGGGGCCCGTCAGCAGTGACGGTTGGGCTTGGTCTCGCAGCCGCAGGAGCAGCCGGTATCGATGGAGGACACGGAGTTGGGGGGGAAGAAGTCGTCCACGGGGAAGCTGACCTGGCGGAAGACCTCGCAGGGGTCGTCGTCCGCGGAGCAGGAGCAGTCCTTGTCGGGCAGGCAGTAGTCGTACACCGGGATGAGCAGCTGGGAATCCCGCTCCAGCCGGATGATGGAGAACTGGCCCAGGGTGACGTAGATGCGCCGGGTGTCGCCGCTGTACACCAGGTCCTCGCCGAAGGCGTTCAGGATGGCGGAGGGCACGTCGGCGGGGTCGCAGTCGCAGGGACGGCAGTCGCACACGTCCACCAGCTTCATGTTCAGGATGATGGGGTCCACCGCCTCTACCACGGCCACGGGCAGGTTGCTCCGCTCCAGGCAGCCCCGGGCGAAGGCACCGGCCTGGGTCTGGGTGGAGAACACCTTGGCGCTGCCCTCGCTGCCGAAGAGGATGGCGCGCTTGTCGAACACGGCCAGGCCGCTGATCTCCGCCGGGCGGGGGCTGCCCACCATGGCGGTGGCGGTGACGCGGTAGTAGTAGCGCACGTCCACGGTGTAGAAGCCGCGGTGGAAGCCCACGGGCTCCACGTCGATGTAGGCGGTCAGCAGTTCGGCGGTGCCGGCCTTGATGCTCATGGCCCGCTCGATGATGGGCAGAGAGCTCTGGGTGGGATAGAGACGCAGATCCTCGATGCAGTCCTTATCCCGGCAGGAATCGTAGATCTTTTTCGTGTGAATGCACACGGCCTCGCGGATACAGTTGAGATCCTGCACGGGGCCAGGCATGACCTTATCAGGCATAAGTGATACCTCCCAATGGAAATGATGTATGTGGGGATGATGCTTCCATCCCATACTATGACCGGCGCGAAAAAAGGTGCCCTCCGGCGGGTGGACGCGCCCCGGACGCCGGAGCGGGAAATGTCCATCGAACGCTGTCAGACTGAAAAAAATATACCCCCTGTGCCCATCGTATGAAAGCAATCGCCCGGGAGATACTGATAGGGCGGGGACGCGGTCCCGCCCGGGAGCGGGCACGGACGCGTCCCCGGCAAGTCTGGGCGAGGGGAGCGAGCGGCGATGCAGAACAAGGTGGAGATCTGCGGGGTCAACACCTCCAAACTTCCGGTGCTGAAAAACGAGGAGACCATGCGTCTGCTCCGGCTGAGCAAGCAGGGGGATCAGAAAGCCCGGGAGCAGCTGATCTCGGGCAATTTGAGACTGGTGCTGTCCGTCATCCAGCGCTTTTCCAACCGGGGGGAGAACGTGGACGACCTGTTCCAGGTGGGCTGCATCGGGCTCATCAAGGCCATCGACAACTTCAACACCGACTTGGACGTGAAGTTCTCCACCTACGGGGTGCCCATGATCATCGGGGAGATCCGCCGCTACCTGCGGGACAACAGCGCGGTGCGGGTCAGCCGCTCCATGCGGGACACGGCCTACAAGGTCCTCCAGGCCAAGGAGCGCTTCACCGCCGAGCGTCAGCGGGACCCCACCCTGGACGAGATCGCCCGCTCCCTGGGCATCCGGCGGGAGGAGGTGGTCTTCGCGCTGGACGCCATCACGGACCCGGTCTCCTTATATGAGCCGGTCTACTCCGACGGCGGGGACGCCATGTGCGTCATGGACCAGGTGCGGGACCGGAAGAACACCGACGAGTTCTGGCTGGAGCAGATCGCCCTGCGGGAGGCCATCGCCAAGCTGTCCGAGCGGGAGCGGCGCATCCTGGACCTGCGCTTTTTCCGGGGCAAGACCCAGATGGAGGTCTCGGCGGAGGTGGGCATCTCCCAGGCCCAGGTGTCCCGGCTGGAGAAGAACGCCATCAAACAGATCAAAAAGGAACTTTGACAAGCGCGCCCGGCCACAGAGTGAAACCGGGGCGGCGCGCGGGGACGGCGCCCGCCGTCTCCGCCGTCATAGGACGGCCCCCCGCCGCCATAGACTGTGCCGGGAGGGACGCGCGTATGGAGACGAGGATCGCCGAGCTGAGATATAAGGAGGTCATCAACGTGGAGACGGGCAGCCGGTACGGCTATGTGGAGGACGTGCAGTTCGACACGGACAGCGGCCGGGTCAGCGCCCTGATCATTCCCGGCCGGCTGCGGCTGTTCGGCCTGCTGGGCCGGCGGGAGGACGTGGTCATCCCCTGGCAGGCGGTGCGGCGGCTGGGGGAGGACCTCATTTTGGTGGAGCAATGTGAGCTGCGCCGCCTGCCCTGAGAAAAATGCGGAAAAGGAAGGAAAAAATGCTTGCCTTTCGGCACGCGGTGTGGTAAACTATCAGGGCATTACGCACGGAGCGGGATTTTCGGCCCGGTGCCTTTTGGAAAAAAGGTGGGACGGAGGGATGATCGCCCCGGTGGTAAAAACAAATATTTAGGAGGAACTTTACCATGGCAGTCGTATCTATGAAGCAGCTTCTGGAGGCCGGCGTGCACTTCGGCCATCAGACCCGTCGCTGGAACCCCAAGATGGCCAGCTACATCTACACCGAGCGCAACGGCATCTATATCATCGACCTGCAGAAGACCGTGAAGAAGCTGGAGGAGGCCTACTCCTTCGTGCGCAGCCTGAGTGAGAACGGCCAGTCCATCCTGTTCG
Source organism: uncultured Oscillospiraceae bacterium (assembly GCA_944386865.1). Taxonomy (GTDB): domain Bacteria; phylum Bacillota; class Clostridia; order Oscillospirales; family Oscillospiraceae; genus CALXCT01. Next base: position 109 of record CALXCT010000105.1, on the reverse strand, counting down.
TGGGCACCAAGAAGCAGGCTCAGGAGGCCATCAAGGAAGAGGCCCTGCGCTGCAACATGTACTATGTGAACGCCCGCTGGCTGGGCGGCATGATGACCAACTTCAAGAC
>CALXCT010000104.1 GCA_944386865.1 uncultured Oscillospiraceae bacterium | reverse complement strand
GGCAACGGCAACAGCGGCTACGCCGACATGGGGCTGGATCTGGACCTGGGCAGCCAGGAGGGGTTCCTGAACTACTACTCCACCCGGTACTATATCTGGGCCAACGACGCGGCCCGGGAGGTCACCGGAAACGACTTCACCGGGGACGGCGGAGCCATCAGCCCGTGCTTCCTCATGTCCAAGGTGTTCGACCTGTGCGGCTGGGAGGGCCCGGCCTATATGCAGGCCTGCCGTCCCATCGCCCAGCGGGTGAACGTGATCCACGCCCTGGGTCACTATATGGAGGGCGGCACGGTCACCCAGCAGCTCTCCCCCGAGGGGGCGGCGCTGGCGGAGGACTTCCTGAGCCTGGAGTATTACGAGAAGAACCACTTCGCCTATGAAGGCGAGACGAAATAGAGAAAGGACTGATACCATGGACAACCATACCCTCGCGCTCACCGCCGCCCGGGCCCGCCTGCTGGGCCTGGAGATGGTGTACGGCGCCGCTTCGGGGCATCTGGGCGGCTCCTTCTCCGCCATGGATGTGCTCACCCTGCTGTATCAGGAGGAGATGCGGGTGGACCCCGCCGCGCCCCGTGACCCGGGCCGGGACCGCTTCGTGCTGTCCAAGGGCCACTGCACCCCCGCCCTCTATCCCACCCTGGCTCTGCGGGGCTTCTTCCCGGTGGAGGAGCTGGGGCAGTTCCGCTCCATCGACGGGCATATGTCGGGCCACGCCGAGATGCACCATGTGAAGGGGGTGGACATGTCCACCGGCTCCCTGGGCCAGGGCATCTCCGCCGCCGTGGGCATGGCGCTGGCGGGCAAGCTGGACGGGAAGGACTACCGGGTATACGCCCTGCTGGGCGACGGCGAGCTGGAGGAGGGCCAGGTGTGGGAGGCCGCCATGGCGGCGGCCAAGTACGAGCTGGACAACCTGTGCGCCGTGGTGGACGTCAACGGCCTGCAGATCGACGGCAAGACCTCCGACGTGATGCCCACCGAGCCGCTGGACCGGAAGTTCGAGTCCTTCGGCTGGCATGTGGTCAAGTGCGGTGGCCACGACTTTGACAGCATCCGCGCCGCCTTCGCCCAGGCCAGGGCGAACCAGGGCGCCCCCACGGTGATCCTGGCCGCCACGGTCAAGGGCAAGGGGGTCAGCTTCATGGAGAACAACGCCGGCTGGCACGGCAAGGCCCCCAACGCCGAGCAGTATCAGCAGGCCCGGGCCGAGCTGGAGGCCCGGATCGGCGAACTGGAGGTGCAATGACATGGAAAAGATCGCCACAAGAGCGGCTTACGGCCAGGCGCTGGCCGAGCTGGGGGAGCAGTATCCCGACCTGGTGGTGCTGGACGCGGACCTGTCCGGCTCCACCATGACCAAGGCCTTCGCCGAGAAGTTTCCCCAGCGCTTTTTCGACATGGGCATCGCCGAGGCCAATATGACCGGCGTGGCCGCGGGCCTGGCGGCCTGCGGGAAGATGCCCTTCGTCAACTCCTTTGCCATGTTCTCCGCGGGCCGGGCCTGGGAGCAGGTGCGCAACTCTATCGCCTATCCCCGGCTGAACGTGAAGGTGATCGGCTCCCACGGCGGACTGTCGGTGGGCGAGGACGGCGCCACCCACCAGTGCATCGAGGACTATGCCATCATGCGGGCCATCCCCGGCATGGTGGTGCTCTCCCCCTGCGACGGGCCGGAGATGCGCCTGGCGGTGAAGGCCCTGCTGGACTATGAGGGCCCGGCCTATATGCGCCTGGGCCGGCTGGCGGTGGAGTCGGTCACCGACGAGGTGGAGGGCTACCGCTTCGAGCTGGGCAAGGGGGTGCAGCTGCGCCCCGGCACCGACGTGACGGTGGTGGCCACCGGCATGATGGTGCAGGAGGCGGTGAAGGCCTCCGACCTGCTGAAGGCCGAGGGGCTGAGCGTGCGGGTGATCGACATGCACACCATCAAGCCCATCGACAAGGATATCCTGGTGCAGGCCGCCGCCGAGACGGGGGCCATCGTCACCGTGGAGGAGGCCAACGTGCTGGGCGGCCTGGGCGGCGCGGTGTGCGAGGTGGTCAGCCAGCACCATCCGGTGCCGGTGATCCGCCACGGCGTGAAGGACGAGTTCGGTCGTTCCGGCGAGGCCAAGGCGGTGCTGGCCGCCTACGGCCTGACGGCGCAGGACATCGCCCGCACCGCGCGCCACGCGGTGGAGAAAAAGAAAGGCCCCAAGGCGTGAGCCGGGGCCGGTGAACAAACGGCAGGGGGCCGGCGCGCAGCGCCGGCCCCCCTTTTCTGTGCCACCCCGCCGCCGCGGACCCGGAAAGGGTGCGGGCGCCAGCCGGTCCGGCCCCCGTCCGCGCCTGCTCGGCACGTCCCCCTCCCTGCCCGCGCCCCGGCGGCCGGTGCGGCGGAGCATGGAAGAAGCCCCCGGAGCAGCCGCTCCGGGGGCCTTTCCTGTGTAGGGGGAGAAAAAATGAAACCTTTCTTATTTCTGCAGCAGAGTCTCCTGCACGTAGTGGTCCGTGTCGGTGAGGGCGGACAGCTCCACCGGCTGGTAGCCCTCCAGCTCGATGCGGATGTCGTAATGGGCGTTGGGGGTGAGCCATTCGGCCTCCCAGTCGCCGAAGTAGTTGGTCTTGACGGAGGTCACCGCTCCGGTCTCCCGGCAGGTCAGGGTGACGGCGGCGCCCTCGGCGGGGTCCTCCCCCGTCTCATCCCCGGGCAGGTAGACGCTGCCCGCCAGGAACACGGTGGGGATGTTCAGATAGGCCACGTTGGTCTTCTCCTCCGCCAGGGGGGGCAGCGGGGTGGCCCTGTTGGCGGCGATCACCCGGCTGACCTCGCTGTCGGGGTCGTCCAGGTCGCCGAAGAACAGCGCCTCGTTGGGGCAGGCCTCCACGCAGCGGGGCTGGGCGTAGCCCTCGTCCAGCAGGTGGGCGCACATGGTGCACTTCTGGGGGATCTGGAACTCCTCGTTCCAGTAGATGGCCCCGATGGGGCAGGCGTCGGCGATCTGCTTCTGGCCCCTGGCCTTCTCCGGGTCGATCAGCACGATGCCGTCCTCCCGCTTGACCACGGCGCCGTTTTTGGCGGCCCTGGCGCAGGCGGGGTCGGCGCAGTGGCTGCACAGCACGGCCACGTTGCTGGTCTTGACCTTGCGGTTGTCGTCCCCCCGCTCCTTGGAGCGGATGTTCACCCAGAACTGGCCCTCGTGGGGCTGGGGGGCGGACACGGCGGTGGCGAAGCCGCAGTGCTCGTCCTTGCAGGCCATGACGCAGTTGTAGCAGGCCATGCAGTTTTCCGTATTGACAGCGATTCCGTAACGCATCTTACTTTACCTCCCCATTTGCCTTGGCCAGCAGGTCGTTGAGCACCATACCGGGCACCAGCGGCTCTTTGTAGACCTCCATCTCCACCAGGGTGGAGTTGGGCGTCATGCCGGGAATATGCCGGCCGCCGATCATGCCGGGCGAGGTCAGGATGTTGGCGCAGCCGCCCTTGTCCGGGCTGCGCTCCCCGGGCACGGTGGGCTCGTACATACCGGAGGAGCCGTAGAGGTGGACGGTGTGCTCCTCCAGACGGTTGGTGATCTTGGCCATGCACAGGATCTCGCCCCGGTCGTTCCACACCCGGACGATATCCCGGTCCTTGATGCCCCGCTCCGCGGCCCGCTTGGGGTGGATGCGGATGATGGCGTAGGGCATGCCCTCCACCACCTGCCGGTGCTCGGGCACCTCCCACAGCCACTTGTTGTGCTGGTCGTACTGGGTGTGGAAGCCGAAGCGTGGGTGGGGGGTGATGAGGTGGAGCTTGTATTTCTCATACAGGGGGGACTGGTACCCCTCGCGGCTGGGCTTGTAGAAGGCCATGGGCCCGCGGACGGGATCGTCGGGCTCCTTCTCCTCCAGCAGCTCGGAGACGAACTCGATCTTGCCGGTGCGGGTGCCCAGCTTGCCCTCCTTCATGCACTCGTCCCGCACCATCTTGCACTCGGTGCCCTCGGCGAACCACCGGAAGGCCCAGCGGCGCTCCCAGTTCTCGGGCACGCCGGGGATGTAGTAGCCCCGCTCCTTGAACTCCTCCCAGCCGATCCGCTTGGAGAGGTCGGAGAACTCCCAGAAGCGCTTGCACCAGCCCTCTTCGTCCCGGCCCTCGGTGTAGTCCTGGCCGAAGCCCAGGCGCTCGGCAAGCTGGGAGAAGATCCAGTAGTCGCTCCGGGACTCGCCCAGGGGCTCGATGGCCTTCTTCTGGTAGACGATGACCTGCCAGTTGTTGCCCGTCTGGCCGTGGGAGGCGTAGCCGCTGTTGCCGCTGGAGCAGAACTCGCCGATGTCGGTGCGCTCCAGGTTGGTGCAGGCGGGCAGGATCACGTCGCAGAACTTGCCCTCGGGGGTCAGGTGCATGTCCTGGCTGACGGTGAACTCCAGCTCGGGGCTCTGGTACATCTCACCCCAGCGGTTGGTGTTGATCATGGTGCCGAAGAAGTTGCCGCCGTAGCGGTAGAGCAGGTGCACCTTGCTGCACCCGGGCAGGGGGTAGACGTGGTGGTTGAACTGCTGCTCCAGGCTCTGGCCGCAGAAGCCGTCGCCGTCCCACTCGTCGTGGCCGTCCAGGATGGCCTCGGGCAGGGTGGCCCGGTAGAGCTTCTGCTCCACGCAGTTGACGGCGGTCTTGTCGGCGATGGGCTGGTTGGCGATGGTGCTCCGGGGGTCGGAGTAGCCGCCGAACCAGAAGTTGTAGTCCATGGGCCCGCCGGCGTTGGCGGTCCACATATTGCGGCCCGGCTTGCCCATGCCCTGCATGGCGAACAGCTGGACCATCAGGCGGGAGTAGTCGGTGCCGTTGTCGGTGCGGCAGGCGCCGCCCCAGCCCACCCGCACGCCGGAGCCGCCCATGGTGTTGGTGGACGCCCAGCGCCGGGCCAGCGCCTTGATGACGGGGGCGCGCACGCCGGAGATCTCCTCGGCCCACTTGGGGGTCTTCTTCACCCCGTCGGGGCCCTTGCCCAGGATGTGGTCGGCCCACTCCTGGAAGCGGTGGACGTGCTGCTCCACATACTCGTGGTCATAGGTGTCCTCGGTCAGCCACACGTAGGCGATGGCCTCCAGCACGGCGGAGTCGGTGCCCGGCCGGGGGGTGATGTACTTGTCGCCCTGCTTGACGGCGGTGAAGTTGACGAAGGGGTCCACATAGATCACCGAGATGCCCAGCTGCTTGAACCACTTGCGCCAGATGTTGCCCTCGTTGGCGGAGTAGCAGCTGTGGGTGGAGTCGGGGTCGTGGGACCAGAAGATGAGGGTGTCGGTGTTGAGCAGGCAGTCCTCCAGCAGGTCGAAGGGCTCGGGGCAGCCCAGGCGCCAGTAGTGGCCGTAGACATGGGCGGCGCCCCAGTGGAAGCCCTCCCAGGAATCGGGGTTGTCCAGCACCTGGGTGTAGCCCAGCAGGTTGAAGAAGCGCTTGAAGGCGGACAGCTTGTAGCCCACCAGGCCCCAGCTGTGGTGGGAGCCGGTGCAGGCGGTGACCGATTCCTTGCCGTAGGTGTCCTGGACGCGCTTGATCTCCCGGGCCACCAGGCCCAGCGCCTCGTCCCAGGTGGCCCGGCGGTAGCCGGACTTGCCCCGGTTCTGGGTGTTGCGGTCCTTGCCGTCGGGGGTCTCCACGAAGTCCTCCCGGATCAGGGGGTACAGCAGCCGGTCGTAGGCGTAGCACTTGTCCTTGTCCTGCAGGCCAAGGGCGGTCATGGTGACCCGGCGGGGGGGCGTGAACTCCTGGCCCCGGGCCTTGATCACCCAGCCCTTGGGGTCGTCCTCCCGCAGAACGATGGGACGGATGCGGCGGATCTTCCCGTCCACCACCTGGATCTGCGCCGGTCCGCCCAAAGTGTTTGTATAGGAAATCACTTCAGACATTTGATGTACCTTCCTTTCCACAAGTCAGTCTATCCTCACAGAATTCGCCAGCATGTAACTTGAGTATAGGGCAGCGGCGGAAGAAATGGAAATACAACTATCAGGGACCCTATGCAAAAAATGCATAAACTCAACAGGACGCACCGGAACACGCCCTTGGAGCGGCAATATTCCTATGATACAATGGGCGCGGCCGCCGGGACTGCACGGCGGCTGATTGCCGGGCGGGCGCCTGTGTCTGCCGCCCCGGCGTGGAGGCCGGACGATGGCCCCGCTCTCAGCATACCATGGCGGCCGGGCGGGGGGAAACAACAAGTGAATGTGAACGGAACGGGCAGACAACCCTGGAGTTGGGGGCGGGCGGACCGGAGGGAGGGCGCGGCGTGAAGATCGACTATTTTCGGGAATTCGTGGTGCTGGCGGAATACCTGAACTTCAGCGCCGCGGCGGAGCACCTGTTCATCACCCAGCCGGTGCTCAGCCGCCACATGGCTGCGCTGGAGGAGGAGCTGGGGGTGCGGCTTCTGGAGCGCAACACCCAGGAGGTGCGGCTGACTCCGGCGGGGACGCTGTTTCACCAGCGGGTGATGAAGATCCTGCTGGACTACGACGACCTGCGTCAGCTGCTCCGTCTGCAGCGGGAGGGGTTCGAATCCCGGCTGAGCATCGGGGTGCCCTACTACGCCATCTCCGACTGGCTGGGGAACATCCCGGAGGCCTTTGAGGGGAAGTATCCCAAGGTGAAGCTGACCTATGAGGTGGGCTCGCCGGACACCATCCTGAACTATCTGGAGCAGGACAAGGTGGACGTGGCGCTGCTGCCCCACCTGACCTTCCCCCGGGGGAACACGCTGGAGTTCCGGGATTTCTATGTGGAGCAGCTGGGGGTGCTCATCAACGGCAACGATCCGCTGGCGGGTCGGGAGAGCTGCACCCTGAAGGAGCTGAAGGGCAAGACCTTCTTCAAGATCGGCGGCAGTTATTTCTCCAGCACCTGGGAGCAGCTGCGCCACCTGTGCCGCAAGCGGGGCTTCGACCCCTCCCCGTCCAACATGAGCCTGATGGAGAGCGCGGTGATCGCCGTGCGCCGGGGGGACGGCATCGTGGTGGCGGGCCACCACATGCGCAGCCAGGCGGGGGTCGGCGTGAGCTATCTGCGCCTGGAGGACGAGGACTGCAGGCGCAATATCAGCGTATGTTATAAGGCGAGCAACAAAAACCGGGATACCATCCGAAAGTTCGTACAGATGCGCACTCAGAGCCTGCAGAAGGAATGAAAACAGAGGCCGGCCCCCCGTCCACAGAGCGGGGGCCGGCTTTTCCTTGCCTTCCGGCCGGAGCAGGAGGACGGGATATGGGGAAACCAAAATCGCGCTTATGCATTTTGTGTATAACGGTGCCGATAGTTGCATTTCCATTTATCCGCAGCGTTTTTTATAATTCAAACATAAGAGCTTCATCCAAGACTGTTGGGGAAGCAAACAAAGAGAACGCGATCCAGATAAAAATGAGGAAAGGAAGAGAACGATGAAGAACCTGAAGAAAGTCCTGGGCATCGTCCTGGCATGTTCCATGGCCCTGGCCCTGCTCACCGCCTGCGGCGGCGACACGACTCCCAGCGAGACCGGCGGCAATGAGACCGGCGGGGGCGACGGCAAGGTCTACGAGCTGTCCCTGTCCACCCATGACCCCGCCACCTCCAACAAGACCATCTACTTCCAGGAGTGGGCCGACAAGATCAACGAGGCCAGCGGCGGCCGGATCAACATCACCCTGTACTCCGCCGGCGCGCTGGCGGCGGGCACCGCGGCGCTGGACGCCCTGCGTACCAACGTGTGCGACATCGCGTGGATCTATCCGCCCTACTTCTCCGGCCAGTTCCCCCTGAGCGAGATCATCAGCCAGCCCATCGGGGTCAGCTCCGTGCCCCAGGGCGTGCAGGTGCTCTACGGCCTGTATGAGCAGTATCCCGAGCTGCAGGATGAGCTGTCTGAGTTCGTGCCTCTGATGATGCACACCAACCCCACCAACAAGATCTGCAGCATCGACGGCCATCCCATCCAGACGGTGGCCGACCTGAAGGGCCTGACCTTCCGCGCCAGCGCCGGCACTCCCTCCGACCTGCTGCTGGCCTGGGGCGCCACGCCCATCCAGATGGCCCCCGGCGACATCTATCAGGCCGTTGAGAAGGGCACTGTGGAAGGCTACATCTTTGACTGGTCCGGTATCGTCAGCTTCGGCCTGCAGGAGGTCACCGCCAATCTGACCACCATGCCGGTCTACCTTGGCCCCTACTTCCTGATGATGAACAAGGACAGCTACAACGCGCTGCCCGAGGACCTGCAGCAGATCATCATGGAGAATTCCGGCATCGACGCCTCCATGGGCCTGGCCTGGGTCTATGAGGCCGACGAGCGCGAGGGCCGCGAAATCTGCGAGGCCGCCGGCTGCACCATGATCGACGTCACGCCCGAGGCGCAGGCGGAGTTCGAGTCCTACGGCGAGGATCTGCTGGACAACTGGATCGCCACCTATGGCGACCGAGTGGACGCCGAGGCCTATGTGGCTTCCGCCGAGGCGCTGGCCGAGGAGAACGCCATGACCATGGACGAGGTCTACGCCACGCTGGACGAGATGGGCCTGTGAGCCGTCTTTGACAGGTAGACGAAACTGACGGATGCCGAGGGGCGGGCGCTGCCCGCCCCTCGGAGCCTGTGAGACGCGCGGGGCGCGGACCCACCGGACCGTATCCGGTCCGGGGAGCGGGGCATTCCGGAGCGTGGGAGAACACAAGGAGGTTACATATGGACCTGACCACTGCCGCGATCGTCGGCATCGTAGTGCTGCTGGTTCTGATGGCCCTGGGCATGAACATCGGACTGGCAATGATGACGGTGGGCTTCATCGGCTACGGGCTGGTGATGAACTGGAAGGCCGCCTTCGGCCTTCTGCAGACCGTCCCCTATGTACAGGCGGCCAACTACACCATGACGGTGGTGCCCCTGTTCATCATGATGGGAAATTTCGCCTTTGCCTCAGGTATGAGCGCAAAGCTGTATGACGCGGCCAACAAATGGATCGGCCGCCTGCCCGGCGGCCTGGCCTGCGCCACCGTGGCCGCCTGCGCCGCCTTCGGCGCCATCTGCGGCTCCACCAACGCCACCACCGCCACCATGGCCGTGGTGTCCATCCCCGAGATGCGCAAGTACGGCTACGCCGACAGCCTGGCCTCGGGCGCGGTGGCCGTGGGCGGCGGCCTGGGCATCATGATCCCGCCCAGCTCCTGCATGATCGTCTACGGCATCATGACCGAGCAGTCCATCGGCCAGCTGTTCGCCGCCGGCATCCTGCCGGGCATCATCCTGGCCGTTCTCATCATCATCATGATCGTCTGCCAGGTGAAGCTCAATCCCTCCCTGGCGCCCAAGGGCCAGAAGTACAGCTGGAAGGAGCGGCTGCTGTCCATCGTCAACTGCTGGGACGTGCTGATCCTGTTCGTGGGCGTGTTTGCCGCCATGTTCACCGGCTTCTTCACCATCAATGAGGCCGCCGCCGCCGGCGCCCTGCTGGCGCTGGTCATCGTGGCCTGCAAGCGGATGCTCACCTGGAAGACCTTCACCAAGGTGATGTGGGACTCCATCAAGACCACCTCCATGACCTACCTGATCGTCATCGGCGCCATGGTGTTCAGCGGCTTCCTCTCCATCACCCAGATGCCCATGAAGCTGGCCGCCACCATCGAGGGGATGAACGTCTCCCGCTATCTGATCCTGGCGGTCATCATCCTGATCTATCTGGTGATGGGCTGCTTCATGGACGCGCTGCCCATGATCATGCTCACCGTGCCCATCTTCCAGCCCATCATCGAGGGCCTGGGCTTCGACTTGATCTGGTTCGGCGTGGTCATCATCGTGGTGATGATGATGGGCCTGATCACCCCGCCCGTGGGCATGAACTGCTATGTGCTCTCGGGCATCGTGAAGGACGTGTCGCTGGGGACCATCTTCCGGGGCGCGGTGCCCTACGTGTTAGCCCTGCTGGTGGGCATCGTGGTCATCACCATCTGGCCTGACCTGGCCCTGTGCATCCCCAACTTCCTGTACGGCTAAGGGAGGGAGAAGCAATGAAAGTGTTTGAAAAGATCTGCGATTTCCTGTCCCGGATCCTGAGCTATATCAGCTTTGCGGGCTTCTTTGTGATCATGGCCTTCATCGTGCTCAACGTGGTGCTGCGCACCCTGTTCGACGCCCCCGTCCTGGGCGCCTATGAGATCGTGGAGCAGATGATGATGGTGGGCGTGTTCACCTCCTTTGCCTACGCCCAGCGCCAGGGCAGCCACATCCGCATCACCATGCTGCTGATGCACCTGCCCCGGAAGGTGTCCATGGCGCTGTGCACCCTCACCGGGCTGATGAGCACCGCCATCATGTGCCTGCTGACCTACGCGGCCTACCGCCAGTATCTGGTGGCCGCCGCCAACAACTACACCAGCGCCATGCTGGACTTCCCTCTGTCCCCCTTCTACATCCTGGAGATCATCACCTGCGTGGTCTTCGCCCTGACCCTGCTGCTGGACGTGATCAAGAACGTCCGGGCCATCTTCGACGACGAGCTGGCCAAGCAGCTGTCCGCCGACTGGACCTGAGGGCGGGACAGGACCCCAAAAGAAACACAAAGAAGGGCCGGCGCGAAAGCGCCGGCCCTTCTGCCGTCAGGCGGGGGATCACTTGTGGTCCACGGTGTACATATACTGGATGAGGTCCAGCACCTTGTTGGAGTAACCGATCTCGTTGTCGTACCAGGCGACCACCTTGACGAAGGTGTCGGTCAGGGCGATGCCGGCGCCGGCGTCGAAGATGGAGGTGCGGGTGTCGCCCAGGAAGTCGCTGGAGACCACGGCGTCCTCGGTGTAGCCCAGCACGCCCTTCAGCTCGCCCTCGGAGGCGGCCTTCATGGCGGCGCAGATCTCGTCATACTTGGCGGGCTTGGCCAGGTTGACCGTCAGGTCCACCACG
>CALXCT010000103.1 GCA_944386865.1 uncultured Oscillospiraceae bacterium | reverse complement strand
TGGACGAGGTCTACCCGATGGCCAACGGCTGCCAGGCGTTCCTGGCGGAGGACGAGGAGTGGGGGAGACTGACGGCCACCTTCACCCGCGACGGGGTGCTCTATGGGGTTGTCCGGCAAGACGACAGTCCGGAGGGCCGGGAGATGCTCCACCGGGTGCTGGATGGATTTTCGTAAGGAGGGAACACAATGGAAGGCATCGCATATCCTCTGACCCTGGCCCTGTGCGCCGCCGCCCTGATGCTGGCGGCGGCATGCGCCCTGCTGCTGTGGCGGCGGAGGCAGAAAAACGCCCCGGCGGCGGCTGTGTCCGGAGCAGAGAGCGTCGGGGAGTCCACTGAAACAGGCGGCGGAGAGCCTCCCCGGCGGCGTGGGAGGGCCCTGCCCCGGCTGCTGGCCGGGAGCCTGGTGGTGGCCGTGGCGTGCGGGCTGTGCCTGCTCACCGGCGCGGTGCAGTCCCCTGGGGACGGGCAGCTGCGCTTTGTGGAGGAGGGCGGGCACTATCAGGTGGATCTGAGGCCTCTGCTGCTGTCCCAGTCCGACCTGGGGCCCCAGGTGGATGAGGCTCGCCGGGAGATCCGGGCGGCCTACGAGGACCAGCCTGCCGCCTCCGGCGTGCTGCCCGGCGTGTGGACCCGGGAGTTTGACAGCTGGCAGGACCTGTGCGCCTTCCTGGGGGTGGAGCTGCCCTGGAGCGGAGCGCTGGACGGCGGGGAGGCAAAGCCCGTCCTGCAGCTCCACGGTCTGGCGGACGGCTCCCTCCAGAGCGCCGCGGCCCAGTACCGGTGCACCGTGGACGGCCACTCTGTGCTGTTCGCCGCCCACCTGTTCTTCAGCGCCGAGCCCGGCCTGGCCGCCTCTCTGGACCCGGAGGGGGCCCAGCGGCTGGACTGGGACTATGAGACGACCTGGGGCGGCCGGGCGGTGGTGCAGATCGGCAGCCCCCGCGGGGAGGGCCGGGTGGGCGCCTCGGCCTGGTTTGCCCGGGACGGAGCGGTGTGCCTCATCTCCCTCACCGGCCAGGCCGGGGAGGAGCAGGCGCTCTACCAGGCCCTGACGGAGCTGGTGGACCGCACGGCATAAAAGTACGGCAGCGAAAGCGGCCCGGACGCACGACGCGTCCGGGCCGCTGTTTTCTGTTTGCTCAGAGGGCCTGCCGCTCCCCGTCCACATAGACGGCCAGCAGGTTCAGCTCCCGGTCCAGCACCGCCAGGTCGGCGGGGCGGCCCGGGCGGATGCTGCCCGCCTCCAGCCCCACCGCCAGGGCGGGGGCGGTGGAGGCGGCGTACACCGCGTCCTCCAGGGACAGGCCGAAGCGCACCACGTTGCGCAGGGCATCCAGCATGGAGATGGAGGAGCCGGCCAGGGTGTCCGTCCCGGTGAGGGTGGCCTTGCCCCCCTTCACGGTGATGGGCTGGCCTCCCAGCTCATAGTCCCCGTCAGGCATGCCCGCGCAGCGCAGGGAGTCGGAGATCAGGTTCAGCCGGTCGCCGTACAGCCGGTGCACCATGCGGATGACCGCCGGGTGGATATGCAGCCCGTCGCAGATCAGCTCCACCGACGCCCCCGCGTCAAAGGCCGCGCCGATGATGGCGGGCTCGCGGTGGTGCAGCGGCTCCATGCCGTTGAACAGGTGGGTGGCGTGGCTGGCCCCCCGGCGGAAGGCCTCCATGGCGGTGTCATACCCCGCGGTGGAATGGCCCAGGGAGACGGTGCACTCCCGGGAGACCTGGGTGATGAAGTCCATGGCCCCCTCCTCCTCACAGGCCACGGTGACCAGCTTCACCTGGCCGCCGCTGGCCTCGTTCAGCCGCCGGAACAGGGCCACATCCGGCTTGTGCAGGTTCTCCGCCGCCTGGGCCCCCCGCTTGGCGTAGCAGAGGAAGGGCCCCTCCAGGTGGATGCCGGCGCACTTGGCGCCCCCCTGCCGCCGGAAGTCCCGGACAGCGTGCATGGCGGGGGTGAGCACCTCCTCCTTCAGGGTCATGGTGGTGGCCAGGAAGGAGGTGACGGCGTGGGCGGCGTAGTAGCCGCTCAGGGGCTGCAGACCGGAGGGCTTGCCGTCGGAGAAGTCCTCCCCGATGGCGCCGTGGGTGTGGATATCCACCAGCCCGGGGATCACATAGGCACCCTGGACGTCCCAGTCGCCCGCCCCCTCCAGCTCGCCCACGGTCCGGATGGTCCGGTCGAACTCCAGGTCCCCGTTCACAAAGGTCTTGTCCACGAAAATTCTGGCATTTTTGATCCGCATCGTAATATCACCAGCCTATGATACAGTTTGGATTCAGGATTCAGCCCAGGGCGGGCAGGCTGGCGGCCGCCACCGACTGGCCCACCCGGCGGAACTTCTCGTCGGGCAGGGCGGGGAAGATCTTGCCGTCCAGCTCGGGGTACTCGTCAGCCAGCACGCGCTTGGCCTCGGCCAGGATGATGTCGCCCCCCTGGCCGGACATGACCCGGCCCAGCAGCAGCACGTGGCGGCAGCCGTACAGGTCGTGGTAGAAGGCCAGGGTGTGGCCCAGGTAGACGCCGATGGAGCGGTAGATGGCCGCGGCGTTGCTGCCCCCCTGCTCCATGAGCTTCTGGACCTCCTTGAGCTTCTCGGCGGGGGAGAGGCTGTCCGACAGGTTGATGCCCGCCCGGGGAGCCAGCTTGATGACCCCGTCCTGGGAGAAGTACTTCACGCCGCAGCCGATGTCCCCCGACCACTCGTCCTCCATGGCGTCCCCGGCCACGTCCACCGGCAGGAAGGCCAGCTCGTTGAGCCAGCCGGTGATGTTGCCCTTCTCGTCCACATAGCCCACGGCCTCGCTGGTACCCATGGCGATGCCCAGCACATTGTTGTCCCCCAGGCTCATGGCCCCCGCCAGGGCGGACACGTCGCCGTCGTTGCACACGGCGAAGGGGATCTGGCCGAAGGTGTCCCGGATGGCGCGGATGTAGAGGTCCTTCACCTTGGCGTCGAAGTCGGCCTTGCCCACCTTCAGGAACAGGGAGGCCACCATGGTGCGGTTGTCCACATACACCCCGGCGGAGGACACGCCCACCGCGTCCACCCGGGGCATCTTCTCCGCGGCCGACTTCAGGGCGGCCACGATGCCGTCATAGTGGTACTGGGG
>CALXCT010000102.1 GCA_944386865.1 uncultured Oscillospiraceae bacterium | reverse complement strand
TGCATGTTCCACTTCTCCTACCAGCGTTATCTGGAAAACCAGATCCGGAGCACCTTCGGCCTGGAGGGGACGCCCGTGCGGCTGACCATCCGGCAGAAGGGCGACAAGGAGGGCTGAGGACCATGCTGGAATTCTGGCTGAGAGCGCTGGCCATCGCGGTCATCGCCTACTTCTGCGGCTGCTTCAACGGAGCGGTCATCGTATCCAAGTATATCCTCCGGGACGACGTGCGCACCCACGGCAGCGGCAACGCGGGACTGACCAATTTCTACCGCACCTTCGGCGGCCCCCTGACCCTGGCGGTCATCCTCACCGACGTGCTCAAGGCCATCGTGGCGGTGTGGATCGGCGTGCTGCTGGCCCGGGGCTGGGCTCCCTCCTTCTGGGGGGGCGAGCTGGCGGTGTACGGAAAATACTGGGCGGGCCTGTTCTGCCTGCTGGGCCATATGTTCCCCTGCATGTTCCGCTTTAAGGGGGGCAAGGGCATCCTCTCCGGGGGCACCATCGCCATCATGCTGGACTGGCGGGTGGCCCTGGTGGTGTGGGGCGGCTTCCTGATCCTGTCCGTCCTCACCCGGTATGTCTCTCTGGGCTCCTGCTGGGCGGGGGCTTCCTTCCCCTTCGTGACCTGGTTCGTCTACCGGGACGTGACCCTGCTGGCCCTCTCCACCGTCATCGGCGGGCTGATCCTCTGGAAACACCGGGGGAACATCCACCGCCTGGTGACGGGGACCGAGTCCAAGTTCAGTTTACATAAAAAATCGAAATGAGGTGCCGCCCATGAAGATCACGGTGTTGGGCAGCGGCGGCTGGGGGACGGCCCTGGCGCTGCTGCTGCTGGAGAACGGGCATGAGGTGACCCTGTGGTCCTACTCCGCGGAGGAGTGCCGCCACATGCGGGAGCACCGGGAGAACCCCATGCTGGCGGGGGTGCCCCTGCCTGAGCGCCTGGCGCTGACCGACCGGCTGGACAGCGTGGCCGGGTCGGAGGCGGTGGTGTTCGCCACCCCCTCCTTCGCCGTGCGGATGACGGCGGAGAAGGTAAAGGAACTGCTCCAGCCGGGGACGGTGCTGGTCTCCGTGTCCAAGGGCATCGAGAAGGATACCTCCCTGCGCCTGAGCCAGGTGATCGGCCAGACGGTGGGAGAGCAGTGCCCCGTGGTGGTGCTCTCCGGCCCCTCCCACGCGGAAGAGGTGGGCCGGGGGATCCCCACCGGGGTGGTGTCGGCCAGCGCGGACCAGGAGGCGGCCCGGCTGGTGCAGGACCTGTTCATGAACGAGCGCTTCCGGGTGTACACCAGCGCCGACCCGGTGGGGGTGGAGACCTGCGCGGCGCTGAAGAACGTGATCGCCCTGTGCGCCGGGGTGTGCGACGGGCTGGGCTACGGGGACAACACCAAGGCCATGCTCATGACCCGTGGCATCGCGGAGATGTCCCGGTTGGGGGTGGCCATGGGGGGCAAGGCGGAGACCTTCGCCGGTCTGGCCGGGGTGGGCGACCTGATTGTCACCTGCACCTCCATGCACTCCCGCAACCGCCGCTGCGGCATCCTCATCGGCCAGGGCCATCCGGTGGAGCAGGCGGTGAAGGAGATCGGCGCGGTGGTGGAGGGCTACTACGCCGCCCAGACCGCCCGGACCCTGGCGGAGAAGGCCGGGGTGGAGATGCCCATCACCGAGGCGGCCTATCAGGTGCTCTACCACGGCAAGGACGTGCACTCCGTGGTGGGCGAGCTGATGGCGCGCGGAAAAAAGGACGAAAACGGTCCGGCCTGACCGGTCCGGAGGAAAAGAGCCCCGCCGCGGATGGAAAGATTTGCGGCGGGGCCTTGTCTTTCATACTTCACTGTGGTAAAATTACTGTCGATTACCCCGGCGGGCCCGGCGCCCGCCAGCAAGGAGGAAGATCGACATGGCGAAAGCCCAGCATAAGGAGCCCAGCGACAACCTGTACCGGGCCATCCTTTCCCTGGAGACCATGGAGGAGTGCAAGAAGTTTTTTCAGGACCTGTGTACCGTGGCGGAGCTCCGGGCCATCGAGCAGCGCTTCGAGGTGGCCATGCTGCTGGACGAGGGGATGATCTACAACGACATCCTGGAGCGCACCGGGGCCAGCAGCGCCACCATCAGCCGGGTGAACCGCTCCCTGCACTACGGGGCCAACGGCTACCAGGCGGTGCTGCCCCGGATCAAGGGCGAAAAGGGCGGCGGGCAGTGAGCAGCTATGAGTTCCTGGCCGGCTGCTACGACGAGCTGACCGGGGACGTGGACTACGAGGGGCTGGCCGACTACCTGGAGCGGCGCATGGCGGCGGCGAAGCTGCCGGTGAAGACGGTGCTGGATCTGGCCTGCGGCACGGGCAGCCTGACGTGCGTCCTGGCCCGGCGGGGCTATGAGATGATCGGGGTGGATCTGTCGGAGGAGATGCTGGCCCAGGCGGCGGAGAAGGCCCGGGAGCTGGAGGGGGCCGTCCCGCCGCTGTTTCTCAACCAGTCCATGGACAAGCTGGACCTGTACGGCACCATCGACGCCTGCGTCTGCTGCCTGGACAGCGTGAACTATGTCACCCGGCCCCGCCAGCTGCAGCGGGCCTTTGAGCGGGTGCACCTGTTCCTGATGCCCGGCGGGGTGTTCATCTTCGACTGCAACACCCCGGAGAAGCTGCAGGCCATGGACGGGCAGGTCTTTCTGGACGAGACGGAGGACACCTTCTGCGTCTGGCGGGGGGCCTACTCTCCCCGTCGGCGGATCTGCACCTACGGGATGGATATTTTCCGCCGGGAGGGCGGACACTGGCAGCGGGGGGAGGAGGTCCACGAGGAGTACGCCTATACCCCCCAGGAGCTGGAGGAGTATCTGAGACAGGCGGGCTTCCGGGATGTCCGCCAGTACGGCGACCGGTCGGGCCGCCGCCCCCGGGCCGGGGAGCAGCGCATCTTTTTCGTGGCGCGAAAGGATTTGTGAGTATGTCGGATTCCATTGTCAGAGCGATCACGGCGGACGGGATGGTGAAGGCCTCCGCCATCATGGGCACCGGGCTGGTGGAGCGGGCCCGGCAGATCCATTCCCTGCCTCCCGCGGCCTGCGCCGCCCTGGGGCGGACGCTGATGGGGGCCTCCATGATGGGCAATGCCCTGAAGGAGGAGAAGAGCTCGGTCACTCTGCTGATCAAGGGGGGCGGCCCGCTGGGCACCATCACCGCCGTGTCCGACTGCCAGGGCAATGTGCGTGGCTATGTCCAGAACCCGGCGGTGGAGTTCACCGAGAAGGCCCCCGGCAAGCTGGACGTGGGGGCCGCCGTGGGCAGCTCCGGCACCCTCACCGTGATGAAGGACCTGGGGCTGAAGGAGCCCTATATCGGCACCATCGGCCTGTTCAGCGGCGAGATCGCCGAGGATCTGGCCATGTACTTCGTGGAGAGCGAGCAGATCCCCACCGCCTGCGCCCTGGGGGTGCTGATCGGCACGGACCAGAGCGTGCTCTCCGCCGGCGGCTACCTGATCCAGCTGTTGCCCGGGGCTGGGGAGGAGACCATCGCCAAGGTGGAGCGGGGCGTGGCCAAGGTGGGTCCGGTGAGCCGCGCCCTGGAGGGCGGCATGGACGCCCGGGCGCTGCTGTCCGCCGTGCTGGCGGAGTTTGAGCTGGAATTTTTGGAGGAACAGCCGGTGGAGTACCGCTGCTATTGCAGCCGGGAGCGGGTGAGTGCTGCCCTCATCAGCATGGGCCGGGCTGAGCTGGAGGACATGATCCGGGAGCAGGGGGAGGCGGAGCTGACATGCCAGTTCTGTGACCGGGTGTACCGCTTCACCAGGGAGCAGCTGGAGCAGCTGCTCACCGAGAGCGAAGAAAACTGAAAA
Organism: uncultured Oscillospiraceae bacterium; assembly: GCA_944386865.1. GTDB lineage: Bacteria > Bacillota > Clostridia > Oscillospirales > Oscillospiraceae > CALXCT01. The sequence continues at coordinate 292 of CALXCT010000102.1, read as the reverse complement.
AAATTCCGGGAAAAGGTTGACATGGAGGCTGAGGTTTAGTATAATAACCTTCGCCGCGTTGAACAGGGCAGCCGAATGGGAGCATAGCTCAGCTGGGAGAGCGCATGCCTTACAAGCATGATGTCACAGGTTCGAGCCCTGTTGTTCCCACCATGTTTTGCCAATCTGGCTCGGTAGTTCAGTTGGTTAGAACGCCGGCCTGTCACGCCGGAGGTCGAGGGTTCAAGTCCCTTCCGAGTCGCCATTTGCCTCTGTAGCTCAGTTGGTAGAGCAGAGGACTGAAAATCCTCGT
>CALXCT010000101.1 GCA_944386865.1 uncultured Oscillospiraceae bacterium | reverse complement strand
GCCTCAGATCGAGGTCACCTTCGACATCGACGCCAACGGCATCGTGAACGTGTCCGCCAAGGACCTGGGCACCGGCAAGGAGCAGCACATCACCATCACCTCCTCCACCAACATGTCCAAGGAGGATGTGGAGAAGGCCGTGAAGGAGGCCGAGCAGTACGCCGCCGAGGACGCCAAGCGCAAGGAGGAGGCGGACACCCGCAACCAGGCCGACCAGATGGTCTACCAGACCGAGAAGACCCTGGAGGACATGGGCGACAAGCTGGACGCCGCCGACAAGTCCAACGTGGAGAGCGCGCTGAACAAGCTGAAGGAGACCATGAAGGGCAGCGACATCCAGGCCATCAAGGCCGCCACCGAGGAGCTCACCCGTGCCTTCTACGCCGTGAGCGAGAAGCTCTACCAGCAGCAGGGCGCCCAGGGCGGCCAGGCCGGCCAGCCCGGCCCCGACATGGGCGGCGCCAACTTCGGCGGCTCCGCCCAGGGCGGCGACCCCAACGTGGTGGACGCCGACTACGAAGTGGTGGACGACGACAGCGACAAGAAGTAAGCATTTCAAGGACAGTCGCAGCGTGGAGAGCGGGGGCACCCTCTGCTCTCCACGCTCCATGTCTCAATCCGATCATCCGAGGTGATGACATATGGCACAGCAGAAACGAGATTATTACGAGGTCCTGGGCGTGTCCAAGGGCGCCTCTGAGGACGAGCTGAAAAAGGCCTACCGCAAGCTGGCCAAGCAGTACCACCCCGACCTGCACCCCGGCGACAAGGACGCTGAGGCCAAGTTCAAGGAGGTCAACGAGGCCTACGAGATCCTCTCCGATAAGGACAAGCGAGCCAAGTACGACCAGTTCGGCCACGCGGGGGTGGACCCCAACTTCGGCGCGGGCGGCTTCGGCGGCGGCTTCACCGGCGACTTCGGCGACCTGGGCGACCTGTTCGGCTCCTTCTTCGGGGGCGGCTTCGGCTTCGGCGGCGGCAGCGCCGCCAGCTCCCGCTCCGGCCCCCAGCGGGGGGAGAGCCTGCGGGTCAACCTGACCATCGACTTCACCGAGGCCGCCTTCGGCTGCGAGAAGGAGATCAGCCTGAACCGGCTGGACCAGTGCGACACCTGCCACGGCACCGGCTGCGAGCCGGGCACCACCGCCGAGATCTGTCCCGACTGCGGCGGCAGCGGCGTGGTGCGCACCCAGAAGCGCACCCCCTTCGGCGTGATGGCCTCCACCACCGAGTGTACCCGCTGCCACGGCACCGGCAAGATCATCCACCAGCCCTGCAAGACCTGCCAGGGCGGCGGCGTGGTGCGCCGTCAGAAGAAGATCACCGTCTCCATCCCCGCGGGCATCGACGACGGCCAGGCCATCTCCCTCCGGGGCCAGGGCAACGCGGGCCGCAACGGCGGCGCAGCGGGCGACCTGATCGTCAGCATCCGGGTGCGGCCCCACCCCATCTTCGTGCGGGAGGGCAGCGACGTGCTCATGGAGCAGCCCATCACCTTCAACCAGGCCGCCCTGGGCGCCGAGCTGGAGATCCCCACTATCGACGGCAAGGTGAAGTACAACCTGCCCGCCGGCACCCAGACGGGCACCACCTTCCGCCTGCGGGGCAAGGGCATCCCCGGCCTCCACGGCCGGGGCCGGGGCGACCAGTTCGTCACCGTGAAGGTCACCGTGCCCACCGACCTCACCGACGCCCAGAAGGACGCCCTGCGCGCCTTCGGCGACGCCATGAACGGCAAGGCAGCCGAGTCTGCCGACGAGGGCTTCTTCGGCAAGCGGAAAAAGAAAAAGTGACCACCCAGCGCCCCCGGCGGTTTCCCGCCGGGGGCGCTTCCTTTTTCCCCGCCGCCCCGGGGCGGCCCAGGCTCCCGCCGCGCCGCCGGAGCGGAACCTCCCCCTTCCCCCGTCCGTTCGACCTGTTTTTCCCCCACCCCGCCGGGGCGCCGCATCCGAACTGAAAATATTTTCCTGCCGCCGGTATAACCCCTCCGCCCCCTGTCCACAATAGTGCCCGGAGGTGTTATCATCATGAAACGCAGTTTTACCACACGTATCGGCGACTTTATGGCGGGCCAGGGCTTCTACATCCTCCTGCTGCTGTGCGTCGCCGCCATCGGCGTCTCCGGCTATATCCTGTTCTCCGCCCTGGGCGGCCCGGAGGGCGCCGCCGAGGCGGGCAACCCCACCCAGGTGACCGTCCCCTCCCCCTCGCCCTCCTCCGCCGCTTCTCCCGCTCCAGCGGCCTCTCCCTCCCCTTCCGCCGCGCCCTCCCCTTCTGTCTCCCCCTCCGCCAGTCCCTCTCCCTCGGCCCAGACAGCGGCGGAGCCCGAGCCCACCGTGGCCACCGCCGTCAGCGCCACCGCCTTCACCTGGCCCCTGAAGGGGGAGCTGCTGGGTGAGTTCAGCCTGGAGGTGCTGGCCTACGACCCCACCATGGGCGACTGGCGGGTGCACAGCGGCATCGACATCGCCGCCAACGCCGGGGCTGAGGTGTGCGCCATCGCCGAGGGCACCGTCTCCGCCATCTACCACGACGACCTGATGGGCACCACCGTGGTGGTGGACCACGGCGGCGAGCTGCTCAGCACCTACTGCAATCTGGCCTCCCAGCCCCCCGTCTCGGTGGGCGATGCGGTGGTGCGGGGCACCGTCATCGGCTCGGTGGGCGACACCGCCATCGCCGAGAGCGCCCTGCCCTCCCACCTCCACCTGGAGATGTCCCAGAACGGGCTGGGGGTGGACCCCCTCACCTATCTGCCGGAAAAATAAATGAGAATTATTTTCATTTTCCTCTTGAAATCCTAACAGAAATCGTGTATGCTCTTAGCAGCGAATGACCCGAGCGATCCTCATCCCTACCGGATGATTCGAAACAACGGAAAGGAGCATACCAACCATGAAATTTTATGTCTGTTCCCATTGCGGCAACATCATTGCCTTCGCCCATAACTCCGGCGTGCCCGTCATGTGCTGCGGCGAGAAGATGAAGGAGCTGATCCCCGGCACCACCGACGCCGCCCAGGAGAAGCACGTGCCCGTGATCGAGGTCAACGGCCGCGAGGTCACCGTGAAGGTGGGCGACGTGGCCCATCCCATGCTGGACGAGCACTATATCGAGTGGATCGCCCTGGAGTGCGAGAAGGGCAACCAGCGCAAGGAGCTCAAGCCCGGCATGGCGCCCGAGGCCAAGTTCGTCCTCACCGAGGACGACAGCGTGGTGGCCGCTTACGCCTACTGCAACCTCCACGGCCTGTGGAAGTCCAACTGAGTTTCCCGCTCTGACGGGATCTCCCCCTTACGAAAAAACGGCATGGCCAAAAGGCCATGCCGTTTTTTGCTCTGTTTTTTCCTCCCGGTCCGGGCAAACTGAGACTGCCGCCCGCCGGCCGCGGATAAGGGGCGCGCGTCGCTCCGCTCCCGTCGTCCACGACGGCGCTCCGGCTCACACGTTGAACCGGAACAGGATGATATCGCCGTCCTGGACG
>CALXCT010000100.1 GCA_944386865.1 uncultured Oscillospiraceae bacterium | reverse complement strand
CCCTTCACCTGGCCCGCCTGGGCGATGGCCCCGCCGTAGAGCAGGAACTTCTCCGTCAGGGTGGTCTTGCCCGCGTCCGGGTGGCTGATGATCGCAAAGGTCCTTCTGCGCTTGATCTCAGACTCGTACTGTGACATAGGTGGTCTGCCTCCTATGAAAAATTGGCTAACTTTTGTATTTTACCATACCTCGCGCCGCTCATGCAAGGGGGCCGGGACGTGCCGCCGAAATATTGTAAACTTTTTTGAAAAACATTGTATTCCGGGCGGAAATAGAGTACACTATGGATACCAATTCCAGACTGCAAGGAGGAAGGAGCCTATGAAAATCGCCCGTTTCGTGCTGAAGATCGTTGCCGCCTCGCTGGCCCTGGCCGCCGCGGTGTGCGCTGTCATCGCCTTCTGGGACAAGATCCTGGACGCCGGCCGGGAGCTGTCCGCCGCCCTGTCCGAGCGCAAGGCCAACTGCCGGTTCTGCCGTCCCGCGGAATACGACGATTTCGCCGATCTGGACTGAGTCGCGCGCCGCGCGGTCGGAAAACAGGGGGGACGCGCGCTGCGGCGCGCGTCCCCCTCCCGCTCTCCCGCCAGAACAGAACTCACCACAGACAGGAGCGGATCAACGATGCACATCAGGCCCTCACAGCCGGCGGACCTGCCCCGGATGCTGGAGCTCTACGCCCATGCCCGGCGGTTCATGGCCGAGCACGGCAACCCCAACCAGTGGGGTCCCACCAACTGGCCCCCCGAGTCCCTTCTCCGGGAGGACATCGCCGGGGGGCACAGCTACGTCTGCCTCCACGAGGGCAGGATCGTGGGCACCTTCTTCTTTACCTGCGGGGAGGACCCGGAGCCCACCTACCGGGTCATCGAGCAGGGCGCCTGGCGCTATGGCGGCCCCTACGGGGTGGTCCACCGGCTGGCTTCGGACGGCTCGGTAAAAGGGGTGGGCCGGTTCTGCCTGGACTGGGCGCTGGCCCGGTGCGGCCACGTGCGCATCGACACCCACGGGGACAACACCGTCATGCAGGGCCTGCTGAAAGGCTGCGGCTTTGTCCCCTGCGGGATCATCCACGTGGTGGAAGACCCCTATCCCCGGCTGGCCTTTGAGAAGGTGCTGCCCGGCTGGGACCGGCCGCGCTGACCGGCCCTGTCCCCCGATCCCGTGCAGACGCAAACGCGGCGGCCCCACCGGGCCGCCGCTTCTTTCTCCCCTCCGCCCCGGCGGAGGGGCGTCAGTCCTCGATCTCGGTGCCGTCCCAGTTCAGGGGGGCCATGGTGCAGAAGGTGTACAGCCCGGTGGCCAGCACCAGCCCCCGCTCCCCCGTGATGGTCACCTGGATGACCGACAGGGTGTGGCCCATCTTCTGTGCCCGGGCGTGGCACAGCACCCGCTTGCCCTTCAGGCCGGGGCGCAGGAAGTTCAGGGTGGAGGAGGCGGTGGTGCAGCTGAAGCCCCGGCTGAAGGCCGCCATGCCGCACACCGTGTCCGCCAGGGTGTAGAAGCTGCCCCCGTGGACGATGCCCATGGAGTTGCAGTTGCTCTCGTCGGCCAGCAGCTCGCCGTCCGCCTCGCCCTCGGCGATCCGGGTCACCCGCACCCCGATGCGGCTGGCGAAATAGTCCGGCTTGTTGATCCGGCGGAGCAGCGCGTCGTAAAACGCGGCCCGCTCCTCCCCGCTCCACTGGTGAAACTCCTTCATGGTCCTTTCTCCCCTTCCCCGTGTTCCTTCCCTTTGCCCCAGTATACCCCTTTTCCCGCCCCAAGGCAACTCCCCTGACCCTTTTCCCTCCTGCCGCATAGGATGAACTACCATCCCACTTTCAGGAGGAATCGCTATGGAATACGCCGAAACCGCCGCTCCCCGGCCCTTGGAGGATGGGCATGACCTGTTCCGCCGGGTGTGGGCCAGGGTGATGCCGGAGGACCGGGTGGATTGCCCCTTTCTGGTCCTGCCGGTGCCGGAGCCGGAAGACGTCCCGCCGGACGCAAAGGCCGCGCTGCCCGCCCTCCCGCCGGCGCCGGAGGGACCCGCCCCCCTCTGTCTGGGGCCTGCGTGCGCCCCCTGCCTGCCCCTGCTGCGGGAGCTGGCCGCCGGCAAGCTGGATCTGGCCCGGGCCTACCGGAGCATGGCCCGTCAGGCGGGCGGCGGCACCGGTCGGACCCTGTCCGCCCTGGCCGGGGACGAGGAGCGCCACGCCCGCCGCCTTGCCGCCGCCGCCTTCCTCATCTCGGGAGAGCGGCGGGCCCTGTCCCCCCATTCCGCCCGAAGCGGAAAGCCCTGCTCCCTCTCCCTGGCCCTGCGCCGGGCCTTTCAGGAGGAGCAGCGGGCCGGTCTGGTCTTCCGCACCGCCCGGGAGGAGCTGTCCGACCCGGCGCTGCGGCAGCTGATGGAGGACATCGCCCGGGAGGACGCGGGGCATGTCCGCACCGTGCTGGCCCTGGTGGAGGAGCTGTGACACCGCCTTGCGCCCCGCCGTCCCGTCCTGTATAATAGAGCCACAACAGAGCCACAACACCGATCAAGGAGGTATCGCCATGGCCCTCACCCAGCAGTTCCGCTTCCCCTCCGCCGACGGGGAACATGAGTATTTCGCCAAGCTCTGGCTGCCCGACGAGGGGAGCCCCAGGGCGGTGGTCCAGCTGGTCCACGGCGTGGCCGAGTATGTGGAGCGCTATGACTCCTTCGCCCGGTTCCTCACCGGCCACGGCTTCGCCGTGTGCGGGGAGGACCACCTGGGCCACGGCAGGACCGCCGAGGCGGACGGCAGCTACGGCTGGTTCGCCGACCGGGACGGCTGGAGCCTGGTCACCGCCGACGTGCGCTCCCTCCGCCAGCGGATGGGGGAGCGGTTCCCCGGGATCCCCTACTTCCTGCTGGGCCACTCCATGGGCTCCTTCCTCACCCGCACCTACCTGTGCCGCTACCCGGGCACGGTGGACGGGGCCATCCTCTCGGGCACCGGGCAGGAGTCCGCCCCGCTGATCTTCTTCGGGCGGCTGCTCTCCGGCGCCATCGCCCGCCTCCGGGGCAGCCGTCACGTCAGCCCCCTGATCCACGGGATGTCTCTGGGGGCCTACAACCGGAAATTCGCCCCCAACCGCACCGGCGCAGACTGGACCAGCCGGGACGAGGCCATGGTGGACGCCTACCTGGCCGACCCCTTCTGCCGCCACACCCCCACCGTGGGGCTGTACCGGGATATGCTGGGCGGACTGGCCTATATCGCCAGTCCCCGGGCCCTGGCCCGGATGGACCCTGACACACCGGTCTACCTGTTCTCCGGCGACCACGACCCGGTAGGCTCCTTCGGCAAGGGGGTGCGGAAGGTGTACGGCTACTTCCGCCGTTCCGGCACCCGGGACCTGGAGCTGAAGCTGTACCCCGGAGGCCGCCACGAGATGCTCAACGAGCTCAACCGGGAGGAGGTCTACGCCGACGTGCTCTCCTGGCTGGAGCGGCACCTGGGCTGAACCGCACCGCCCCCTCGAAAAGGGATCCCGCCCGCCCGGCGCTGCCGGGCGGGCGGGATCTTCATTCCCCTCTGTATTTTTTCCTGGTGGCGATCCCTCCCCGTATATGCCTCTGGGCCTTGTTCTCCTCCAACACGTCCTTCACCTGGAGGTAGAGCGGCCGGTTGAAGCCGGGCAGCCGCTCGGACAGGTCCTTATGCACGGTGCTCTTGCTGATGGAGAATTTCTGCGCGGCGGCACGCACCGTCGCGCGGTTCTCTATGATGTAAAGGGCCATCTGACAGGCCCGCTCCTCAATATTCCCTTTCACACTCACAACTCCTCTACCCTTGCATCGGTTTGCCGCAAAGCAGGATGTTGTTCATGTATATGCGCGGGAAAACGCAAAAAGACCCGGCCCTCAGGGGCCGGGTCTTCTCCTCCCGTCCGGTGGACCGGGTCAGCTTCTGCCGTCCGCTCCCGCGCCGCCCCGGGTCAGCTCCCCGGTCAGCCCGTCCAGCTGGTAGCTGCCGGTGTCGGTGGTGATATACCAGATGGGGGTCATCCGCGCCGGGCCGGTGAGGCTGGAAGTGAGGGAGTAGCCCTCCTCCATGGAGGTGACGGTATTGCACACGTCCCCCAGCTGCTTCACCCCATTGACGAACCAGATCAGCGCGCTGGCCGCCGAAACGCATGTGCCCGCGTCCCCGGCGGCATAGGGGGTGCCGTTGAGCCTGCGCCCCGATGAGATGGCGGTCAGCTCGTCTCCTTCATATACCAGCACCGCCTGGCAGGAGAGCACCGGCGCCCCCTCCCAGAGCTGGCACACGGTCACCCGGGTCTGCCCCTCCTCCTGCCGGCTGTCCAGCACCCGGCCGGTGAAATCCAGCAGCGCCAGCACGCCCAGGGCGTGCTCCTCCGGCTCCGCCCCGTCCAGCGGGTAGGCGCCGGGGGCGAAAGCGGCGGAAAACTCGCCGTTGCTGTGGAACTGTACCGAGCCCTTCTCCCCGGAATAGCGGTATACCCCCGCGCCCCGGTCCTCCCGGACCGTCTCTCCCAGCAGGGCGGCGGCCAGCACCTCCTCCCGGCCCTGGTCCCGCTGGACCAGCAGCTCGGCCAGCGACATCTCCTCCGGCACCTGGGACAGACTCACCCCCTGCTCCTCCAAGATGGCCACCGCGTTTTCCAGCGCGGCCCGCTGGTCGCCCTCTTCCCGCTGCCAGTAGAACAGCGCCAGCCCGCCCAGGATCAGGTTCACCATCGCCAGGATGAGGATGATGATATTCTTCAGCTTTGACCACTCCAAAGGCCGGCGCCTCCTCTCCCTACTGTGTCACGATCCAGCCCGCCGTCACGTTCTCGCCGCCGCTGTCCTGGTAGCACAGCACCAGCTCACCGCCGTCCCCCTCCAGCGCGGACACCGCGGCCGCCGCCTGGGTCACGGGCAGCACCGGGGAGTAGAGCACGCCCGCCGTGTAGGTGCGCAGGTTCATCACAAAGTCGGTGATCCTGCCGTCCTGGATCTGGATGCTGGCGGCGCTGGACCCGTCGTAGCGGACCACCCGCGTGCCGTTGATATAGCAGTCGAACTCCAGGCGCACCGCCCCGTCCTCCTGCCGCTCATACAGGGTCAGCTGCAGCTCCGCCTGGCCCTGCCAGGGGCTCATGGCCAGCCGGACCAGACGCCCCGCCGTCTCCACACACTGGCGAAGTCCGTCCTCGTCCCCGTCCTCCACGGGGAAGCGGGCCTGCTCCCCGCTCCCGGCGGAAAACCGCACCTGTCCCGTGTCGCTGATCCGCAGGGAGTCGCCCCCGTTGAGGTACACCGTGCCGTCGGGCGCCTCGTAGCTGGAGGTGCCCTGCACCCGGAAGCCCAGCAGCTCCAGCAGCGTGTGCTCCGTCTCCTCCGTCAGGGGGCTGGAGGCCAGATAGGTCACCGGCGTGGGGGTCTGGGCGGGCAGCATGGTGCAGGGGGCCAGGTTCCCGCAGTCCGCCCGCTCGAAGGCGAACAGGGTACCGTTAGGGGTCAGTCCGCTCACCGTGCCGGACAGCTGGCCCGCGCCCACCACATCGGTGTCACACCGGTAGTACAGCCCGTCCTCCTCGTTGACGTAGAACAGGCTCACCCTCTCCTCCTGCACGGCCAGCACCACCCGGCGGGCCGGGTGGGTGAGCACGCTGCCGCTGATCCCGCCGGACAGCAGGTCGGCCAGGGTGTTCAGCGGCAGCGCACCGGCAAACTCGAAATAGAGGCCGGGAGCGGCGGACAGGGCGGCCTCCCACTCCTCCCGGTCCGCCTGCCGGGGCTGCCCGGCGCTGCTGAGCGCCTCGTTGAGAAGGCCCGCGGACAGGCTGAACAGCGTCTGGGCGCCCTGGCTGTCGTAGGGCGTGCCGTACCGCCCCTGCTCCGTCATGGCCGCCATGCGCACCGGCTGGATCATCCGGGCGGTGTCGTCCCCGCTCTGGTCCGCGTCCGGAACGATGGCTGCGGTGTGGTGGAACACCGTGGACATCCACTCGCTCACCTGACGGCCATACAGCTGGGGCCGGCAGGCCAGCCACACCGCCGAGAGCACCAGCGCGGCGATCAGCACGTCCTTGCCCAGCTCCCGCGCCCGGCGCTTTTTCTCCTTACTCATGGCGCGGCCCTCCGATGGGCAGGGTCATCCGGAGGGACAGGCCGGGCCCCGGCCTGTCCACCAGCTCCAGCGTGCCCTGGTGCCGGTCCACCAGCTCCTTGGCGATGGACAGCCCCAGGCCGGTGCCCCCGGACTCCCGGGAGCGGGCCTTGTCCACCCGGTAGAACCGCTCGAAGATCCGGGCCCGGTCCGCCGGGTCGGGGATGCCGATGCCGTTGTCGTCCACCTGCATCCACACCTTCTCCCCCGTCCGGCCCGCCGAGATCACGATGGTGCCCCCGTCGGGGGTATATTTGATGGCGTTGGACACCACGTTCATCATCACCTGGATGATCCGCTCCCGGTCGGCCAGGATCTCCGGCAGGCCGGGCTCCAGCTCCAGCGAGAGGGCGTGGTTGTGCCGCTGGGCCTCCAGCAGCACCGCGTTATACACATCGCTCACCGCCCGGCCAAAGGGGAAGGGCAGCAGCTTCAGCTCGGTCTGGCCCGCGTCCAGCCGGGACAGGGTGAGCAGATCCTGGACGATATGGGTCATGCGGTCGGACTCGTTGAGGATGACCTTCAGAAAATCGGCCTGCATCTTAGGGGGCATGTCCCCGGCGCTGTCCGCCAGGGTCTCGGCATAGCTGCGGATGTTGGTCAGAGGGGTGCGCAGCTCGTGGGAGACATTGGCCACGAACTCCCGGCGCATCTCCTCCGTGCGGCGCAGGGTGGTCACGTCGTGGATCACCACCAGCACGCCCCCCTGGCTCTCCCGGTCGAAGGGGGTGAGCAGCAGCTCCAGGAAGCGCCCCCCCACCTCCCGCTCGCCCTGGAGGTAGTTGGGCTGCTCCAGCTCCAGCACCCGCTCCAGGGGCGCCACGTCGCCGAACAGGCCGGTGTAGTCGCTGTCCGGCCCGATGGTCCGGCAGAGCATCTCCCCGGCGGCCGGGTTGGCGTGGATCACCGCGCCGCTCCGGGAGAAGGCCACCACGCCGTCCGTCATGTGCAGGAACAGGGTGTCCAGCTTGTTGCGCTCGTTCTCCACCTGCTGGATGGTGTCCTGCAGCTGGCCGGCCATGCCGTTGAAGGTGTCGGTGAGCACGCCGATCTCATCCTGGGAGTTGACCTCGATCTTCCGGGAGAAGTCTCCCGCGGCCACCCGCTCGGCGCCTGCGGTGAGCCGCCGGATGGGAGCCACCACCGTCCGGGACAGCAGGAAGGACAGCAGCACCGAGATCACCAGTCCGAAGGCCAGCGCCTCCACGATCAGGCTGAACAGCTCGGAGTTCAGATTCTCCACCGTCTCCCGGTTGTCCAGGATGTAGATGATATAGCTCTCCTCCCCCCGCTGGATGGGGATGGCCGCGTCCATATAGTCGGCCGCCACGTCGCTCTGGCTGCTGGGCTGGCCGGTGCGCATGGTGTTGAGCAGGTTGGGCTTGTAGTCCAGGGCGGCCCCGCCCGCGTCGTCCGACCCGGCCAGGTAATTTCCCTCCATATCCAGGATATAGTAGTTCCGGTTGCGCCCGTCCACCCCCAGGGAGCCCGCATAGGCGTCCAGGATGGACTTGATGTGCTGGGCGCCGTTCTCCTCCCCCTCGGTCTCAGTCTGAAGGTCCCGGAGCAGAGAGGTCTCGGCGCTGAACGCCTGGTTGATCTGGGTATAGAAGTCCTTCAGGTAAAAGCCCACCACCGAGTTGATCAGGAAGGCGCCCACCACCGTCATCAGCGAGACGATCAGCAGCACCATGATCAGCACCAGCTTCATATGCAGACTGCCCCGGCGCATGGCCGCGCCCCCTTTCCCTATGCCTCTCCGGACGGCTGTCCGCCCGGTCCGCTTCCGTTATCCCTCGCTGAAGTAGTAGCCCAGCCCCCGCCGGGTGATGATGAAGGTGGGGCTGGCCGGGTCGTCCTCCAGCTTTTCCCGCAGGCGTCGGATGGCCACGTCCACCGCGCGCACGTCGCCCACGAAGCCCTCGTAATTCCACACCTGCTCCATCAGCACCTCCCGGGGGAACACCTTCCCCGGCTGGGCGGAGAGCACCCGGATCAGGTCATACTCCCGCTGGGACAGCTCCAGCGGCACCCCGTCCTTGCTCACCGTCATCCGCACGGTGTCCAGAGTGATCCGCCCGCGCACCAGCGTCCCCTCCTCCGGCGCAGAGGCGGGGGCCGCCGGGGCCGCCGCGGCCACCATCTCCCCCCGGCGGATGTTGGCCTTGGTCCGGGCCAGCAGCTCCCGCATGGAGAAGGGCTTGGTGATATAGTCGTCCGCCCCCAGCTCCAGGCCCAGGATCTTGTCCGTCTCCTCCTCCCGGGCGGTGAGCATGATGATGGGCACCGCGCTGCCCCGCTCCCGCAGGGCCCTGCACACGTCGAAGCCGTTCATCCGGGGCAGCATCAGATCCAGCAGGATCAGGTCCGGATTCTGCTCCAGCGCCAGCTGCAGCCCCGTCTGGCCGTCGTAGGCCTCCAGCACGGTGTACCCCTCCCGGGTGAGGTTGAAGGTGAGGATGTCCACGATGTTCTTCTCGTCCTCCACCACCAGAACTGTCTTTCCCATGGCGCGCCTCCTTTATCCTCTGCGCAGCACGGCGGCCTTCAGCACCGCCGCCGCCGTCTTGGCGTCCTCGATCTCCCCGGACATCACCCGCTCCAGCAGCTCCTGGAAGGGCATCCAGGAGACGGACAAAAACTCGTCCTCGTCCGGATGGCAGCTGCCCTGGCGCAGCCCCCGGGCCAGGAACAGGTGGATGCGCTCATTGCAGAAGCCGGGGGAGACGCACAGCGTCCCCAGTCCGGTCAGCTCCTCCGGCTCCACCCCGGCCTCCTCGCTCAGCTCCCGCAGGGCGCCCCGGCGGGGGTCCTCCCGCGGGTCCAGCTTGCCCGCCGGGATCTCCAGCAGGGTCCTGCCCATGGGGTAGCGGTACTGGGTGACCAGCACCGCCCGGTCCTCCCCGTCCAGGGCCAGCACCGCCACTCCCTCCGGGTGGCGCACCACCTCCCGGCGGGCCTCGGCCCCGTTGGGCAGGCGCACCTGGTCCACCGTCAGGGTGGTGATGCTCCCCCGGTAGATCACCTGGCTGCTGAGCGTCTTCTCCGTCAAGTCCATCCGAACTCCTCCTTGGGGGCCCGCCACGGGCCTTCCGTCGTCATTTCACGCCCACCATTATACCAGATTCCCCCGCCCGCTGCCAATAGCTTTTCCCCATCCAAAAAAGCGGGGGAGCCCTTCGGCTCCCCCGGATTCAGGACAGGATCATCTTGTCGCTCAGCTCGTCGTCTCCCGCCACGCGGAATTTGGCCAGCAGGTCCTCCACGGTCAGCTTCTTCTTCTCCTCCCCGGAGATATCGAAGATGATCCGGCCGTCCTTCATCATGATCAGCCGGTTGCCGTGGGCGATGGCGTCGCGCATGTTGTGGGTGATCATCAGCGTGGTCAGGTTGTCCCGGGTGACGATGCGCTCGGTGGCCTCCAGCACTTTGGCCGCCGTCTTGGGGTCCAGGGCGGCGGTGTGCTCGTCCAGCAGCAGCAGCTTGGGCTTCTTCAGGGTGGCCATCAGCAGGGTCAGCGCCTGCCGCTGGCCGCCCGAGAGCAGCCCCACCTTGCTGGTCATCCGGTCCTCCAGACCCAGCTCCAGGATCTTCAGCAGCTCCCGGTACTTCTCCCGCTCGGCCTTGCCGATGCCGAAGCGCAGACCCCGCCGCTGCCCCCGGCGGGCGGCCAGGGCCAGGTTCTCCTCAATCTGCATGGTGGCGGCGGTGCCCATCATGGGGTCCTGGAACACCCGGCCGATGAACTGGGCCCGCTTGTGCTCCGGCAGGCGGGTCACATCCTGCCCGTCGATGAGGATGGCGCCGCTGTCCGCCGGGTAGACGCCGGCCACCATGTTGAGCAGGGTGGACTTGCCCGCGCCGTTGCCGCCGATGACGGTGACAAAGTCCCCGTTGTTCAGGGTGAGGGACACCCCGTTCAGGGCCCGCTTCTCGTTGATGGTGCCGGCGTTGAAGGTCTTGTAGAGCTCCTTGATCTCAAGCACGCTTACCAACCT
>CALXCT010000099.1 GCA_944386865.1 uncultured Oscillospiraceae bacterium | reverse complement strand
TTTCGTGTCATACCATCTGGCTGGCCGCCGTTTCGATTTTGAGATGCTCAGCGGCTTGATTTTGTGTTGTCTTTTTGCCGCTCCCCCAAATCTGAAATTTCTACTTGACTTTTGTTAGCAGGTCTTTGAAAAGATGCGTTTGCCGGTCCCGCCCTCAGCCGGACCGGGCCAGCGGCTCCAGCCGCAGCTCGTTTTCCATCAGCTGCGCCACCCGGTCGGCCAGGTAGTTCTCCGCCCGGCTCCGTCCCTCCGGGGACAGCCCCGGCCGGGGCTGGACAATGGTCACGGACAGCTCCGTCCCCGCCGGGCCGTCCCGGACGGCGATGGAAAACCGCCCCGGGTTGCCGTAGACCGTGACGTCGGCCAGGATGGCGCCGCCGGACTCGTCCCGGACGAAGTCCAGGCAGCCCTCCTGCTCCAGCACATCGCACACGGCCAGCCTCACCAGCTGCCGGGCATAGGGCAGCAGGCGGCAGGTGCTTTGCTCGCTCATAGGCCCCTCCTTTCCGCTGCGTTCTTTCCGCTTGCTGCCGCCATTGTAGCCCGGCCGGGCCGGCCTGTGCAGGCCGTAGTCCCGCCAAAATGAAAGACCGGGGGGATCGTTGTTACGAACCCCCCGGTCTTCGGGCGGGAAATGTCCTGTTTTTTCCGCTGTTCAGCGGTGTTCCAGCATATGCTTGGTGTAGCGCTGGTGCAGCCCTGTGCGGGACTTGGTCCCCGTCTTTTCGTAGATGGAGGTCACGTACCGCTGCACCATCCGCACCGAAATGGCGAGGTCTCCGGCGATGAGCTGCAGGCTGTCGTCGCTCTCCAGCAGCTTCCGGAGCACCTCGGACTCCCGGGGCGTCAGGCGGCAGCTCAGGCAGAACTGCTCCAGGGCCTGCTCCGGCGCTTCCAGCTGTGCCGGACGGGTCAAGGTCAGCTCACCCCCCGCCGCCATGCTCACTACCAGCACGCCGAAGAGCACCACGTCTATCGCGATAGCCGCCGGCATGGATAGGCTCCCAATCGGCGCCAGGGTCAGCAGCGCGGAAAACAGGTTGGTGACGATCCGCCCCATGCCGGCCCACAACTCCGGCCAGCCGGTCCTGGGCGCTATGCGCCAGAAGGCCAGATTATAGTAAGAGACAGACGCGCCCAGGTAGAGGTAGAACAGGCACATGTTGATCGTATAATAAGCAGGCTCACCGAGGAGCACAGGGTTCAGCAATGCCGCCAGTGCTATGCACAGCGTGGCGACTGAAAGGAGTTTTCCCCTTCCCATATCGCTCAGAAACCCCACCAGCAGATAGCCCGCGATTAAAAGCAGCCGGGGCCAGGCATAGAGGTTGTAGTCCTCATAGCCGCTCTGCACGTTGAGCAGCATCATCTGCCGGTCGTAGATGGTCCCCATGGCATATAGGCACAGCGTATTCAGGCACAGCCGGGCCAGGGTGCCGGTCATGGCCCGGGCCTTTTCCGGCTTTGGCGCCTCATAGGGCAGGCAGCCCTCGGTCATCCACTCCCACTGCGGCCGCACCGTCAGATACAGCGCGGCGCAGAAGCCCAGCGCCAGTGCGACCGGGATCGCGGCCGTGATGTGCCAGTATTCCTGGAGCAGGTATTGCAGCAGCACCGCGGCGGACGCGCCCAGGGCCATCACCCGGCCCATCCTGGGGCTGTCCGCCAGCGCAGCCGCCATGCAGAAGTAGACCATGCCGCCCAGCAGCCCCATGAAATAGGCCGCGCCCATGGCCGCCGCGGAAAAAGCCGCCACGTGGTCCAAAAGGAACAGCAGCAGCACGGTGCAGCCGTAGGCAATGCTGGGCAGCAGCAGAAGCGTCCGGCGGAAGGCAAACTGCGTTGCCGCCCGCCGCAGCAGCGCAAAGGAGACGAACCCCACCACCACCAGGGCGTAGTCGATATAGTGCAGGTACAGCTGCCAGGCGAGACCCGTGATGGCGGCGCTGCGCCGGTCGATAAAGGTGAGGGTGACCATATACTCGAACATATAGATGGCAAATAACGCCGACAAGAACCATTGAGCAGGGGAGAAGCCCAGAAAGGTCCTGCTCTTTTGCTGCAACACGGGCGACCGCCTCCCTTCTCTCCCATCCGTATGCTCCCTCTGCGTAAGATTATATAATTTTGAAAAGAGTCTTGTCTATATTCAGATAACAGAATATAGTCTTTGGCAGAAAATTGGAAGCTGTGGGGATGGCAATGGTGCCCCTGAGTCGGGTCAGCCGGTTCTCGTGCCGGGGGATGCGCACGGCGGTGACCGTGTCCGCTTTCACGCGGCCGCAGCCTCTTCGCGTAAACATGTTCAGGTCTTCTTCCTCAGCATGGAGATCAGGGCCAGGGCCGCGGCGAAAAGTACCGCCGCCACGGGCCAGACCACCCAAGTGGAGTCCCAGCGGCGGGTGAGAAAACTGGCCGCCAGGTAGACGGCGAGCGCCAGGCACCAGTAGAACACCACAAAGGGCTCGTTCTTCTTTGCCGCAGCCTTCTTTTCCCGGGTGTACTCCCCCTCCTCCAGAAGTTTCTGAAAGCTGCCCCAAATGAAGGCCGTGCGCACGATGAGACAGACACCCAGGGCGACAATGGGGAAGATGCTGATAACAGCACAGCCCACCAGAAATTCATTGCCCGCGGCAGCGGCCGCCAGCAGGGGAAGGGAACTGACGATGCACAGGACGATGCCCGTGAGGAACAGCCGTCTGTAGGTTTTCTCGTACCCGTCCCGCCGGGCCTGGGCCATGCCGGCCACACCGTACTGGGTATGGATGGCCTCGGTCTCCAGAAACTCATAGGGGCTCAGCCGCATCCCATTGGAGAGGAGCAGGACCACCGCCCAGGCCACCATGGCCAGCAGGACGCCCACGCCCACGCCCGCCGCCGTGCCCTCAGACAATGGAAGCAGTTCCCACTGGGCGGCCAGGGAGAGTGCGATGAGGAGCGTGGGAGACAGGATGCACAGGCTCACACCGCCGGCGATTTGAGTGGCCGCCGACCTGACCGTTGTCAGGTATTGGTTGGCCTGCTCCAGAGTGACGGTGCGGGCAGCGGCCGAGACCGTGTCGTCCCCGTTGGTGCAGCCGTTCTCCGGGGGAGCCTCGTCCTTCAGCAGGTAGTCGGTGCTGACGCCGAACAGCCGGCTCATGCCCAGGATCTTGTCCAGATCGGGCAGGGAGGCCATGGACTCCCATTTGGAAACGGACTGTCTGGTCACATCCAGCCGCATGGCCAGTTCCTCCTGGGACCAGCCCTGCTCCTTCCGCAGCTTTGTGATCTTTTCCGCAAGTGTCATCCTGCATCCCTCTTTCCACAGTTTTTGGAGCGCCTGTCTGCTGCAAGGATAGCAGAGGTTCTGGTTGCCTGCCACCAAGGCGGCTGTATGTTCCGTCAACCGTCAGTTGCGGCCGCCGGCGGAGGGGACTTCCGGCAGGGACGCCGGCCTTCGTGTCAGAAAGCGATAGGGGGAGGAGCGTGCCCCGGCCCGGTCATTTCATCTCGTGCGGGATGGAGATCTTTTCCACCAGGAGGTTCCCGTCCTCGGCCTCCGCCATTATCATGGTGATCTCCTGATGGAACCGCCGGGGACCGCAGGAGCCCGGGTTGAGCCACAAAAGGCCGTCTTTTTCCTCCTGCACGTACTTGTGGGAGTGGCCGAACACCACCACGTCCACGCCGCTGAGGTCTGCCGGAAGCTCTTTCCTGTTGTGGACCATGCAGAAGGTCACGCCGCCCAGCGTGACGGTCAGATGGTGGGGGATGTCCTCCGCCCACCCCTTGTCGTTGTTGCCCCGGACCACATGGAGGGGGGCGTACTGCGCCAGTTCGTCCACGATGGACTGCTTGTTGATGTCGCCGCCGTGCAAAATGGCGTCGGCGGTTTTCAGATGTTCCCGCACCTCGGGCCGCAGCAAGCCGTGGGTGTCAGAGAGGATGGCGAGCTTCATCAGGATACCTCCCGGTTTTTGATGTCGTGCGCCGGAGCCGCCGGATGGAAAGAGCGCGCCGCAGGGGCGGCAGCGGTGCAGGTGGCGACGGGCTGACAGCTATGTTCTCATGGCCTCCAGCCGCTCTTTTTCCAAAATGGTCACTCTGCCCCGGGAGAGCTTTACCATGCCCGCGCTCTGGAAATCCCGCAGGGTGCGGGTGACCACCTCCCGGTGAGACCCCAGGTGGTTGGCGATGGTCTCATGGGTGATCCTCAGTTCGCAGGTCCCCTCGATCAGGGCCTCCTGCAGCAGAAAGGCGGCCAGCCGCTTGTCCATGCTCCGCCACATGAACTGCTCCATTCTGCTCATGACCTCGGAAAAACGGCTGGCCATCAGCTCATTGGTATAATTGGACACCGCGGTGGACTCAGCCATAAGCTGCTGGTAGACCCCAGCCGGGATGCGCCAGAACTCGGTGTCCTTTTCCGCCTGAATGGTTACATCGAACTGGATGGAGCGGATGACGCAGGGGGCGCAGAACAGGCACAGGTCCCCGCCAAACAGGCGGAAGATGGTGATCTCCCGCCCCTCCTCCGAGTAAACGAAGGCCCGCAGCTGTCCGGTGCGGATCAGCAAGAGCCCGGCGCAGTCCGTGCCTCCGCCGCGCAAGACCGTGTCCCGTTTCACGGCCTGAAAGGCCAGTGAATCGAGAAGCTGGCGCTGCTGGTGGGGCTGAAGCTGGCCCCAGATGGGGAAATAAGTCTGAAAACTCATGCCGCGTCCTCCTCACAGTGTCCTCAGTATAAGGGACGGGCGCGGTGACTGTCAACCACACAGGCCGGCCTTGGAGGACAATGTTCGAAAACCTGCCTCCAGGGTGATCATATCACAGACAAAAGCGCTGCTTTTGGGTATAGTAAACACATAAAGCATGGAGCCCGGAGCGGCAGGCGAGGCCTGACCTGCCGGAAGGAGCACAGGCTTCGGTGCCCGTGACGATCACAGACAGGCCTGACGGCGGGCCGATCAAATCATAAGGAGGTTTTTTCATGAGAAGTATCACAACACTGGATCTGCAGTATGCCCATCGGTTTTACGGCTTCAAGGGCGAGGCCCAGTATCTCCATGGCCACACCGGCGTGCTGACCATCGAGGTGGAGGACACCATCGAGCCCGGCGTCAACATGGTCTTCCCCTGCAACGAGATCCAAAAGACCGCTTGGGAGGTCTTGAAGAACTTTGACCATGCCCTGATCCTGCGGGAGGATGACCCCCTGCTGCCCGCCGTTTTGAAGGTCTATGAGGAGCAGGGCATCCGCAATGGCGCGCCCCAGAACAAGATGAAGGGACCCGCCTTCCAGACCGAGCTGGCCACCGCCTATCCCGAATGCCGGCTGGTGGTGACCAAGGAGACAATGACGGTGGAGGGCATGATCAAGATCGTCTATGATCTGCTCAAGGACAAGCTGAACATCGCCAAGATCACCTTCACCAGTGGCGTCAACGCGGCCTCTGCGGAGTTTGAGACCCACAACCGGATCGACCGCTGTCCCCTGTGCGGCATCGCGCTGAACGAAAACGGCGTGTGCCCCAAGTGCGGCTACCGGAAGGGCTGATCTTCCGCGGCTGCTCTCATTCTGAACACGGACATGGCCATCTCTTCGCGACGCGCCGGACCCGGAGCTTTCCCGGGCCCGGCGCGTCCGGTTTTCGCTGGGTGCCCGGCAAGGCCTGCCCAGCCCGCTTCGCCGGGCGGACAGCATAGGGGGATTTGTTATGAAGAAAAATTTGACGGAACTGGTATTCATCCTGGATCGCAGCGGCTCCATGCAGGGGCTGGAGGGTGACACCATCGGCGGCTTCAACGCCATGATCGACAAGCAGAAGAAGGAGCCGGGCGAGGCCTTCGTCTCCACCGTCCTCTTTGACGATCAGAGTGAGGTGCTCCACGACCGGGTGAAGTTGGGCGAGGTGCGGCCCATCACGGACAAGGAGTATTATGTCCGGGGTTGCACCGCCCTGCTGGACGCTATCGGCGGAGCCATCCACCACATTGGGAACATCCACAAGTACGCCCGGCTCGAGGATGTGCCGGAGCACACCCTTTTTGTCATCACCACCGACGGCATGGAGAACGCCAGCCGCCGCTATTCGGCGCAAAAGGTGAAGGCGATGATCCAGCGGCAGAAGGAGAAATACGGCTGGGAGTTTCTCTTCCTGGGGGCCAACATCGACGCAGTGGAGACGGCGGGCCACCTGGGAATCGCCCCAGACCGGGCGGTGAACTACCACTGCGACAGCGAGGGTACCCGCCTCAACTACGAGGTAGTTGGTCAGGCCGTGGCCGCCGTCCGGTGCAGTGCACCTCTGGATGCGCACTGGAAGGACGCCATTGAGGAGGACTTCCGCAAGCGGCAGAAGACGGGGCGGCAGTGATCCGCAGGCAGAAAAAATGAGGGAAGGAGGCCACGCCTCCTTCCCTTATTCCTGTCTCAGATCAGCAGATCATTTCAGCTTGGCACCGTCCTGGAAGGCGTTGCC
>CALXCT010000098.1 GCA_944386865.1 uncultured Oscillospiraceae bacterium | reverse complement strand
TGGAGTACGCCCACGACCACGGCGTGGTGGTGGAGGCCGAGCTGGGCGCTCTGGCCGGTGTGGAGGATGAGGTCAACGTCTCCGCCGCTGACTCCCATTACACCCGTCCCGAGGAGGTGGAGGAGTTCGTCTCCCGGACGGGCTGCGACTCCCTGGCCATCGCCATCGGCACCAGCCACGGCGCTTACAAGTTCACCGCCGCCCAGTGCACCCGCAATGAGAAGGGGGAGCTGGTGCCCCCGCCCCTGCGCTTTGACATCCTGGATGAGGTGGTCAAGCGCCTGCCCGGGTTCCCCATCGTACTCCACGGCTCCTCCTCGGTGCCCCAGGAGTTCGTGAAGATGGTCAACGAGAACGGCGGCAAGATGCCCGACGCCGTGGGCATCCCCGAGGAGCAGCTGCGCCAGGCGGCCCGGGGCGCCGTGTGCAAGATCAACATCGACTCCGACCTGCGTCTGGCCATGACAGGCACCATCCGCAAGTTCATGGCGGAGCACCCGGACAAGTTCGATCCCCGGGAGTACCTCAAGCCTGCCCGCGCCGCCATCAAGGAGCTGGTGAAGCACAAGCTGGTGGACGTGCTGGGCTGCGACGGCAAGGCCTGATCCGCCGCGCGGAGAAGATAAGCGGCTATCGCTGCGGGCGGGGATGCATCATGCGTCCCCGCCCGTGATTTCCTGTTGACAAGCACGGGGCATCCATGGTAGGTTAATAGGACAAGAGAAGATCGCAACAGGCAGGGAAGAGGAGAGTAGGCATCCGACCGCCGCAGCAGAGAGCCCTGGCAGCTGAAAAGGGGCGCGGCAGGGGAGGCTGAACATGGCCTTGGAGCCGTGCGCGCAAACCCGGTGCTTCCGGGCACAGCGCGCGCTGGGCGGCGCCCATTACAGCGCGGGAGTGCAGGGATGCACTCCGTAAGGCCGTGTCCGCGAGGGCGCGGCGAAACTGAGGTGGTACCACGAGCGCGGCTCTCGTCCTTGGCAAGGGACGGGAGCCGTTTTTCTGCAAAAATATGAGAGAGAATGAGAGAGGGAACGGAAATGGAAAAGAAACGACTGAGCGCGCTGCTACCCATCGGCGTGTTCCTGGTGCTCTATCTGGGCTTTGGCATCCTGTTTGAATATGTGTTTCACACGGAGGAGGGCTTTTACGGGGTGCAGGCCATCGTGGTCTTTTTGGTGGCTCTGCTGGTGGCCGTGCTCCAGGACCGGGAGCACAGCTTCAACGAAAAGATCAGCATCATGGCCAAAGGCATGGCGGATGACAACATCGTCACCATGTGTCTGGTGTTCCTGACCGCGGGCGCCTTCTCCGGCGCCATCGGCGCGGCAGGCGGCGCGGACAGCACGGTGAACCTGTTTCTGACCTTCCTGCCCGGCAAGGTGGCGGTGGGCGGACTGTTTCTGATCGCCTGCTTCATCTCCCTGTCCATGGGCTCCTCCTGCGCCACCATCGCGGCGCTGGCCTCCTTCGCGGTGGGTATCAGCGAGGCCACCGGCTTTTCCATCGCCCTGTGTCTGGGGGCGGTGGTCAGCGGCGCCATGTTCGGCGACAATCTGTCCATGATCTCGGACACCACCATCGCCGCGGTACGCACCCAGGGCTGTGAGATGAAGGACAAATTCCGCATGAACTTCTGGATCGTGCTGCCCGCGGCGGTCATCACCTTTGTGCTGCTCATCCTCATCACCCCCGGCGGAGACGCCCTGCAGGATATCGGGGGGTATAACATCCTCAAGGTGCTGCCTTATCTGGTGGTACTGGTGGGTGCGATCCTTGGCGTCAATGTATTCGCCATCCTGATCGCGGGCGCGGTGCTGGCCCTGGCGGTGGGCATCGGGACCGGGGCCTTCCTGTGGAACCAGTCCTTCCAGGTGCTGTTCAACGGCGTGTCCGCCATGTACGACATCACGGTGATCTCCATGGTGGTGGCCTTCATCGGCGCGCTGGTGAAGGAGGCGGGCGGTATCGCCGCGCTCATCGATCTGATCCACTCCAAGATCAAGACCAGACGGGGCGCCCAGCTGGGCATCGGCGTGCTGGTGATGGGGGTGGATATCGCCACCGCCAACAACACCATCGCCATCGTGATGAGCGGCCCCATCGCCAAGGAGATCAGCGAGGAGTTCGGCATCGATCCCAAGCGCAGCGCCTCCATCCTGGACATCTTTGCCTCCGCCATGCAGGGCATCCTGCCCTACGGCGCTCAGCTGCTCTACGCGGTGGGCGGCGCCGCGGCGGCCGGATACGCCATCAGCTCCATCGAGATCATCCCGTACCTGTTCTATCCCTTCCTGATGGCGGTGAGCGCGTTGGTGTTCATCTTCCTGATCGGCGACCGGAAAAAGACAGCCTGAGCAGGGAGGAGCGGACCGGCATAGGATAGGGGAGAGAGGATGTGAACTTCTCCCCATGACCTATGACCGACAGGCGGCCGTCCGGTATGCCCACACCTGGGCCTACCGGCGCAATCCCCGCTACTATGACTTCTCCGAGCTGGGAGGAGACTGCACCAATTTTGCCTCCCAGTGCCTGTTCGCGGGCGCCGGGATCATGGACCCCAGGCGGGATCTGGGCTGGTACTACTACAGCGTGAACGACCGCGCCCCGGCCTGGACCGGAGTGGAATTCTTCGCCCGGTTCCTGACCAGAGACTTTCGCAGTATCGGACCCTATGCCGTCCTGTGCAGCATCGACGAGGTGGAGCCGGGCGATTTTGTCCAGCTCCGGTTCGAGGGACAGGCGCAGTTCGGCCACACACCGGTGATCGTCTCCACAGGAGTCCGCCCCACACCGGAGACCGTCCTTGTGGCCGCGCACTCCTATGACACCGACTACCGTCCGCTGAGCACCTATCCCGCTGCCGAGATCCGGTTTTTTCACATCGTAGGTGTGAGAAAATGAAGTGAGCTATGACAAGGATTATTCCTTGCCATAGCTCGCTTTTTTGCGCTGATTCGACACTCTTGACAGGGGATTTGCCTGGGCGGCGGCACGCAGATCCTCGTTTGTCACATGGGTGTAGATCTGGGTGGTGTTCAGGTGATCGTGGCCCAACACCTCCTGAAGGGTGCGCACATCCACGCCGTTCTGCAGCATCAGCGTGGCTGCCGTGTGGCGCAGCTTATGGGAGGAATACTGGGAGCTGTCCAGCCCGGCCTGGGCAAGGTGCTTTTTGACCAGCTTGTGGACGGCGGCGGTGGTGATCCGGGTATGTTTTCTGGTGATGAACAGCGCGTTTTTATCCGCGGCAGCGATGGACTCCCGTTCGTCCAGCCAGTCCTGGATGGCCTGGCGGCAGGCGTCGTTGAGATACAGCACCCGCTCCTTGTTGCCTTTGCCCAGCACCCGGAGCTGGTCGCCCCGGACGTCGGACAGATTGAGGCCCACCAGCTCGGAGATCCGCAGTCCGCAGTTGAGAAACAGTGTCAGGATGCAGAAATCACGCACCTGGTTCTGACCGCTGACCGAGTTGAGCAAAGAAATACTTTCTTCCATATTCAGGTATCTTGGCAGAGATTTGCGCAGCCTCGGCGAATCCAGGTCCTGCATGGGGTTTTCAGCCAGAAGCTTTGCTTTGGCGGTGAGGTACTTATAAAAGGAACGGATGGTGGCGACTTTGCGGGCTTTGGCCGCCGGCGAAAGCCCCACGGCGCTGCCGGGGCTGTTGGGATGGGTGACGCGGTCCCGGCTGAGGTAGTCCATATAGGCGTAGACGTCGGCCAGCGTTACGGAGCGGATCAGCTCCAGGTCCACATCGTCAATGGAGATCTCGTCAAAAGGGATCTCCTTGGACACCAGACGGCGGTCCGATTTGATAAAACGGAAGAAATTGCGGAGATCCAGAAAATACTCGTCCACCGTTTTTTTGGAGTGACCCTGAATGGTCTGGTGATAGGTGAGAAAATCCCGGATGATCCGTGGCGCTTCTGTACGATAATCCATCGGTGGTTGAAAAGGTCGCTGGAGGCTGGAAACCAGTTTTCCCCTCCTCTTAAGTCAACAAAATTTTTATTTTGTTGACTTAATGCACCTTTTCCATTCACCTCCCTCCAGGTCATTCATTTCGGAATCAAACCGCCGGTCACGGTGAGTACGAAACCTTTAGAGCAGCGCGGCCAACGCCTCCCGGATGTTGGAGACGCGTATGAGCGTCAGCCCGTCGGGCACGGTGAGCTTGCCGCTGCCTCTGGACGGGATCAGGCACTTGGTGAAGCCCAACCGCCGCACCTCGGCCAGACGCTGGCTCAGACCGCTGACGGCACGCAGCTCACCAGTCAGTCCCACCTCGCCGATGGCAGCCAGATCCGCCGGGACAGGCTTGTCCCGAAAGCTGGACGCCAGCGCGATGATGGCGGCCAGGTCGGCGCTGGGCTCGTCCAGCGACAGTCCGCCCACCACATTCATGTAGCAGTCACAGCTGCCCGCCAGCAGCCCGCCCCGCTTTTCCAGCACGGCCAGCAGCAGCACGCAGCGGTTGTAGTCGAACCCGTTGCTCACCCGCCGGGGATTTCCAAAAACTGACGGTGTGAGCAGAGCCTGAATCTCCGCCAGGATGGGCCGCACGCCCTCCATCACACAGGTGACGCAGGCGCCCGGCGTGTTTTCCGGACGGCCCTCCAGCAGCATTTCAGATGGATTGGGCACCTCTGCCAGTCCCTCGTCCCGCATCTCGAATACGCCGATCTCATTGGTGGCGCCGAAGCGGTTTTTGGCCGCTCTCAGAATGCGGTAGGTCAGGTGCTGCTCCCCTTCAAAATAGAGGACGCAGTCCACCATGTGCTCCAGCACCTTCGGTCCCGCGATGGAGCCCTCCTTGTTCACATGGCCGATGACAAAGGTGGTGACCCCCTCCCCTTTTGCCAGCTGCATCAGGGCCATGGTGCAGTCCTTCACCTGGCCCACGCTGCCCGGGGCGGTGCTCAGCTCCTCGTTGTAGAGCGTCTGGATGGAGTCGATGATCAGCACGTCCGGCTTCATGGCCTCCACCGCCTGCAGGATATCGTCCAGCCTTGTCTCGGACAGCAGGTAAAGCCCCTCTCCCCTCACCTTCAGCCGCTCCGCGCGGAGCTTGATCTGGCGCTCCGACTCCTCACCGGAGACATACAGTACCGTGGCAAAGCGGCACAGGTTGTCGCAGATCTGGAGCATCAGGGTGGACTTTCCGATGCCCGGCGCACCACCCACCAGTACCAGTGAGCCCTTCACCGCGCCGCCGCCCAGCACCCGGTCCAGTTCCGACAGTCCGGTCTCGAACCGCAGTTCCGAGGTCACCTCCACCTCGGAAAGGGCCTTCGCGCGGCTGGGACCGGCTCCTTTTCCTGCCGACTTTCCAGCGGAGACGCCCCTGGGCTTTGTCTCGGCGGGCCGCTCCACGATGGTGTTCCACGCGCCGCAGGCGGGACAGCGCCCCTGCCATTTGGGCAGTTCGTTGCCGCATTCCGTGCAGTAAAAGAGAGTTTTTGCCTTCATGGTCCATGCTCCTCACAGATGATAGTGCTGCAGATAGGCGGACAGCAGCGCCCCGGCGATCTTTTTCTGGTAACCGGGAGACTCCAGCCGGGCGGCCTCCTCCGGATTGGACAGAAATCCGCACTCCACCAGCAGCGCGGGACAGGAGATGTGGTTCATCAGATAGACGCTGTCCGGGATTACCTTGGCCAGGCGGCTGTTCTCCTGGCTGAGGGTCTGCCGGAGCGTCTCCTGGGTAAGCACGGCCCACTGCTCCGACAGCTGGGCATTGCTGAAAAACACCTGAGCACCCCAATACCGGCTGTCGGTGTAGCTGTTCTGATGGATGCTGATAAGCACCGCGTTGGGGGTGTCCTCCACCAGCTGGGCCCGGTTGTGGAGATCGGAGGTTTTTTTCTCCCGCAGGGAGTCCGCGCCGCTGTCGTGGATGGAGCGGTCATCGCTCCTGGTCAGCACGGTGCCGATACCGTAGAACCCGCACAGCGCGTCCAGCCTGAGGGCGATGTCCAGGTTGATCTGGCTCTCACAGGCACCGGCGGAGGACACCGCGCCGCCGTCCTCTCCGCCGTGCCCTGCATCTATGACCAGGGTCTGCCCCTGGAGCAGGGCGGGACCCAGAACGACCCGCTCCCCCACCGAACTTAGAAGAAACGACAGTGTGACGCCCAGGGCCAGTACCCCGGAGAACAGTGCAAGGCAGAATTTTTTTCGCCAAGGTTTTCTCACCGAAATCCCCTCCCTGCTCACCGTATGTGCCGGGAGAGGCGTGTATGTCATTATACCACAGCCCGCGGCGCTTGGAAAGCGGTTTCCACGGCCGGTCTGTTCCCCATAGAATGGACCAGGGGCGGCAGATATCAGGCCGTCCCGGAAATGGAGGAACCCGATTTGATTTCCAAAAATCAGACAGCTCAGACCGCCTCCTGTGAGGACGGCAGCGGCACCATGCCCTCCTGCGCTCCCCTGGCGGTCCCCTACGTCCCCTTCCAGCAGAAGGGGGCCAAAAAGTATTCCCAGACCGACGCGCTGAACAACGGCACGCTGTTCCCGGGCCTGAATCTCCCCTTCCGGATGAAGGTACCCGGCCGCAACGCGGTGGACAGCGCCCTGTCCGAGCTGCAGGCGCTGGAGTTTGTTATTGCGGAGCTGAACCTCTATCTGGACACCCACAGCGATGACCAGGAGGCTTTCGCCCTGTTCCAGCAGTATGTCAAAATGGAGGCGGAGGCCCGCAAAAAGTACGAGGAGACCTACGGTCCGCTCACGCTCACCGCCGCCGCCGCGGACCAGCGCTACCGCTGGCTGGAGGGCTGCTGGCCCTGGACCGACTGTGAGGAGGAGAAACGCTGATGTTTGCCTACGAAAAAAAGCTGCAGTATCCCGTGCGGATCAAAAACACCAACCCTGCCCTGGCATCCTATATCATCAGCCAGTACGGCGGCCCGGACGGAGAGCTGGGCGCCTCCCTCCGGTACCTCTCCCAGCGCTACTCCATGCCCTATCCGGAGCTTCAGGGCCTGCTGACCGACATCGGCACGGAGGAGCTGGGCCATCTGGAGATGATCGGTGCCATCGTCTATCAGCTCACCCGCAATCTCACCGATGAACAGATCAAATCCAGCGGCTTTGCGCCCTATTTTATCGACCACACCACCGGTGTCTATCCCACCGCGGCCTCCGGCTTCCCCTTCTCCGCTGGGGCGCTGGCCGTCAAGGGCGATATCATCGCGGACCTGACGGAGGATCTGGCCGCCGAGCAGAAGGCCCGGGTGACCTATGACAACATCCTGCGCATGAGCGACGACCCCGACGTGAGCGATGCCATCCGGTTCCTCCGCGCCAGAGAGATCGTCCACTTCCAGCGCTTTGGAGAGGCGATCCGCCTGGCCAAGGAGAAGATGGACCAGAAGAACATCTACTATACCAATCCCGCCTTCGATCGTTGAGAGCAAAAAATATGCCGGAGCCGATATAACGGCTCCGGCATATTGCCGTCTTGAACGGAACTCAGCGGGCAATGATCCCGCTGCCGGCCACCGCCCGGACGATCTCCTCCATTACCGGAACGGGCCGCACCAGGGCGAAGCGGACGTGCCCCTCTCCCAGGCTTCCGAAGGCAGCGCCCGGGGTGCACAGAAGGCCCGTGCGGTCCAGAAGCTCGAAGCAGAACTGCACCGAGTCGGTGTAGCCCTTGGGCAGCGGCGCCCAGACGAACATGCTCCCCTCGCTGTCGGGGACATCCCAGCCGATGCTCCGCAGTCCGCCGCACAGGGCGTCCCGCCGGGCCTGGTATTCCAGCCGGTTTCTCACCACGCTGTCTTGAGGGCCGTTGAGCGCGGCCACGGCGGCATACTGGACCGGCAGGAAGATGCCGTAGTCGATCTGGGAGCGCAGGCGGCGGAATTTCTGAATGAGGTCCCGATTGCCTAAGACGAAGGAGATCCGCGCCCCGGTGAGGTTGTAGGTCTTGGACAGGGAGTTGTATTCCACGCCCACCTCCCTGGCACCGGGAAAGCGCAGGAAGGAGCCGCCCACCCGGCCGTCATAGATGATCTCGGAATAGGCGTTGTCATGGATGATGACGATATTGTACTTCCGGGCAAAGTCGATCAGCTCGTGGTAAAACGAATCGGGCGCAGTCACGCAGATGGGATTGGCCGGATAGGAGACCACCATCAGCTTGGCCGCCCGGGCAACCTGCTCCGGGATGGCATTCAGATCTGGCAGGTAGTGGTTTTCAGGCAGCAGATCATAATAGACCGTCTTGGCACCACACAACAGCGGCCCAACCTCGAAGATGGGATAGCCGGGGTTGGGGACCAACACCACGTCGCCGGGATCGCACAGGGTCCAGCCCACATGGGTCAGCCCCTCCTGAGAGCCATAGACCGCCATCAGCTCGTCCTCCTCGAGACTGACCTGGTACCGGCGCTGATACCAGTTTCGCACCGCCTGCACCAGCTCCGGGATCTCCCGCAGGGAGTAGCGGTAGTTGGCGGGGTCGGAGGCCGCCTGGGCCAGCGCGCGCACCACATGGGGCTCGGGCAGGAAGTCCGGCGTGCCGATGGACAGGTTATAGATCGTCCGGCCCTGGGCCTGCAGTTCATTTTTCCTCCGGTCCAGCACGTTGAAGATCCCGGGCTGGAAGCCATCCATTCTGGAAGCAAATTTGATGTCCATTTCTCTCTTTTCTCCTCAGTTCTCCGAAAGCAGAGCCAGAAAACCCTGCTCATCCAAAATCGTCACGCCCAGCTGCTGAGCCTTGCGCAGTTTGGAGCCGGCGGCCTCGCCGGCCACCACGTAGCTCGTCTTACCAGACACCGACGAGGACACCTTTCCGCCCAACGCCTCGATCTTCTCCCCCGCCTGTTTCCTGGTCATGCTCTCCAGCTCCCCGGTAAGCACGAAGGTCAGGCCAGCCAGCCGGTCGCCCGTGGGCTGAGACAGGCTGGCCATATTCACGCCGGCCTGGCGCAGCTGGTCGATCAGGTGGCTCCCCTGCTCACTGTGCAGCCACTCCAACAGGAACCGCGCGGTGATCCCGCCGATGTCGGGGATGGCGGTCAGCTCCTCCTCCGACGCCTCCAGCAGGCGCTCCATGCTCCCAAAGCGGGCCGCCAGCACCTTGGCCGCCTTCTGCCCCACCTGGCGGATGCCGAAGGCGGTGAGCAGGCGGGACAGGTCGTTGTGCTTGGAGCGCTCGATGGCGGCAAGCAGATTCTCCGCGGACTTCTTCCCCATCCGGTCCAGTGCGGCCACAGGCTCCGCCTGGAGCCGGTACAGGTCGGCTGGCGTCCTGACCAGGTCCGCGTCCACCAGGGCCTGGATCACCGCAGGACCCAGGCCCTCGATGTCCATGGCGTCCCGTGAGGCGAAATGGGTCAGGTTGCGCAGAAGCTGGGCGGGGCACTCGGCGCCGGTACACCGGATGTGAGCGCCGTCCTCATCCCGCACCACCGGCGCGCCGCACACGGGACAGTGGTCCGGGAACCGGTAGGGCACGGCGTCGGCGGGCCGCTTTTCCGGGATGACCGAGACGATCTCCGGGATGATCTCCCCCGCCTTCTGGACGATCACGCTGTCGCCGATCCGGATGTCCTTCTCTGCGATGAAGTCCTGGTTGTGGAGGGTGGCGTTGGTCACCGTGGTGCCGGCCAGCCGCACCGCCCGGACCACCGCCTTTGGGGTCAGCACACCGGTGCGGCCCACCTGGATGACGATGTCCTCCACCACGCTCTCCTTCTGCTCCGGAGGATACTTGTAGGCGGCGGCCCAGCGGGGGAATTTCGCCGTGCTGCCAAGCGTTTCGCGTGCTGCAAGGTTATTTACCTTTACAACCGCGCCATCAATGTCGAAGGGATATTCCTCCCGCCGCTCGCCGATCTCCCGGATCACGTCCGACGCCTGCCCGATGGTCTGGACCGTGCGGTACTGGATCACCTTGAACCGCAGACCGGCCAGCCAGTCCAGCGCCTCTCCGTCGGTGGAAAAGGAGACGCCCTCGGCATACTGGATGTTGAAGACCAGCATATCCAGCTTCCGGGAGGCCGCCACCTGGGGGTCCAGCTGGCGCATGGAGCCTGCGGCCGCGTTTCTGGGGTTGGCGAACAGCGGCTCCCCGTTCAGCTCCCGCTGCCGGTTGAGCTCCTCAAACACGGTTTTGGGCATGAACACCTCGCCGCGCACGATCAGCCGGGGCGGCGCGCCCTCCAGGCTCAGTGGGATGGAGCGGATGGTGCGCAGGTTTTCCGTCACGTCCTCCCCCACCCTGCCGTCCCCCCGGGTGGCGCCCCGGACAAAGCGGCCATTCTCATACTCCAGGGCGATGGACAACCCGTCGATCTTGGGTTCTACCAGATACTCACCAACTTCAGGCGCGGCAGACTTCAGCCGCTGGCCGAACTCCTCCAGCTCCTCAAAGGAAAACACGTCCTGAAGGCTTTCCAGCGGTACCTGGTGCACCACCTGGGCAAAGCTGTCCAGCGCCTGCCCGCCCACCCGCTGAGTGGGAGAGTCCGGGGTGACCAATTCAGGGTGCGCGGCCTCCAGCTCCTCCAGGCGGCGCAGCATCCGGTCATATTCATAGTCCTGGATGGTGGGCTGGTCCAGGACGTAGTAGCGGTAATTGTGCTCGTTCAGCTGCCGGCGCAGCTGGTCGATCTCTTTGGTAATGTCCATCTCTGCCTCCCTGTTCACGTTCCGTCCAGACGGATGTAGGTGCCCGGCACCGTGCCCACGATCACGCTCTCCGCCAGGCAGATCTGAGTGTCCACTATGCAGTCGATCCTGCTTCCCGCCAGCAGGATGGTGGTGGGCACCTGCACGGTCAGCAAAACACGGTGGAGTGTCTGGTTGATGCCTGCCTCGGAAAACTCATTTTCCACCTGGGTGTCCACTGTGCCCACCCAGAGAGCCTGGACCTGCAGGTACGGGCCGCGTCCGGACAGGAGGTCCAGCCCCAGCAGGTTGCCCAGCGGGATCTCCAGGTCATGCAGGTCGATGCCGTTGAGCCGCTCCGTCAGCCGGGCCACCAGCTCCTGGTTCAGCTCGTTGATGGCTGCGATATCGCTGGAGGCGGAGGTGACCTGTCCGCTGCTGTCCCGCTCCAGTGTGATGAGGTCCTCATAGCCCAGCTGCCGCTCCGCAATCAGCTCCGCCGCCGTCCGGCTCAGCAGGAGATTCACCTCATTGCGCACCTCGTCCGCCGCCACGGCTTCTACGAGGGGAGAGAGCCGCCGGGAGATCAGCACCGCCAGCAGCAGCACGGTGGCCGCTCCCACCAGGAACACCCAGCCCGCAGGCGGCACGCTGCGCACCCGCCGCCTCCACAGATACCGATTCCACCGCCAGCGCATCCGCCCGCCCCCTCTCGGGGCAGTGTATGCACCCGGCAGGTCGGATCATGCCTCAGGACTGGCCGCCCAGCAGCTGGTCCACCGCCAGCATGATGCCCGTCTTGCCCGACTCATACGTAAGACCGCCCTGCATGTAAAGGGTATATGGTTCACGCATGGGTGCGTCGGCGGACAGCTCGATGGAGGCACCCTGGATGAAGGCGCCGGCCGCCATGATGACCTGGCTGTCGTAGCCCGGCATGTCCCACGGCTCGGGCGTGACATAGGAGTCCACCGGCGCGCCCATCTGGATGCCCTTGCAGAACTTCTTCAGCGGGTCGGGAGCGCCGAAGTGGATCATCTGGATGATGTCGTGACGCACTGCGGAGGACACAGGGTCCACCGGATAGCCCAGCAGCTCCATCATCCTGGCGCAGAACACCGCCGTCTTCAGTGCCTGGGCCACCGTGTGGGGCGCCAGGAACAGGCCCTGGTAGAGAGCGCGGTTGTTGCCCAGGGTGCAGCCGCACTCCTTGCCAATGCCGGGGGTGGTCAGCCGCATGGCGGCCATCTCCACCAGGTCGTGCCGGCCGGCGATATAGCCTCCGGTGGGAGCCAGGCCGCCGCCCGGGTTTTTGATGAGCGAGCCGAACACCAGGTCGGCCCCCACCTGGATGGGCTCACGCTCCTCCACGAACTCGCCGTAGCAGTTGTCCACCAGGATATACACCTTCGGGTTGACCGCGCGGATGGCGGTGATCATCTCCCCGATCTCATCCACGCTGAGGGACGCCCGGGTGGCATACCCCCGGGAACGCTGGATCAGTACCGCCTTCACCTTCGGGTCCCTGACCGCCTCGGCCATGCCGGGGATGTCGGGCTTGTCCTCCGCCGTCAGGTCCACCTGGCGGTAGCCGATGCCGTACTCCTTCAGCGAGCCCGGTCCCTTGTCCACCACGCCGATGACCCCCAGGAGGGTGTCGTAGGGCGCGCCCACGGCGGAGACCAGGATGTCGCCCGGGCGCAGCACGCCGAACAGGGCACAGGTGATGGCGTGGGTCCCGTTGACGAACTGGATGCGCACCAGCGCGTCCTCCGCGCCGAAGATGTCGGCGTAGATGGCGTCCAGCTGGTCCCGGCCCACATCGTCATAGCCATAGCCGGTGGTGCCGGCGAAGTAGCCCTCTGCCACCCGCCGGTGCTGGAAGGCGCCCAGCACCTTGCGGGTGTTCTCCTCCGCCACGGCGTCGATACGGGCAAAGTAGGGCGCCACCTCCCGCTGGGCCTGGTCTGCCAGTGCCCGGACCTTCTCACTGATCTGCAGTTTGATCTCACTCATATCTCTTTTAGCTCACTTTCTGCGATGGCTTTGATCAGATCGGCGCAGGCCCGGATATCATCCAGATGCGCCGTCTCGGTGGGGGTATGGATATACCGGGTGGGAATGGAGACCCCGCCGGTGACCACCCCCATGCGGGTGGTGTGGATCACACCCGCGTCCGTCCCGCCCCGCTGGAGCACATCGTGCTGGACGGGGATGCCCCGCTCCGCGGCGAGGCGGTCCATCAGCCGCACCATCTCCGGGTGGGCGATCATGGAGCTGTTCATCACCGCCACGGCCGCGCCCTTGCCCAGAACACTGCTGCCCGCGTGGTCCGCCTCGGGCACGTCGTCCGCCGGGGTCACGTCCACCGCCACTCCATAGTCGGGGTCGATGGCGTAGGCAGCCGTCTTCGCCCCCCGGAGGCCCACCTCCTCCTGGGTGGTGAAGACAAAATAGAGATCGTTTCCGCTGCGCTCCAGAGCCTCCATGGCCAGGAGCATGGCAAGGCAGCCTGCCCGGTCGTCCAGATAGGGGGAGATCACGCAGCGCCCGGCCAGGAAGGTGGGGGCTGCGTAGGCGGCTGTGTCCCCCAGGGAGATCCGCCGCTCCGTCTCCTCCCTGCTGTCCGCGCCCAGATCCAGATAGAGGTCGGAGGGCTTGAACCGCTCCCCTTCCTTGTCCTTGGTCACCGCAACAGCGGCCACCACGCCGTTTTCAAACCGGACCGTCTGATGGCAGGCCGCCGCGGCGGGCAGCATCCCCACGCTCCCGAAGCGGACGAAGCCCTCCTTCTCCACGTGGGCGGCGATCAGGCCGATGGAGTCCATGTGGGCGGCGAACATCACTTTGGGCCCCGTCCCTCTGCGCCGGCAGATCAGGTTGCCCATGGCGTCCACGGAGCACTCATCGCACAAAGGCTCGGCCAAGGTGCGGATCAGCTCCCGTACCTGTCCCTCCCGGCCCGAGACTCCGTGGGCTGCGGTCAGACGGGACAGGGTTTCAAACAATTCCATTTCCGTTCCTCCTCAGCACTGTCCGGCAACAGCGGCCAGAAACAGCCGCGTCAGCCGGAGCATATCCTCAACGTCATGGACAGAGCCTACGCTGGCGGGCGAGTGCAGGTAACGCACTGCGGCGGACACCCCGGCCACCCGCACACCGGCCCCGGTGCGCTGGATGGTGCGGGCGTCCGTCCCGCCGGAGATATACTCTTTAGTCTGCCAGGGGATGCCGTGCTCTCGGCACAGCCCGGTGAGCAGCCTGTACAGGCCCTGATCATAGATGGTGCCCCCGTCCATGAACGGGATGACGGGACCGCGGCCCGGGGCGCATACCCGTTTGTGTTCCGGCGTGGTGGGGCTGTCCGCCGCGGTGGTGCCCTCCAGCACCAGCGCGATCTCGGGCTGCACCGAAAAGGCCGCACCGAAAGCCCCCCGGGTGCCCACCTCCTCCTGCACGGTGAAAGCGAAGGTGCAGTCCATCGGCAGCGGCTCCCGGAGCAGGCCCATCATCACCGCGCAGCCCGCCCGGTCGTCCAGCGCCTTGACCTTCAGCAGGCCGCCGCCCAGCACCACGCTCGTCCCGTCAAAGGCGGCGTACTCCCCCAGGTGGACCAGGCTCTCCGCCTCCTCGCGGTCGGAAGCCCCGATATCCAGATACAGTTCCTCCGCGCTGGGGATGTTCCCCCGCTCCTTGGCCTTCACCAGGTGGATGGCCTTATTGCCGATCACGCCGGGGATGCGCTCGGGGCCCACAAAGACCCGCTTGCCCAGCAGCACCCGGCGGTCGATCCCTCCCACCGGGCGGAATTTCAGAAAGCCCTCCTCGGTGATCTCTGTGACGATCAGCCCCACCTCGTCCATATGAGCGGAGAGCAGCAGCTTCCGCCCGGTGGGCTTTGCTCCCCGCTTGAAGACGATGAGATTTCCCATGGGATCGGTCCGGATCTCATCGGCAAAGGGCTGCACCTGGGCCTTGATGAAGTCCCGCACCTCATCCTCAAAGCTGGACACGCCGGGCAGCGCGCACAGCTCCTGCAGCAGCTTCAGCATTGGGGCGCCTCCTTCCCCAGGTCGGTGACAAAGGCGGCCAGCAGCCTGGCCAGCGCCTCCAGATCGGCCGTGTGGATGACCTCCACAGGCGTATGCATATACTTCAGAGGCAGCTCCAAAATGGCGGTGGCCACCCCTTCCCGGGAGATCTGCAGCTCCCAGCCGTTGGTCCCCGAGTGGCCGGGCACCACCTCGGTCTGATAGGAGATCTCCTCCGCCTTTGCCTTCTCCTCCAGCCGCCGGGTCATCCAGCGGGTGGTGTTGGGTCCCACCGCCACCACGGGGCCGCCGTTGAGCGCAAAGGTGCCCGATTTGCCGGAGTCCGGCGTGCGTCCGTGGGTGACGTCCACCGCCACGCAGTAGTCCGGCAGGATGCCGAAGGCCGCCGTGGTGGCGCCCGCGCCACCCGTCTCCTCAAAAGCGGAAAAGAGCACATAGACATCCACATCCAGCTCACGTCCGGCCAGCAGTTCCATGGTGCGCAGCAGAGCGGCGACACAGGCCCGGTCGTCCAGCGCCTTTCCGCAGATCTGCTCCCGGCCCAGCCGGAAGCAGGGCGTGCGGTAGACCGCGCGGGTACCCACCGGCACCGCCGCTTCCGCCTCCGCCTGTTCCAGTCCCACGTCGATGCGCAGGTCCTTCAGGGGGATGGTCTTCTCCATCTCCTCCCCGGTCTGGAGGTGGGGCGGCAGCGCTGTGACCACGCCGGTCATGGGCGGCTCGGTCAGCAGCGTCAGTTCACAGGCGGGCAGCATTCTGGCGTCTACCCCGCCGATGGTGGAAAAGCGCAGAAAGCCCTCCTCCACACCGGTGACGAGAAAACCGATCTCGTCCAGGTGGGCGTCCAGCAGCAGCCTTTTCGCCCCGGGCCTGCCGCATCTGCGCACGCCGATCACATTGTTCAGCCGGTCCGTCCGGACCTCATCCACAAAGGGAGCCAGCAGCTTGGCAGCCGCCGCACCCACCGCCTCCTCGGAGCCGGACGGGCTGTTCAGCTCAGACAGCCGCCGGATGGTCTGAAACATATCCAAATGGGACCCTCCCAGTCAGGATCAGAACTCCTGCACGATTTTCTTAAAGGTCTCGCCGCGCTCCATGAAATTCTTGAAGTGGTCGAAAGAGGCGCTGGCCGGCGAGAGGATGACCACATCCCCCGGCTGAGCCAGTTCCCGGGCCGCCAGGACCGCCTGACGGAAGTCGTCCTTCTCCACGATGACAGGCCGCCCCTCACCGTAGCCATCAGCCGCTTCCACCGCCTCACGGATCTTGGACGCGGTGGCGCCGGTGAGCACCAACGCCTTAACGTGCTCCACAATTTCGGGGCCAATTGGTGTATAGGGGATATGCTTGTCATATCCGCCGGCGATCAGGATCACCTTTTCCCGGAAGGAGCGCAGTCCCGCGATGGTGCGGGTGGGGCTGGAGGCGATGGAATCGTTGTAGTAACGTACCCCGTTCGCCGTCCGGACCAGCTCGATACGGTGCTCCACACCCCCGAAGCTGCGGGCAAATTCCCGGATCAGCTCGTCGGGCACCAGCCCGTCCACGGCGGCGATGGCCGCCATATAGTTTTCCACGTTGTGGATGCCGGGGATGAGGATCTCGTCCTGGCGGAGCACCGCTCTGGCGTTCCCCGCCGTATCAGCAGCCCAGATCATGCCGTCCCGGAGGAAGACGCCCCGGCCCACGCCCTGTGCCCGGCTGAACGGCACCACCTGCCCGGGGGCCTTCGCGGCGAAGCCCCGGGTGATCTCATTGTCAAAATTCAGCACCACCTTGTCTTCCGCGCGCTGATGCAGGAAGATGTTCTCCTTGGCGGCGACATACTCCTCCATGGAGCGGTGGATATCCAGATGGTTGGGGGCCAGATTGGTGACCACGGCGATGTGGGGGCTCTGGCTCATGGTCATGAGCTGGAAGGAGGACAACTCCAGCACCGCCACGTCCTCCGGGGTCATCTCCCCCGCCTCGGCCAACAGCGGATGGCCGATATTGCCCCCCACATAGGTGCGGAAGCCCGCCCGCTTCATCAGCTCCGAGATGATGGTGGTGGTGGTGGTCTTGCCGTCGCTGCCCGTCACGGCGATGATGCGGCAGGGACAGACCTGGAAAAACGCCTCCATCTCCGAGGTGACCACGCTGCCGCGCGCTCTGGCCTGGGCGAGTGCAGGCGTATCCGGGTGCATCCCGGGGGTGCGGAAGATCACATCCTGGTCAAGTCCATCCAGATAGCCGGCGCCCAGCCGCAGCCGCGCGCCCTGTGCCTCCAGTTCGTCTGCCAGAGGACCGAAGCTCTCCCGTTCGTTTTTATCGCACGCGGTCACATCGACCCCGGCGGACAGCAGCAGCCGGATAAGAGGGGTGTTGCTGATCCCGATGCCGATCACAGCCACCCGCTTCCCTTTCAGGCTATGCAGATAGGTTTCCATGGCGGTCAAGAAAAAATCTCCCTTCCAGTGAAGTAGTCTAACCAAAGTATTATACAGCGGTGAACCAAAGAATTCAATCAAATGGGGAATTTTCCCCGTTTTGATTTGACATTCCTCCGCCAATCCGGTACAATAACCCCTGCAAGCAAGCTGGACAGCCGCGCGGGCGGGGCGAAAGGCCCATCCGTGAGGAAAGTCCGGGCTCCGCAGGGCAAGGATAACGGGTAACACCCGCCGGGGGCGACCCCAGGAAAAGTGCAACAGAGATATACCGCCGCCCGCCTGTCTCCCCTGGGAGACAAACGGGCGGTAAGGGTGGAAAGGCGAGGTAAGAGCTCACCCGACGGCGTGCCAAGCGTCCGTCGCTGTAAACTCTATCCGGAGCAACGCCGTGGAGGGACAACAGGCCGGCCCGGCCGTCCCGGGGAGGCGGCTTGAGCGTACCGGCAACGGTGCGTCGAGATAGATGGCTGTCTTAAATGACAGAACCCGGCTTACAGGCTTACTTGCAGAAAAAACAGGCGATACGATGAGCTTGCTCACCGCATCGCCTGCTCTTTTTTTACTCCTGCTCCCAGTTGTGGAAGACGTTCTGCACGTCGTCATTGTCTTCCAGCATATCGATGAGCTTCTCCATGTTCTTCACATCGTCTTCCCCGGTGAGCTTCACATAGTTCTGGGGGACCATCTCCACCGCGGCGGAGGCGAACACGTAGCCCTTCCCCTCCAGCGCGGAGCAGACGTCGGGGAACGCGTCGGGATCGGTGTAGATCTCAAACACGCCCTCATCCGGCTGGAAATCGTCCGCGCCGGCCTCCAGCGCGTCCATCATCACGGTGTCCTCCTCCAGGTCCTCGTCCTCGTTGTCGATCACGATGACGCCCTTGCGGTCAAAGGACCAGGACACGCAGCCGGTGGCGCCCATGTTGCCGCCGAACTTGTCGAAGGCATGACGCACGTCAGAGGCGGTGCGGTTGCGGTTATCGGTCAGAGCCTCCACGATCACGGCCACGCCGGAGGGGCCGTAGCCCTCGTAGACCACGCTCTCGTAGTTGTCACCGTTGCCAGACCCCAGCGCGCGCTCAATGGTGCGCTTGATGTTGTCGTTGGGCATATTGACCGCCTTGGCCTTGGCGATGACGGTGGCCAGGCGGGAGTTGTTGGCGGGATCACCGCTGCCGCCGGTCTTCACCGCCACGATGATCTCACGGGCGACCTTGGTAAAGGCCTGGGAGCGCTTGGCGTCCGCAGCACCCTTGGTTTTCTGAATGTTATGCCACTTAGAATGTCCCGACATACTGTATCCTCATCTTCCCTTCCGAAAGCTAAAAATTGCAGAGTCATTTTATACTAATCCGTGGAAAAAAGCAAGTTCTCCGCCTTATAAATACGAAAAAACTTCACGGTGCCGGGCAGAACAGGACACCTGGACCCCGGGCAGCTCCCGTGTAAGAAGCACGGCCAGCGCGGGGACGACCACGTTCTCCGTGGGGAAATGGCCCGCATCGATCAAATTCAGTCCCAGAGCCTTGGCGTCCAGGAAGCCGTCATATTTCACATCGGAGGTGACGAAGGTGTCGCAGCCCTTTGCCAGAGCCTCCCCCATCATATCCGCGCAGGCGCCGCCGCCCACGGCCACCCTGTGGACCGGCCTGCCCGCGTCCACATAGCGCACCCCGTTGGCCCCCAGCGCCTCCTTGATGAACCGGGCATACTCCTCCAGTCCCATGGACGCGCCGTCCCGCAGCATCCCGATCCGGCCGATGCCGTAGGGGCTGCCGTTTCGGTCGGTCCCGCCCTCATTCAGCAGCTCAATCTCCGTCAGTCCTGCCTTTCGGGCAAGGCAGTCGTTGACCCCATCCCTGGCCGCATCCAGGTTGGTATGGGCACAGATAGCTGAGATGCCATACTGTGTCAAGGCCAGAAGCTTGCGGCCCACAGGGTCGCCGTCCGTGATGCTTTTCACCGGGAAGAAGATCACAGGATGGTGGGACACGATCAGCTGCGCGCCCAACTCCCTGGCCTCCTCGATCACCTCCAGGGTGATGTCCAACGCTACCAAGATATTGTCCACCGGCTGATCCCCGTGCCCCACCAGGAAGCCCGCGTTGTCAAAGGACAGCTGCGTCTCAAAGGGCGCGGCCCGGTCGATGATCTGAAAGACATCCTTTACTGTTGACACTGTTCCCACTCCTTTTTTTCCTGTTCCAGCTCCCGCAGCAGAAGCTCCAGCCACAGCCTGCGCTGGCGGAGTCCGGATGACTGTTTCGCCCGATCCAGGCTGGACAGCACCCGCCGGACCCGGTCGATCTCCCGGCCCAGATAAGCACCCAGCAGAGGATTTTCCGGGTCCTGCAGGCCGGCCCACTCCTGCCCCCTGGTGAGGGGCGGCATCTGCCCCGGCACGGCCAGCAGCACGTTGTAAAACGTACCATCCTCCTCCGCCACCGTCTCAAAGTCGATCCGGAAGGCGTGTTCCCGCAGCCACAGGCGCAGCTCCCGCTGGGTGCTCATGGGCTGGAGCACCAGCCTGACGCCCATCTCCTTCAGCCAGGGGGCACCGCTGAGGATCTCCGCAATGGTCTCACCGCCCATGCCGGCGATGGCCACCGTGTCCACCTCCCCCGGCCTCACTCCCTGCAGCCCGTCGCACAGGCGGAGCTGGACCGTGCCGGTCAGCCTAAAGCGCTCCAGGGTTTCCCGGGCGCGCTCCAGCGGGCCGGGTCGCAGGTCGGTTGCGATGGCAGAGGAGATGATCCCCTGACGGATCAGCCACACAGGCAGATAGGCATGGTCAGTGCCCACGTCGGCAAACCGCGCGCCCCGCGGCACCAGACGGGCCACTGCAAGCAGCCGCGGGGTCAGTTCCAGCTGACGCATCCTGCACATCCCTCCCATCATCAGAAAAAAGCAGGGGCGGTTCGCGCCCCTGCTTTTCAGCTGTTTCTCAGTTGCCGGCGGCGATCATGGCGTTGACCTTCTCCAGCAGCGCGTCGACCTCCACACCGTGGACCATGCAGGCCTCCTCCACAGTCTCGCCGCGAGAGGCGGGGCAGCCGAGGCAGTGCATGCCGATGGACATGAAGATGGGCGCGGTCTGGGGAGCGATATCCAGAATATCGCCGATGATGGTATCTTTGGTAATGGTAGTCATGGCGGTAGACCTCCGTATTCAATAATATAGGACAGTATACCGCATTCGGCGCGGTTTTTCAATGGGAATTTCTTTTTTATAAAGGAATCCTTTGCTGTGCAAAAAAGGAAGGCACCCCGATAGGGTGCCTTCCTTTTCCAGCAGTTGATCAGCCCTGCTGCTCGCGCATCTTGGCGAAGCAGTCGCTGCAGTACACGGGACGGTCGGACTTGGGCTCAAAGGGAACCCGAGCCTCGCCGCCGCAGGCAGCGCAGGTAGCGGTGAAGTACTCACGGGGACCACGGGCAGCGTTCTTGCGGGCGTCGCGGCAGGCCTTGCAGCGCTGGGGCTCATTCTGGAAGCCGCGCTCGGCATAGAACTCCTGCTCACCAGCGGTGAACACGAACTCATTGCCACATTCCTTACAAACCAGTGTCTTGTCTTCGTACATGATGATTTCCCTCTCTTTGACTCGTTGCCCAGGCCGGATATACCGTGATAACTGGGACCATGTTATATTGCGTTCAGCCCTTGCTGAATTCGCCGGAAGAAAGTTGCCGCGACAGCTTTTTTCGCACACGCTGCACGGCGTTGTCCACCGCCTTGGTGGGTCGGTCAACCTCGGCTGCGATCTCTGCATAGGAAAGCCCGTTCAGATACAGCTTGAGGACCAATGCTTCGAAACCGGAAAGTTGACCTTGAAGCAGGTCGGTCCGCTCCTGCAGCGCCTCCCTGTCCAGGAGTTCCTCCTCGGGGCTGCGCTGTATGGGATCGCCGCCGGACAAACCCAGGATGCAATCGCCATCAAAAAGAGGGGTTTCGAAAGAGATACAGTTGTTCAACGGTGCATGCTTGTCGCCCAATGCCGCTTTGACCGCGGAAATCAGGCGGTGCCGGATACAAACCTCAGCGTAAGCACGGAATGCGGTGTCTCTGTCAGAATCGAAACTGCGTACTGCGGAAAGCAGCCCCAGCATCCCCTCCTGGATCAGATCCTCGCTGTCCCCGCCCGCCAGGAAATACGGCCGCGCACAGATGCGAACCAGACGGCTGTACCTGCCGGCCAGAACTTCCTCTCCCTGAAGATCGCCCTGGGCGATCAGGCGGCAGAGATCCTCGTCCGACAGGGCTTGATAGTCCTTAGCGCACAGTGCCATCCAGATTCTCCTTGCATTATATCCTTCAAAATCAGCCTTGTCAACAGTTTGTACAAAACTTTTTATTCATTTTTGGCGAATTATATCTTTTTTATATAATCAGCCAAATTCTGCGCACACTGTTGAGCCTTCTGGGGGTCCTTTGCCTCCACCATCACGCGCACCAACGCCTCGGTGCCCGAGGGACGCACCAAGATCCGCCCCTCCCCATTCAGAGAGGCCTCCTCTGCGGCGATGCGTTCCTTCAGCTCCGCATCCGCCATCACTTCCTGCTTGTGCTGGTTGTCCCGGACGGGCACGTTGAGCAGCACCTGGGGATAACGGCTGCAGACCGAGGCCAGCTCCGACAGCTTCTTTCCGCTGGCGCCGAGCAGCTTGAGCAGCTGTAGGGCGGTGAGCTGCCCATCACCGGTGGTGGCGTAGTCCAGGAAGATCATGTGGCCCGACTGCTCACCGCCCAGCTTATAGCCCTCGGCCAGCATACGCTCCAGCACGTTCCGGTCGCCCACGTCGGTGGCGATGAAGGCCAGCTCCTGCTCCTTGCAGAAGATCCGCAGACCCAGATTGGACATCACCGTGGCCACGATGGCGTTCCCATCCAGAACGCCCCTGCGGCGCATATCCAGACCGCACATGGCCATGATCTGGTCGCCGTCCACCAGCTCACCGTTCTCATCCACAGCCAGGCAGCGGTCCGCGTCGCCGTCAAAGGCGATGCCGATGTCGTAGCCGCCGGCCCGCACCATGGCCGCCAGGCTGTCCATGTGGGTGGAGCCGCAGTGGTCGTTGATGTTCAGGCCGTCAGGGTCGGCATTGATGATGTCGGTGCGCAGGCTCTCAAAGCGGTCGAACAGCTTGCCGGCGGTGGTATAGGAGGCACCGTTGGCGCAGTCCACCAGGATGCGCAGGGAGCCCAGTTCCCCCCCTACCGTCTGCACCAGATGATCCACATAGTCGTTTACCGCCCGGGGCGCGATATAGGACACCTTGCCGATCTCCCTGTGGGTCTTGCGGGGGACGTTGTTGGCCCCGAACAGGACGATCTCCTCGATCTTTTCCTCCAGCTCGTCAGAGAGCTTGAAGCCCTTTCCGTTAAAGATCTTGATGCCGTTGTGTTCAAATGGGTTGTGGCTGGCGGAGATCACGATGCCCGCGTCCGCCTGGTACTCCACCGTGGCCCAGGCCACCGCCGGGGTGGGGATGGTGCCCAGGTCCAGCACGTCGGCGCCAGCGGAACAGAGCCCGCTGATCAGAGCGCCCTTGAGTAGATCACAGGAGATGCGGGTGTCCTTGCCGATGGTGAACTTGGGCTTGCCCTCCGTTACCTCGGCCAGCACCGAGGCCGCGGCCAGGCCCACCCGGTAGGCAAGCTCCGCGTCCAGCCCGGCGTTGACCACGCCGCGGATACCGTCAGTCCCAAACAGTTTACCCATACTATGATTACCTCTTTCTTTCAAACTGGTCAGATCATTTTTATTTCCCGGGAAGAAGCCCCATGCCTGTGCTGCAGGCGGAGAAACGCCGCAAGCGCCAGACATCCGTCAGAAGGACAGCTGCTCCGGCAGCTCCCCCGCCCCGCCGGGGACGGACAGTCCCAGGTGCTGATAGGCCTTTGGAGTGACGCAGCGCCCCCGGGGCGTGCGGGTCAGAAAGCCCAGCTGCATCAGATAGGGTTCGTAGACATCCTCCAAGGTGACCGGCTCCTCGTTGATGGTGGCCGCCAGGGTCTCCAGTCCCACCGGACCTCCCCGGTAATTCTCGATGATGCTGGACAGCATCCGCCGGTCCACGCTATCCAGCCCCAGGTGGTCCACCTCCAGCGCGGTCAGCGCCTGGTCGGCCACCTCCCGGGTGATGACGCCTCCCGCCTTCACCTGGGCGAAGTCCCGCACCCGGCGGAGCATCCGGTTTGCGATGCGGGGCGTGCCCCGGCTCCGGCGGGCGATCTCCATGGCACCGGCCGGCTCGATGGGGACCCCCAGAATCCCTGCTGACCGGGTCACGATCTGGGCCAGCTCCTCCGGGGTATACAGCTCCAGCCGCAGGGTCACCCCGAAGCGGTCCCGCAGGGGCGCGGACAGCTGACCGGCCCGGGTGGTGGCCCCGATGAGGGTGAATTTGGGCAGGTCCAGCCGGATGGAGTTGGCCGAAGGCCCCTTGCCGATGATGATGTCGATGGCGTAATCCTCCATGGCGGGATAGAGGATCTCCTCCACCGAGCGGTTCAGCCGGTGGATCTCATCCACAAACAGGATGTCGTTTTCCTGCAGATTGGTCAGCAGCGCCGCCAGATCCCCCGCCTTCTCGATGGCCGGGCCGGAGGTGATGCGGATATTGACCCC
This sequence comes from uncultured Oscillospiraceae bacterium, assembly GCA_944386865.1. Taxonomy (GTDB): domain Bacteria; phylum Bacillota; class Clostridia; order Oscillospirales; family Oscillospiraceae; genus CALXCT01. Next base: position 12,654 of record CALXCT010000098.1, on the reverse strand, counting down.
CATCTCATTGGCGATGATGTTGCTCAGCGTGGTCTTGCCAAGGCCCGGCGGGCCATGGAGCAGCACGTGGTCCAGCGGCTCGGCGCGCATCTTGGCCGCCTGGATGAACACCTCCAGATTGCCTTTGGCCTTCTCCTGCCCGATGTACTCCCGCAGAGTCTTGGGCCGCAGGGTATACTCCCCCTCATCCTCCCGGGTGAGCGTTGTGGTGACAAGAGGCTCAAAGTCATCCATATTCAGTTCATCGTTGGAAAAATCGATGCTCACATCATCGCCTCGTTTCAGTAGCGGAGGATAAAGCAGTTCACGTACGCCCGGCAATGGACCAGCAGATGAAGTGCCGGGAGGTACAGGAGATGACCGTGGTCAGGCAGGTGTCAAAGGTGGCGCCGCTTTTGACAGCGGTCCCGGCGGGCCCGCTGTGCTCCGCACCACTCATCCCTTCATCATCTTTTTCAGTGCCTGGCGGATGATCTCCTCCAGGCTGAATGCGTCCAGGTCGATCCCCTTCAGCGCCAGGTTGATCTCTCCCTGGGAATAGCCCAGCACTGCAAGGGCGGCGGACGCCTCGGAGAGCTTGTTCTCTGGGATCACGGTCACGCCGCTTCCCCCGTAGCTCTCCCCCACCGGGCCCAAGGTCTGACCTTTGGCCAGCTTGTCTTTCAGCTCCAGGATCACCCGCTGGGCGATCTTCTTGCCGATCCCCTGGGCGCAGGTGAGCGCCTTCTCGTCGCCTGTGATGATGGACAACGCCAGATTGGCGGGCGTCGTGGCAGACAGGATGGACAGCGCCGCCTTGGGGCCCACGCCGGACACCGAGATCAGCTGCCGGAACAGGCTCAGCTCCTCCTGGGTGGCGAAGCCGTACAGTTCCACGGCGTCCTCCCGGACATTCAGATGTGTAAAGAGCTTTGCCTTGTCACCTTTCTTCAGGGTGGACAGGGTATAGCTGGTGGTGCGGCAGGCGTAGCCCACGCCGCCGCAGTCGATCACGGCAAGGTAAGGCTCCGTGTGGGCCACCGTGCCGCTCACATGGTAAAACATCGCTTTGTTCCTCCCGACTTGCCTATCCCCTTCCCGAAAGCAGCGAGGTGGACGATCTGGCGTGGCACAGGGCCACGGCCAGCGCGTCGGCCGCGTCGTCCGGCCGGGGCAGCTCCTTCAGGTTCAGCAGACGGCGGGTCATGTCCATGACCTGCCGCTTTTCCGCCTTGCCGTAGCCCACCACCGCCTGCTTCACCTGGGAGGGAGTGTACTCAAAAATGGGGACCTCCAGCTTTTCCGCAGTCATCAGGATCACGCCCCGGGCCTGAGCCACGCCGATACCGGTGGTCACATTGGTGTTGAAGAACAGTTCCTCCACCGCCATGGCGTCGGGGCGGAACTGCTCCAGCAGAGTCTCCATGTCCCGGGCGATCTGGAGCAGACGCGTGGGCAGCGGAAGGCCCGCCGGTGTGTTGATGGCGCCGCAGCGCAGCGCGGCGCAGCGGCCCCGTCCCGCCTCCACCAGACCGAAGCCCACGATGGCAAAGCCCGGGTCGATCCCCAGGATCCTCACAGCTTTCTCCACGCCGTCTCAGGTCAGAAGCTGATGATGACCCGGTCCGCGCCGCAGCAGTTCAGATGCTCGAACCGGAAGGGGCAGCGCTCCTCCCTGCCGCTTTTGGTCTGCTCCGCGGGAAGGACGAACTCCTCTCTCCGGGTCTGCTGAAACTGACGTACCACCTGGTCCAGCACCTCCTGGTCGGAGGGCCGCGCTCCGGCGTGCACCGAATCATACCAGTTCAGAAAGCTCTCCGCGTTGACATACTGCGTCATGCCGTACCTCCCTGTCATTGTTCATCTGCTGAAGACTGCCGGAAAAAGCCGGCTCAACGTAAGCTATTGTAACACATTGTACTGCAGCGCGCAATGCGGTTTTGCTTGCAATTCTTCCCCCGCGCGCTATAATATTCTCAGAAAAAAGGAGGATGAGCCCCATGAAACAGACCATTCGCGCCGAAGGCGCACCCGCGGCCATCGGGCCGTACAGCCACGCGGTGTCCGCCGGCGGATTTCTCTTTACCTCCGGCCAGATCCCCCTGGTGCCCGAGACCGGAAAGCTGGCGGGCGACACCATCGAGGAGCAGGCAGAGCAGGTGCTGCGCAACCTGGAGGCGGTGCTGAAGGCCAACGGGATGGACTTTTCCCATGTGGTGAAGACCACGGTCTTTCTCGCCGACCTGAAGGACTTTGCCGCCGTCAACGCGATCTATGCCACCCGCTTTCCCCAGGACCCACCGTCCCGCTCCTGTGTCCAGGTGGCCGGACTGCCCGGCGGTGCCAAGCTGGAGATCGAGCTGGTGGCATACCGCTGAGCGCGCTGGAAGAGTTTTATAGCAAACCGAGGCAGGGAGTCCTGTATACACAAGACTCCCTGCTTCTTTTCATTGTGTGTTATTTTCGGCATCCGCTTGGAGAAAGATTGGAAAAATGCCCGGCCCGCATAAGCGGGCCGGGCATTCAAACTCACATCATGCCGATCAGATTGAAGGCCAGGATCAGGCCGGAGAAGACGATGGACACGGTGGAGCACAGCTTGATCAGGATGTTCAGGGACGGGCCGGAGGTGTCCTTGAAGGGATCACCCACGGTGTCGCCCACCACGGCAGCCTTGTGGCAGTCGGAGCCCTTGCCGCCGTGATTGCCCCGCTCAATGTACTTCTTGGCGTTGTCCCAGGCGCCGCCGGCGTTGGACATGAACACAGCCATAGCAAAGCCGGTGACGGACACACCGCCCAGCAGGCCCACCACGCCGGTGGGGCCAAGGATCAGGCCGGTGGCGATGGGGACGATGATGGCCAGCAGCGCAGGGGCGACCATCTCCTTGAGAGCGCCCTTGGTGCACAGGCCCACGCAGGCAGCGTAGTCGGGATCAGCCTTGTACTCCATGATGCCGGCGATCTCACGGAACTGACGGCGCACCTCGATCACGATGGACTGGGCGGCGGTCTGCACCGCGCTCATGGTGAAGGCAGAGAAGACGAAGGTCAGCATGGCGCCGATGAACAGGCCGACCAGAACGGTGGGGCTGGTCAGGGTGAAGTTCAGGGTCTCGGTGGTGCGCTCCTGGACGATATTCACGTAGGACACCAGCAGAGCCAGAGCGGTCAGAGAAGCGGAGCCGATGGCGAAGCCCTTGCCGGTGGCAGCGGTGGTGTTGCCCAGAGAGTCCAGAGCGTCGGTGCGGTCACGCACCTCCTCAGGCAGGCCGGCCATCTCGGCGATGCCGCCGGCGTTGTCGGCCACGGGGCCATAGGCGTCGGTGGCCAGAGTGATGCCCAGAGTGGACAGCATGCCCACGCCGGCGATGCCGATGCCGTACAGGCCGCGGTTGAAGGTGTCGGTGAACTGGCCGGCATCATCGATGATGGTCACGGAGCCGCCGGCGGCGAAGTAGCTGACCAGAATGGCCACGGCCACGATCAGGATGGAGGCGATGGTGGACATCAGGCCCAGGGAGATGCCGCCGATGATGACGGTGGCAGCGCCGGTCTCAGAGGTAGCGGCCAGCTTCTGGGTGGGCTTGTAGTTGTCGGAGGTGTAGTACTCGGTGAAGTAGCCGATGGCGCAGCCGCCGATCAGGCCGCACAGGATGGCCACATAAACGCCCCAGTTGCCCAGGATCAGATAGGTCAGAGGCGCGGCCACGATAGCGGAAAGGATAGCGGACAGATAGGTACCGGTGCGCAGAGAGGTCAGCAGGGACTTCTGGGTGGCATCTTCCTTGGTCTTGACGAAGAAGGTGCCGATCAGGGAGCAGATGATGCCGCACACGGCCAGCATCACGGGCAGCGCCATGCCCTGCCAGCCGTAGCCGGCGCAGGCACCCAGGGAGAAGGTGGCCAGGATGGAGCCCACATAGGACTCGTACAGGTCGGCGCCCATGCCGGCCACATCGCCCACGTTATCGCCCACGTTGTCGGCGATGGTGGCGGGGTTGCGGGGGTCATCCTCCGGGATGCCGGCCTCAACCTTGCCCACCAGGTCGGCACCCACGTCGGCGGCCTTGGTGTAGATGCCGCCGCCCACACGGGCGAACAGAGCCATAAAGGAGGCGCCCATGCCGTTCATGACCATGATGTTGCCCAGGTTCACGGGATCGTCGATGCCGGCGATGAAGTGCAGGATGCAGAACCACAGGGTGATGTCCAGCATGCCCAGGCCCACCACAGTGAAGCCCATGACAGAGCCGGAGGAGAAGGCCACGCGCAGGCCCTTGTTCAGGCTCTCGGAAGCGGCCCAAGCGGTACGGGCATTGGAATTGGTGGCGATCTTCATGCCGATCAGGCCGGCCAGCATGGACCAGATACCGCCGGTCAGGAAGGCGAAGGGGGTGAACTGGGAGAGCATGCTCCCGCCGCTGCCGAAGGCGATGGCCAGCAGGATAATGAACACGATGACGAAGACCTTGGCCACGGTGGTGTACTGATGCTTCAGGTAAGCATTGGCACCCTCACGGATAGCGGAGGCGATCTTTACCATCTTGTCGTTGCCCTCGGAGAAGCTCATGACACGGCTGCGCTGAATGCCAGCGAAGACCAGAGCCAGGACAGCGCCGAGGAAACCCAGCAAAAGCAGATTTTCCAAGATTTCCAACTCCTTAACTTTTACTTGAGACCGCATTTTTAGGGCGGACCCATCCGCCGGACGCCCGGCAGATTTTCAACTTATTTAGTTTACCATATCGAGGCAGATTTTCAAGCCATTCTTGCAGATTTTCCTGCAAATTTTTTCGCTTTATGCGTTTTGTACGACGGCTCCAGGAATCTATGCGCGTTTCCAAGCATTTCTGCTGAAAAGCACCAGGATGGGAAGGATCTCCAGGCGCCCGATCACCATGCACAGGGAGAGCACCACCTTGCTCAGGCTGGAGAAGGCGTGGAAGTTTCCGTGGGGCCCCACCAGGGCAAGGCCGGGCCCGGTGTTGCTCACACAGGTCAGGGCCGCGGTGAAGGAAGTGGTGAAGGAGAAATTGTCCAAGGAGATCAGCAGGGCTGCAATCAAGGTGATCAGCAGATAAGAAGAGGAGAAAATCAGCACGCTGCGCAGCGTGTCCTCGTCCACCCCCTTTCCGTCAAGCTTGACCACCACCACTGACCTGGGGTGCAGAACCTGGTGGATATCCCGCCGGATACAGCGCAGCAGCAGCAGGATGCGGGAGCACTTCATGCCGCCGCCGGTGGAACCTGCGCAGGCGCCGCACAGCATCAGCAGGACCAGCAGCATCTGGGAAAACTCCGGCCAGAGCACAAAATTGTCGGTGCAGAAGCCGGTGGTGGAAATGATGGAAACGACCTGAAAGAAGCCGTAGCGGAAGGCCTCCCCCAGCCCGTCATAGAGATGCCGTATATTCAGGGAGACGGCCACGGTGGCCAGCACCACCACAGTCAGGAAAAACCGCAGCTCGTCGCTTTTCCAGATCTCCCGGAAGCGTCTGCAGATCAGCAGGTAATAGATGGAGAAATTGATGGAAAACAGCAGGATGAACACGGCGATGATCATCTCAAACACCGGATTCCCATATGCCCCGATGCTCAGATTCATGGAGGAAAAACCGCCGGTGCCCGCGGTGGAGAAGGTGTGCAACACTGCGTCGTAAAGAGGCATGCCCGCGATGAGCAGCGCGATGATCTCCAGCAGCGTGAGGGTGCAGTAGATGGCATACAGAATGATGGAGGAGCGCGACTGTTTGGGTGTGAGCTTTGACACGACAGGCCCTGGTGTTTCTGCACGTGTAAGGTACTGTGACCTTGCACCCAGTGAGGGCAGGAGCGCCAGTGAGAGGGCCAGCACGCCGATGCCGCCGATCCAGTGCGTCAGGGAGCGCCAGAACAGGATGCCCCGGGGCAGGACCTCCACATCGGTCAATATGGTGGCTCCTGTGGTAGTGAAGCCGGAGAAGGACTCGAACACGCAGTCGATGAAGGATGTAAAATATCCGCTGTAGAAAAAAGGAAGCGATCCCGCAAGTCCCATCAGGACCCAGATCATGCCGACAGTGAAGAATCCTTCCCGGATGAAAAAATGATTCTCCGAGGGCAGCTGGGAGAGAATGAAGCCCACGGCGGCTATGATCACGATGGAATAGAGAAAAGGCCGGGGCGATTCCCCGTACAGAAGTGCGACCAGCAGGGGCAGCAGCATTGCCGCCGCCTCCACCATCAGAAGCCTGCCGCAGATCTTGAAAACCAGCCTGAAATTCATAGCGGCCTCCGATCCTTATCAAGCAGCGGGGTGCGGAAGATATCATTGATGTCCAGGATCGTATGGTCCCGGGAGACAACGATGACCGTGTCCCCCTGCCGCATGACGGAACTGCCCTCGGGGATGGTGATCCGGTTCTGGTGGACGATCAGAGCCACGAGGATGCCGTTTTTCAAAGGAAGGTCCTTCAGCGGGATACCAAGGTGCTCGGTGGTCTCGTTGATCACGAATTCCATGGCCTCCGCCTTGTTTGACGCGATGCGGTAAAGCGTTTTCATCACGCTGCCCTTGGAATTCTCCATGCCGCGCACCACCTGGAGGATCTGCTCCGCTGTGATGTACTTTGGCGAGATGACGCTGTCCAGCCCCACCGACTGGGCGATGCCCGTATAGTTCTGGCGGTTTGCCTTGGGGACCACCTTGGGCACGCCCAGGTGCCTGGCGTACAGGGCGGTGATCAGATTGTCCTCATCCCGGTCGGTCAGCGCCACGAAGGCGTCCGAGGAGCCGAGATTTTCCGACTCCAAAAGCTCCTGGTCCGTCCCGTCGCCGTAGATGATGGTGGCGTTGGGCAGCTGCTCGCTCAGCTCCTGGCAGCGGGCCATCTTGTTCTCCACGATGGTCACGTGCATGCTCATCTTGCTCAGCAGGGTGGAGAGATACCGGGTGATCTTCCCTCCCCCGATGATGAACACGGTCTTGATCTTGGGGATGTACCGGCCCAGCAGGCGGAAAAACTGGCTCAGGCCCACCGGCTCACCGATCACATACAGGTTATCGTTGGGCATGGGGATGAAGCCGCCGTTGGGGATGTAGACCTCCTCCCCCCGCTCCGCCGCACAGAACAGGATGGGCAGGTTTTTCAGCCGGTTGGACTGCTCAGAGAGGGGCTTGCCGCACAGGAAATCCCCCTCCTGGATACGAAAGCCCATCAGCTCCACCCGCCCCCGGCAGAAGGTGTCGATGTTGGCCGCGTTGGGGAACCGGAGCAGGCGGGAGATCTCAATGGCAGTGGCAAGCTCGGGGTTGATGATCATGTCGATCCCAAGCTCTTTTTTCATCGCGTTGTAGTCGGACGCGTAGTCCGTGTTCCGGACCCGGGCGATGGTGTAGGCCGCGCCCAGCCGCTTGGCGGTCAGGCAGCAGACCATATTCACTTCGTCCTCACTTGTGGCGGCGATGACGATGTCGGCCGACTCCACCCCCGCTTCCTTCAGCGGGGTGATGGCGGCGCCGTTGCCCCGGATGCAGAGCACGTCCAGCACGTCGGCAGCGTGGCGCAGCACCTGCTCGTCCGTGTCGATGATGGTGATATCGTGATTTTCCCGGGAGAGCTGCTCGGCCAGCGTGAAGCCGACCTTGCCGTCCCCTACGATGATGATCTTCAAATCCAGCGCGTCCTTTCCTGTCCGGGGCGCAGCCGGCCGCGCATTGGCGGCCTGTTGCCCCGGGATACACCGATAGACCTGTCCACAGTTGTATGGATAAGCCATAATATTATATATGGGAACCGAAGAAAGGTCAAGGAAATCGAAAGGGTTTCTCTCCCCTGTCCAAGGGCAAAACGGCGCAGGCCGCCCGGAGCATCTTGACTGCTTCAGGCGGCCTGCGCGCATTACGTAGGAGGAAATCCATCACAGCGCTCTGTCAGGGGCGCTTCTGTTTTCATTCTATGCACGGGGGTGAGCTTTGTTGTACACGTTTTTCAGCTTCTGGTTCACCAGTTGGGAATAGATCTGGGTGGAGGAGATATCGGCATGTCCCAGCATTTCCTGAATGGACTGCAGGTCGGCCCCGTTTTCCAGCAGATGGGCCGCGAAGGAGTGGCGCAGGGTGTGGGGCGTGATCTCCTTCTGGATACCGGCCTTCTCCTGATAGTGCTTGATCAGCTTCCAGAAGCCCTGGCGGGACATCCGCTCTCCGCTGACGTTGACGAACAGCGCCCGCTCCTCCGGAGAGTCAATCATCTGGGGACGGATGCGGTCCACATAGTCGGACAGCGCCCGCACAGCGGCGGGGTACAGAGGGATCAGCCGCTCCTTGCCCTTGCTGCTGCACCGCAGAATGCCGGCGCTCAGGTTCAAGTCCTCCACATTCAGCCCGATCAGCTCGCTCACCCGGATACCTGTGGCGTAAAGGAGTTCCAGCATCGCCCGGTCCCGGAACCCCTTCAGGTCTGTGCACTCCGGCTGCTCCAGAAAAAGCTCCACTTCTTTGCTGGTCAGGATCTGAGGCAGCTTTCGCTCCACCTTGGCGGGCGCGATACCCTTGGCAGGATTGCTGCTGACCTGCCCGTGATTGAGCATGTAATTATAAAAGGATTTGATCGATGCCATGGCCCGGGTCACCGTGGAGGCTGACTTCCCCTTGACCGTCAGATACTTGGCATAATTCTCAATGTCGCTCTGGATGACCTGCCGCAGGGAAATGCCCTTGTCCGCGAGATAGGCATCAAACTGGTGCATATCCCGCATATAGGAGCTGAGGGTGTTGTCCGAGGCCCCCTTCTCATCCCGCAGATGGATCTGATACTCCTTCAGATAGTCCAAGAACAACACACCTTCTCTCTCATCCGTAAAGTCGTCCCGCCACGCTTACCAGCGATGGCAGAAAGGAGGACACCGCAGCAGCCCAGACGATCAGCGCAACTATGCAGCAGCCCGTGCGGATCAATTCCTTCCGGTCCAACACCCTTGCAGGCCGCTTTCCCTGCAGAAAGCAGGAGAGCAGGCGCAGCGCGGACGCGGCACTCTGAGCGCCCAATACGAACAGGACCGGCAGAGACACGAGCTCAGGGACACCGATTAGTAAAAAAGCGAACAGAAGCCCGTCCGCCCCCAGGCACGATGCAAACGTGGTGATGGCATATCCAAGAAAAAAACCGCGCACGCCAAACAGGGCGGGCAGACCCACCAGGCCTGCCGCCGCCACACCCAAAAGCAGTGCCAAGAGAGGATAGCGCAGGATCTCCCACAGGACGGCCCAGAAGGAAGGCAACGCCAGCGCACCGTCACTTGCGGCCGACAGAAGGCCGCCGAGGTACTCTGCCATTGCCTGAGCCTCCGCCGGAGCCGAGGCTGCACACAGCACAGCCCCCGCAGCACCCCCCGCAAGAAACGGCACGGAGAGGAACAGCACCGCCCTCCAGTCGGACATCGCTCTGTTTTGGTCGATCGGAAGCTCACGCCAGCGCATCTCCATCCCCCTCTTTCAGAAGAGTCTATGTGGCCGCGATCAGAAATAGACGTGGCACATTTGGAGTGCACGGGAAGTCCCCATATCTGGAAGTAAGTGTACTATACGCCTTTTCAGGCGGCAAAGGCAAGGGGCTGAACATAAAAAGTTCAAAATTTGTTCATTATGTCAATGCGTTATGTCAACTCTGTTATGTCAACTTATGAACCGTAATGCCGCCGGACAACGCCTTTCACACGTAACGTGACAATATCTGGTGCTCTACCTCGGATCGCACGCACCATATGTCGTTGTTTGTTTTGACAATCACCGCGCTTCCTCGAGATTACACCCTGTATATATACTTTCTGTATACTCCTCTGTCCGCTGTCATTCTGCACAAATACATTTTCAGCCGGACCCATTCTGTCCCCCAAAAGCGAGTGTAGTTGTTATGTAAACTTGTCCCGACACATCAGCGCCGCCTTCTGTGAGAAGCGCTCCTCCGCTTTCCCCGCCGAAGCAGGCCGGCCAGCACCCCGCCCAGAAGCGCTGCGGCCATCAGTCCCAGCCCGGACGGTTCAAAGGGTCTGGCATTCAATGCGCAGACTCCCACAGTGAGGAGCAGCAGACAGAACACCGCTGATGCGCCAACCGCTACCCAGATCCCTCGGACACGAATCTGTGCAATGATGCCGCCGGCCAGGTTACCCACAAGACAGGCGGCCAAGGTCAGTCTGTAAACACCATCCTCCCCCCATACCCCCACGGAGATCCCCACTGAGGCGGCAAGCAGGAGCAGCGCACAGATCACCAGCGCGCACACCGCGCCGGTCAGCACGGAGATCATGGTCTGAAGCGGCGTGTCCTGGACCTTCTCCCGATTTTTGGACATAAAAATCCCTCCCGCATTCCGGTTTTCGTTCCACCGTATGCGGGAGGGATCTCATTCATGCTTGTATTATTTGCCCTGCTCGGTCTGGGCGCCCTTGGAGGAGATCGCCCACTTGGTCACCTCAAGGCGAACCCGGTCGGCGCCGCTCTCGAACACAATGGTGTTCTCCTTCACCGCGCAGATGGTGCCGGTGATGCCGCCGATCGTGGTGATCTCATCGCCCACGGCAAGAGAATCGCGCATGGTCTGCGCCGCCTTCTTGCGCTTGCTCTCCGGGCGGATCATCAGGAAATACATGATGGCGACCAGGGCCACGATCATAATAATGCTGTATCCGTACTCTCCCAAAATGATTACCTCCAAAATTCGTTTCCATCCCTGGGGGGACATATGCAGGGAACATTATATCGTCCTTCCCGTCTTTTTGCAAGTAGTTTGTCAAGTTTTCCCCGCGGGGCTCAGCTTTTCGGAGTATTCCGCCCGGAACTGCTCAAAGCGTCCCTCGTCCAGAGCGGTGCGGATGCGGGCCATCAGGTCGTTGTAGAAATACAGGTTATGCAGCACCGCCAGCCGCATGGCCAGCATCTCCCCCGCCACGAACAGGTGGCGCAGGTAGGCGCGGGAGAAGCTGCGGCATACAGGGCAGCTGCAGGCGGGGTCGATGGGCCGTTCATCCAGCTTGAATCTCTCATTCTTGATGTTGATGGGGCCTTCCCAGGTGTACAGCTTCCCGTGGCGGGCATTGCGGGCAGGCATCACGCAGTCGAAGAAATCCACGCCCCGGGCCACCGCTTCGATGATGTTGGACGGCGTGCCCACCCCCATCAGGTACCGGGGCTTTTCCCGGGGCATGAACGGCTCCACCGCCTCGATGATCTCATACATCACGTTGGTGGGCTCCCCCACCGCCAGACCGCCGATGGCGTATCCGTCACAGGGAAGTCCTGCGATCTTCTGCATATGCTCCACCCGCAGGTCCGCATAGGTCCCCCCCTGGTTGATGCCGAACAGCATCTGCCCGGGGTTGACGCAGCCGGGCGCGGCGTTGAGCTTCTCATGCTCGGCCACACACCGTTCCAGCCAGCGGTAGGTGCGCTCACAGGATTGACGCACATAGTCCCGGGGCGAGGGATTCTCGATGCACTCGTCAAAAGCCATGGCGATGTCGCTGCCCAGGTTTGACTGGATGCGCATGGACTCCTCCGGCCCCATGAATACCCGCCTCCCGTCGATATGGGAGGCAAAGGTGACCCCCTCCTCCGTGATCTTTCTCAGCCCCGACAGGGAGAACACCTGAAACCCGCCGCTGTCGGTGAGCATGGGCCCGTCCCAGTCCATAAACCGGTGCAGCCCGCCCATGGCCTTCACCACATCATCCCCCGGACGGAGGTGCAGGTGATAGGTGTTGGACAGCTCGATCTGGCAGCCGATCTTCTTCAGATCATGGGCGGAAACCGCCCCCTTGATGGCACCCTGCGTGCCCACATTCATAAAGACAGGGGTCTGGACCGTACCGTGGGGACAGGTAAATACTCCGCGGCGGGCCCTTCCCTCCTGTTTCAAAACCTCAAACAACGGATCTGCTCCTTACTTTCAGTTATTCCGCCGTCACCGGCAGGCTCCGTCGGCGATGAACATGGCATCCCCGAAGGAGAAAAAGCGATAGCGCTCTCTCACCGCCTCTTCGTAGGCAGCCAGCACATGCTCCCGGCCCGCCAATGCCGAGACCAGCATGATCAGGGTGGATTCAGGCAGGTGGAAATTGGTGATCAGTCCGTCCAGCACCTTGAAGCGGTAGCCCGGATAGATGAAAATATTCGTCCAGCCCGCGCTGGCCTGCAGGGTCCCGTCCTCCGCCGCAAAGGACTCGATGGTGCGGCAGGAGGTGGTGCCCACACAGATCACCCGTCCTCCCTGCCGCCTGGTACGGTTGATGGTGTCCGCGGCCTGTTCGGGGATGATGCAGTACTCGGAATGCATCTCATGGTCTGTAATGTTTTCTTCCTTTACAGGTCTGAACGTTCCAAGCCCCACGTGCAGGGTCACATAGGCCAGGGACACCCCCATGGCCTTGATCTTCTCCAGCAGCTCAGGGGTGAAGTGGAGGCCGGCGGTGGGGGCGGCAGCGGACCCGGTCACCCGGGAGTACACCGTCTGATAGCGCTCCCGGTCCTGCAGCTCCGCCTTGATATAGGGCGGCAGGGGCATCTTCCCCAGCCGCTCCAGCACCTCCAGGAAGATGCCCTCATAGTCGAAGCGGACCAGGCGGTTGCCTCCCTCCAGCTCGTCCACCACCTGGGCGGTCAGTTCCCCGCCGCCGAAGGAGAGCCGGGTCCCCC
>CALXCT010000097.1 GCA_944386865.1 uncultured Oscillospiraceae bacterium | reverse complement strand
TTGTTCCGGTCCTGCACCCACTGGATGGACCACTGGGAGGCAAACAGCAGCAGCTGGTTGCCCTTGTAGTCCTCCACCAGCTTGGCGTCGTTGGGGAGAAGCAGGTCCTCCTCCTTGAGGGCGGGGGCGTCCTCGTCCTCCTTCACAATCCAACGCAGGTACTCGTAGGGCAGGCCCTCCTTGTACAGCTCCACGTTGTACTCGCTGCGCAGGCGGTACTCCAGCACGTCAAACTGCAGGGTGCCCACCACGCCCACAATGACCTCCTCCATGCCGGAGTAGGGGGTCTTGAAGATCTGGATGGCGCCCTCCTGAGCGATCTGCTCCACGCCCTTGAGGAACTGCTTGCGCTTCATGGTGTCGATGGAGCGGATGCGCTGGAAGTGCTCGGGAGCAAAGGTGGGGATGGGGTCGAACTTAAACTTTTTGCTGGGGGTACACAGGGTGTCGCCGATGGAGAAGATGCCGGGGTCAAACACACCGATGATGTCGCCGGCGTAGGCCTCCTCGATGATCTCACGCTCGGCGGCCATCAGCTGCTGGGGCCGGGAGAGGCGGATCTTCTTGCCGCCCTGGACGTGGTAGACCTCCCTGTCGGCCTCACACTTGCCGCAGACGATGCGCATGAAGGCGATGCGGTCCCGGTGGGCCTTGTTCATGTTGGCCTGGATCTTAAAGACGAAGGCGGAGAAGTCCTCGTCAAAGGAGTCGATGATCTCGTCCCCCGCCTTCCGGGGCAGGGGGGCGGTGGTCATGCGGAGGAACTCCTCCAGGAAGGGCTCCACGCCGAAGTTGGTGAGGGCGGAGCCGAAGAACACGGGAGAGAGCTTTCCGTGGCGCACCCGGTCCAGGTCGAAGTCGCAGGAGGCCCCGTCCAGCAGGTCGATCTCGTCCACCAGCTGGTCCCGCTTGGAGGCCCCAATGAGGTCGGCCAGGGCGGGGTCGTCGGGCTCGATGACGGTGGCGGTGGCCGCCCGGGCATTGGTGTTGGAGGTGAAGTGGATGACCTTCCGGTTCTGCCGGTCGTACACGCCCTTAAATTCCTTGCCGCAGCCGATGGGCCAGTTCATGGCGTAGGTGTCGATCCCCAGCTCCTTCTCCAGCTCCTCGCACAGCTCAAAGGGGTCCCGGGCCTCACGGTCCATCTTGTTGATGAAGGTGAAGATGGGGATATCCCGCATGGCGCACACCTTGAAGAGTTTTCTTGTCTGGGCCTCCACGCCCTTGGCGGCGTCGATGACCATCACCGCGCTGTCGGCGGCCATGAGGGTGCGGTAGGTGTCCTCGGAGAAGTCCTGGTGGCCGGGGGTGTCCAGAATGTTGATGCAGAAGCCCTCATACTGGAACTGCATCACGGAAGAGGTAACGGAAATACCGCGCTGCTTCTCGATCTCCATCCAGTCGGAGGTAGCGGCGCGGGTGTTCTTCTTGCCCTTGACCTGGCCGGCCTGGGCGATGGCTCCGCCGTAGAGAAGGAACTTCTCGGTGAGGGTGGTCTTACCGGCGTCAGGGTGGCTGATGATGGCAAAGGTTCTTCTGCGCTTGATTTCAGACTCGTATTGTGACATATCAAAACCTCCGATGGAAGGAATGGGGGAAAACCTGCATACAAACAAGTTATTTTACCATATTCCGCCCCTTCACACAAGGGGGCGGAAATACAAAAAAGCCTGAAACAGCGGGGCTGTTCCAGGCATTTTTTCAAAAATCGTTATTTTTCCGCCCAGTTTCCGGTGGCCTCGGCGGTGAGGTAGGCGTTGATGAAGCCGTCCAGCTCACCGTCCATCACGGCGCCGATGTTGCTGGTCTCGTAGGCGGTGCGGTTGTCCTTCACCAGCTGATAGGGCATGAAGACGTAGGAGCGGATCTGGCTGCCCCACTCGATCTTCAGCTGCACGCCCTTCAGGTCGGAGATCTTCTCCGCCTTCTCCTGCATCTGCAATTCCACCAGCTTGGCCCGCAGCATCTGCATACAGTTGTCCTTGTTCTGGAACTGGGAGCGCTCCTGCTGGGAGGCCACCCCGATGCCGGTGGGCTTGTGGATGAGACGCACGGCGGAGGAGGTCTTGTTCACGTGCTGGCCGCCGGCACCGCTGGCCCGGTAGACCTGCATCTCGATGTCCTCGGGGCGGATCTCCACCTCCACGTCCTCGGGCAGGTCGGGCATGACCTCCACAGAAGCGAAGGAGGTCTGGCGGCGGGCGTTGGCGTCAAAGGGGGAGACCCGGACCAGCCGGTGGACCCCGTGCTCACCCCGGAGGTAGCCATAGGCGTTCTCGCCCTCGATCATGATGGTGGCGGACTTGATGCCCGCCTCGTCCCCGTCCTGGTAGTCCATGATCTGGTAGGTGAAGCCGTGGCTCTCCGCCCAGTGGGTGTACATCCGGTAGAGCATCTGGGCCCAGTCCTGGGCCTCCGTCCCGCCGGCGCCGGCGTGGAAGGTGAGGATGGCATTGGAATTGTCGTATTCGCCGGTGAACAGGGTGGCCAGGCGGGCCTTCTCCATGTCCTTCTCCAGCTTCTCAAAGCCCTCCTCCAGTTCGGGGATGAGGGACTCGTCCTCGAACTCGTTGCCCATCTCGCACAGGGCCATCAGGTCGTTCCACAGCCCCTCGCGCTTGGTCTGGGCGTCGATCTTGTCCTCCAGCTGCTTGACCCGCTGCTGGACCTTCAGGGCCTTGTCCATATTGTCCCAGAACCCGTCGGAGGCGCTCTCCGAGTGGAGCATCTCCACCTCCCGCCGGGCGGCGTCCAGCCCCAGGGCGTCGGCCAGCTCCTTCAGGGCGGGGGAGAGGTTGTTCAGCTTTACCTTGTATTCGTCAAATTGAATCATGTGCGGCACACTCCAAAATCAGTCCGTCTTTCGTTTAGCCCTACTATTATATACAAGAACCGGTGCAAAGTAAAGAAAAATCACCAGCGCCCGCACGGGGATATGAAAAATCCGCGCCCGGAGGCGCGGACGGGGAAATGAGAGGGGGCGTTCCGTGGGAAGCCCCCTCGGCACCGGTCACCTGTCGCTGGCCACCAGGGCGGTCTGATCCCGGAAAATGAGATCGTCCACGTCCGGCCTGGGATGGGCGGGACGCTGGGGCGGCGCGCAGGGTTCGAGCTTCTTCATGCAAACACATCCTTTCTTTCTCCCGTGGTCCCCCGGAGGGGGATACATACCAGTATATGCCGGGAGAAGGGGAAAATGTGCACGAAGGAGTGCAACCGGCACAGAAAAAATTTCCCGCGGCGGTCAGGCAGCCCCGCCGTCCGCCGCCGGCGCGGGCCGGGCCCGCCAGCGGCCGGAGGACAGGTAGAGCAGTTGCAGCACGATCTGTACCGCCGAGGCCGCCGGGGCGGCAGCCCCCAGGTGCAGCATGGTGGTGCCGGGCAGCACGCTGATGAAGTAGGACAGGGGCACCCGCACCGCGAAGGTGGAGAACAGAGAATTGAACATGGTGAAACCGGCTCTGGCGCAGCCGTTGAAGAAGCCGTTCATGCAGAACACGATGCCCACCAGCACGCAGTCGCTGCCGTAGATGGTGAGGTACTGCACGCCGTGGCCGATCACCACCGCGTCATCGGTGAACAGGCTCACCAGCTGGCGGGAGAACAGCAGGAAGCACACGTAGAACACGCAGCCGATGGCCACGGAGCAGGCCGTGCCCCACAGGGCGGCCCGGCGGGCGCGGTCGGGCTGATCCGCCCCGATGTTCTGGGCGGTCATGGCGGAGACGGCGGCGGAGAAGGCGGAGGCCCCCAGGAAGCCCACCCCCAGGATACGCTCCACGATGCCCACAGCGGCGGCCTGCTCCAGGCCGATCCGGTTGACGATGATGGTGATCAGCAGGAAGGACAGCTCCACCAGCAGGTTTTGCAGGGCCAGGGGCATACTGATCTTCAGCAGCTGGGCCAGCACCGCCCGGCGGGGCCGCATCCCGGCGCGGGGCAGGGGGAACTGGGGCAGGCGCAGCACGCTCAGGGACAGCAGGAAGCACAGCACCTGGGCGCCCAGGGTGGCGATGGCCGCGCCCGACACCCCCAGGCCGAAGCCGCCCACCAGGATCAGGTCGCCCGCGATGTTGGTCACGCAGGACACGGCGATGAAGATCATGGGCCGCCGGGAGTCCCCCAGGGCCCGCAGGGTGGCGCTGACCACGTTGTAGCCCACGATGAAGGGCGCTCCCACACTGCAGATCATCAGGTACCGCCGGGCGTGCTCCACCGCGGCGGCGGGGGTCTGCATCAGGCTGATGACTGTCCGGTGCCCGAAAAAGAGCAGGAGAAAGACCGTCAGGGCGATGGGGACGTAGAGGACCACGCCGGTGAGGAAGGTGCGCTCCATGTCCTCCCGCCGGCCCGCCCCCAGGTGCTGGCCCACCAGCACGGTCAGCCCGGCGGTCAGGCCCACCACGGTGAGGGTGAGGATCTGCATGATCTGGGCACCGTTGGACACCGCCACGATGGAGGCGGGGTCGCAGTAGCGGCCCACGATGAGCATATCCACCGCGCCGTAGATGAATTGCAGCAGGGACGCGCCCAGAAAGGGCAGGGCGAAGCGGATGAGGGCGGAACGGACGTCTCCGCGGAGCAGCCGGGATTCCTGTACCATAATGACCACCTTATGCCAGTTTCGTCAGAGAGATGAGCCCATTCTATCACGGCCCGGGAGAGAAGACAACCGCCCGGCGGGAGAAACCCCGGAGAATAAAAAGAAGGGCGCCGCTTTCGCAGCGCCCTCCGGCTGGATTTATGCAGCGGCGGAGGTGAAGGTGAGAGAGACCCGGCCACCCGGGGTCTGGCTCATGGCCGCGTCGAACAGCAGGGAGACCTGGACCTTCTCCCCGGCGCTGTCCTGAATGCTCCAGGACTCACCGCAGAAGCCCTCGCCGGTGTCCATCACGTCCTCCAGGGTGCCCATCCCCGACGCGGCGGGCAGGGGCTGGCCGAAGCGCTCCAGCAGGCCGGCGCGCAGCTCGATGTACATGTCCAGCTCGCTCTTGTCCTCCTGCGGCCAGAACACCAGCTGGCCCATGTACAAAGCGCCCTCCCGGAAGAAGTAGTTGGCCGTGCCCATGAAGTCCCCCCAGCTCACGCCGTACTGGACCACATACTGGGCCAGGTCCTGGTCAAACAGGGCGCCGTACCCGTCTCCCCAGTTCAGGGCGGCGAAGCCGTCGCAGGGCTCGGCGGTCTCGGCGGGGACGGTCTCAGGCAGGGTGAAGGCCCCGTCCTGATAATAGACTGAGTCGAAGGCAGGGCCCTGGGAGGCACCGGGGTCCTGGGTGAGGACGGGGTCGGGGGAGCCGGTGCCCGGAGCCTCCTCCTCCGGCCCGGCGGCGCAGGCCGCGCACAGGGCGAGGGTCAGCAGGGCGGACAGGAGCAGCGCGGCGGCTTTTTTCTTCATGTCAGATTCCTCCTTTCCTTTTCGCGTCAGGTCCCGCTTTGGCCCGGTCAGAGCGCTCCGCTCTCCAGGGCGGAGAGGAAGTAGTTCGTGCCGTGCGCCTGCAGGTTTTGAAGCACCGTGGTGAGGGTGGGCCGGGCGGACGCCTCCCGGTCGGTGCGCAGGGTGGAGCAGAAGGTGAGCAGCAGACTTTTGGTCTCAGACCAGGACTCGTCCGGCACGTCCCCCAGATCGTCCGGCAGCCGGGACAGACAGTCCAGCATCCCGCTGAGGTAGCGGCACACGGTCCGGTACTGCCCGTCGTCCAGCAGGTCGTCCCCGCACAGCAGGGGCTCCTCCGAACCGTTCAGCAGTGAGACCGCCTGACCCAGCTCCTCCCTGGTCCGCTGGAGGCTGCCCCTGGAGCCCGCCTCCACATACAAGTATTGCTCCGCCGACCAGAGGTGCTCCCGCACGGCTTCCGCCTGCTCCGACGACCGGGCGGGCTGGCCGAAGTATCCCATCCGCCAGAGGATGGCGACGGCGGCAGCGGCGGCCAGCAGGATCAGGAGCAGGACGGCTGCCTTTTTCCGCGTCATGCGACGGTCCTCCTTCCTGTCACGCTCCGCCGCCGGGCCAGCCGCCCAGGGCATAGATGAGCAGCAGGAGGACGGCGGCGGGGATGAAATAGGCGGCCAGCCGGGAGCCGGTGGAGCGGGGCGACATGGTGTAGGAGAAGTCCCGTTCCCAGGGCAGGGAACGGCCGTTGTTGCTGCGGACGTAGCTGCGGACCTGGGCGATGGCGTCCAGCAGGGCGATGCCCAGCCCCCAGCCCCAGACGAACTTCAGCCCGGCCCGGCCGAAGGCCTGGGCGGGGGTGAGCCTGCCGCCGTCCGCCCGGCGGAGGGTGAGGCCCATGAGCGTCTTGCCCGGGGTGGTGCCCAGGGTGCACAGCAGCAGCGCCTCCAGCAGGGAGGTGAGCAGGATGGGGAAAATGCTGTCCGAGCTGGAGACCGCCGCCTGGACCAGGCCGGGCCCCAGGTCGGGGAACAGCCGGGACAGGCGGGGCACCAGCGGCGCGCCCCAGGCGGCCTCCAGCGCGGTCAGGATCAGGTTGACCAGAGCGAAGTCCAGGGAGGTGGCTCCGAACCGGACCCAGGGATGGGGATGGGCGTTGAGCATGGAGAGCACTCCTTTCTCAGACCAGCGGCCCCGGGAGAAGGCGTTCCGCCCCGGGTGGAGCGCCGTCCCCGGCCGCGGCAGACCTTGGAACGATCTTCAGAGCAGGGTCCCGCACAGCGGAGCTCTTTCTTTCATTTTAACATGGGACGGATGGGATGTCACTGTTTTTTTGAAAAATAAGCAGAAACAAGGGGGAGAAGGGGAAAGACGCCAGGGAGGAAGGTGAGGGGAGCCTCTGGGGGAGCCCCTGGGGGGACGGTCCGGCCCCGCCCGGGCCGCTCAGCGCGGGGCGACGCTCTCCGCGATCCGGATCAGGTCCTCCGGCGGAAGCTCGGCCAAAAGAGAGAATGCCGTGCCCGAAGCCTGGTCGTACCAGATCAGGCTGCTGTGGTGCCCCGGCACCACAGCCTGCAGCAGATATCCGGAACAGCCGTTGATCGGTACGTCCATGGCCTCGTGGTGCTCATTGTCCACATGGAAGGCCGCCCCCGGGGAGTTGGTGCATTCGAAGTAGATCTGGCTCCCCTGGGCGGTCCCGTAGGTGAGGAGGGAATGGTACGGGTCGGTTTGCGCATCCAGCAGCGCATACCCCTCCGGCAGCCAGGCGGGGGCCCATGTCCCCAGCTCGCCTGTCTGCCCGCCCGGATCGCGCACGAAGCGGATGGTGCTGTACTCCGCCAGGACCTCCACGAAGATGCTGCGCACCCAGGCCCTTGCCTCGGGGCTGACCGCCAGCACGGCCCCGGCGGTGAGGACGGCGGCCAGGAACACCGCGGCGGCCGAGCGGGCCGCCCGCAGGTGAAGCCGCCTTCTCCGCCCGAAGGGATCGGCAAGCAGGGGCCGCAGCCGCCGGCGCAGGGCGGGGGAGGCGGCGGGGGAGGCCTCCTCGCCGGGAAGCGGGCGGGCGTACTCCGCGCGGGCGGTCTGCAGCAGGGCGCTGCGCAGCCGAAGGTCCAGTTCCTGTTCGGTCATGGTATGATCCCCTCCTTCAACAGTGTCTCCCGCAGCAGCTTCCGCCCCCGGGAGAAGCGGGCGTTCACCGCCGCCTGAGTCAGCCGCATGGCCGCCGCCGTCTCCTCCGGCGACTGCTCCAGCACCAGCCGCCGCTCCAGCACCTCCCGGTAGGTGGGGGGCATGGACAGGATGACGCGCACCAGCTCGTCATACCCCGCGGCGGCCTGGACGGCCTGCTCGCCGGACAGCCCGCCGGGGAGGGGCTCGTCCTCCTCCAGGCCGGTATAGCGGCCCTCCCGCCGCAAAAGGTCGATGGAGCGGTTGCGCACCGTCACCAGCAGGTAGCAGCGCCGCTGCTCCTCGGTCCGGTCCATGAGCATGGAGAAGTGCCGGGCGGCGGCGACAAAGCTCTCCTGCACCGCGTCCTCGGCCAGGCTCCGGTCCAGGTAGCGTCGGGCTGTCCGCAGGGCCAGGGAGACGGTTTGCTGATAGAAACGCCGGAACTCCTCCTCCAGACTGGGATCGTCCAGCAGGGCAAGGCAGATCAGCACGGGCGGCGCGCCTCCGTTCGCTTTTGATGTGGGGGACCGGCGGGGGCCGGTCCCTCTGACTGAGAGACGGGGGAGAGCCCCCCGCGGTGACAGGATTTCGGCAAGCGGGAAAAATTTTTCCGGACATGAAGGACGGGGCGCCGCTATTGCGGCGCCCCGTGGAACTCCCCTGGGGGAGGGGGTGTTTACTTGGCGTAGTCCACGGCCTTGGTCTCCCGCAGCAGGTTGACCTTGATCTGGCCGGGATACTCCAGCTCTTCCTCGATCTTCTTGGCGATCTCCCGGGCCAGCAGCACCATCTGGTCCTCGCTGACCTGGTCGGGCTTGACCATGATGCGCACCTCGCGGCCGGCCTGGATGGCGAAGGATTTCTCCACCCCGGGGAAGGAGGAGGTGAGCTCCTCCAGCTTCTCCAGCCGCTTGATGTAGTTCTCCAGGTTCTCCCGCCGGGCGCCGGGCCGGGCGGCGGAGATGGCGTCGGCCGCCTGCACCAGGCAGGCCACGATGGTGCGGGGCTCCACGTCGTTGTGGTGGGCCTCGATGGCGTGGATGATGGCGTCGCTCTCCTTGTACTTCCGGGCCAGCTCCACGCCGATGGCCACGTGGGAGCCCTCCACCTCATGGTCGATGGACTTGCCCAGGTCGTGGAGCAGGCCGGCGCGCTTGGCCTCGGTGACGTTGGCGCCGATCTCGGCGGCCAGCAGGCCGGCCACGTGGCTGACCTCGATGGAGTGGTTGAGCACGTTCTGCCCGTAGCTGGTGCGGTAGCGCATCCGGCCCAGCAGCTTGACCAGTTCGGGGTGCAGGTTGTGCACGTTGGTCTCGAAGATGGCGCGCTCGCCCTCGGCCTTGATGGTGGCGTCCACCTCCCGCTTGGCCTTCTCCACCATCTCCTCGATGCGGGTGGGGTGGATGCGGCCGTCCTGGATCAGCTTCTCCAGGGCGATGCGGGCGATCTCCC
>CALXCT010000096.1 GCA_944386865.1 uncultured Oscillospiraceae bacterium | reverse complement strand
TGGCCGGCGTGGTGCTGGCCGGCATCCTGGCCGCCACCATGTCCACCGCGGACAGCCAGCTGCTGGCCGCCTCCTCCTCGGTGTCCCAGAACCTGGGCTGCGAGTTCCTGCGGCTGAACCTGTCCGGTAAGCGGGGGGTCATCGTGGCCCGGACCACCATGGTGGTCATCTCCATCATCGCCGCTTTCCTGGCCCGGGATCCCGAGAGCTCGGTGTTCCGGGTGGTGTCCTTCGCCTGGGCGGGCTTCGGCGCGGCCTTCGGCCCGGTGGTGCTGCTGGCCCTGTTCTGGAAGCGTTCCAACAAGTGGGGCGCCCTGGCTGGCATGGTCTGCGGCGGTGCCATGGTGTTCATCTGGAAGTTCCTCATCGCACCCATGGGCGGCGTGTGGGCCATCTACGAGCTGCTGCCCGCCTTCATCGTGGCCACCGTGGCCGCGGTGGTGGTCAGCCTGCTGACCCCCGCCCCCCAGCGGGAGATCACCGAGACCTTCGAGGCGGTCTCCGCCGGGAAGTAAACCTCTCCGGCCCGCGCCCCACCGGGCGCGGGCCGGTTTTTCCTCTTGCGCCGGCGGGCCGGTTGTGCTATCGTTGACGGTAGCCCGGACCCGGAGTCCGGCGTACCCAAACAAGATCGAGAGCGAGGAGACCGCGATGCAGAACTATTTGGCCGCGCTGATCCAGATGGACAGCCGGGACGATAAGGCCGCCAACCTGGCCTCGGCGGAGACTCTGGTGCGCCGGGCGGCGGACCGGGGCGCGAAGCTGATCGCGCTGCCCGAGACCGTCAACTTCATCGGCCGGGGCTATTCCGCCCAGGCCGAGCCCATCCCCGGGGGCGAGACCTGTGAGCTGTTCCGCTCCCTGGCCCGGGAGTACGAAGTCTGGATCGAGACGGGCAGCATCCCCGAGCTGGTGGAGGGGGCCAAGCCCCGGAACACCGCCATGCTCATCGGCCCCAAGGGGGAGCTGGTGTGCACATACAGCAAGATGCACATGTTCGACGTGGACATCAAAAACGGCCCGTCCTACCATGAGTCGGCCCACAACACCCTGGGCCAGGAGATCGTCCTGGCGGACACCGAGCTGGGCAGACTGGGCTTTGCCATCTGCTACGACCTGCGCTTCCCCGAGCCCTTCCGGCTCATGGCCATGCACGGGGCCCAGGTGATCCTGGTGCCGGGCAGCTTCACCATGAACACCGGCAAGGACCACTGGGAGCCGCTGATGCGGGCCCGGGCCATCGAGAACGGGGTGTTCCTGCTGGGCCCCAGCCAGATCGGCCAGAAGACGGGGATGAACGCCTACGGCAAATCCCTGGCGGTGGACCCCTGGGGCAACGTGATCGCCAAGGCCAGCGACCGGCCGGGGGTGACCCTGGTGGAGATCGACCTGGAGCTGCTGGAGCAGACCCGGGAGCAGCTGCCCTCCCTCCAGAACCGCCGGGCGGACGCCTATTCCCTCACTACCGACCGGCTGAAGATCTATTGACACGAAAGGAGCCCCCGCCGGAAGGCGGGGGCTTCTGGTATGCTCCGGGCGCTTTTGGGCACACTACCCAGGTGAGAGGAGGCGTGTGCCAATGGAGGAGGAGAAACGGACGGCGGCCGACCTGGAGCAGCTGGAGCAGCTGGGGGCGGCCACCATCAAGTCAGAGAAGGGGACCATCCAGACCCTGACCATCGTGGGCCAGATCGAGGGGCACCAGATCCTGCCGGACACGGTGAAGGCCACCAAGTACGAGCACGTGATGCCCCTGCTGGCCAGCATCGAGGAGAGCGACGAGGTGGACGGGCTGCTGATCCTGCTCAACACCATGGGGGGCGACATCGAGGCGGGGCTGGGCATCGCGGAGCTGATCGCCGGGATGCGCAAGCCCACCGTCTCCCTGGTGCTGGGGGGCGGACACTCCATCGGGGTGCCGCTGGCGGTGTCCGCCCGGGTGTCCTTCATCGCGCCGTCGGCGGCCATGACCATCCACCCCGTGCGGCTCAACGGGTTGGTGATCGGGGTGCCCCAGACCTTCCACTACTTCCAGCGCATCCAGGAGCGGATCATCCAGTTCGTGGCGGACAACAGCCGGGTGGACCGGGAGGAGTTCACCGCCCGGATGCTGCGCACCGGCGAGCTGGCGGCGGACATGGGGACGGTGCTCTACGGCGAGGAGGCGGTGGAGCTGGGCCTCATCGACCGGATCGGCAGCCTGTCCGACGCGCTGGACTGCCTGCACGAGATGATCCGGCAGCGGCGGGAGGAGCGGAAGGGAGAATAGGCGGAGGGGAGGCGGCGGCCTCCCCTCCGTTTACATAATTTCTGAAGAAAGTATTGGAATTCTTCGCCCGTCTGTGGTAATATAAATTGAATGCCTGTGCCCATCCGGCACGGCGTGATCCGGCTTACAAGATTGAAACGGAGGGATCTCTCTTGACCTATCCTTTGGCGGTGATCCTGGGCGTGGTCCAGGGCGTGGCGGAATTCCTGCCCATCTCCAGCTCGGGGCACCTGTCGCTGCTGCAGTACTACTTCGGCATGGAGAGCAACGACAACCTGTTCAATATCCTGCTCCACTTCGCCACTCTGGTGGCGGTTTGCATCGCCTACCGGCGGGACATCATCGAGATGATCCTGGAGTTTTTCCGGGCCATCCGGGACATCGCCACCGGCCGGGGGGAGGGTGGCCGCCCGCCCGAGGCCCGCAGGCTGATCCTGCTGATCATCGTGGGCACCCTGCCCCTGCTGCTGGT
Source organism: uncultured Oscillospiraceae bacterium (assembly GCA_944386865.1). Classification (GTDB taxonomy): domain Bacteria; phylum Bacillota; class Clostridia; order Oscillospirales; family Oscillospiraceae; genus CALXCT01. Next base: position 11,266 of record CALXCT010000096.1, on the reverse strand, counting down.
GCTGCCGGTGAAGGGCTGGGTGGAGGCCTTCGGCAACAACCCGGTGTTCGTCAGCTGCGCGCTGCTGGTCACCGGCTGCATCCTGTTTGTCTCCGACCGCATGGGGACGGGGCACAAGACCGCCCGCAACGCGGGCCTGAAGGACGTGCTGTTGGTGGGCGTGGCCCAGGGGCTGGCCACCATCCCCGGTATCTCCCGTTCGGGCAGCACCATCTCGGCCGGTATGGCCCTGGGCTTCGACCGGAAGTTCGCCGTGCGCTACTCCTTCCTCATGTCCCTGCCCGCCGTGCTGGGCGCCACCCTGCTGGAGGTGGTGGACGTGGCCGGGGAGAGCGGCGCGGTGGACCCTGAGCTGGTGCCCATGTACGTAGTGGGCATGGTGCTGGCCGGCGTGGTGGGCTACTTCTCCATCAAGCTGGTCAACCTGCTGGCCACCAAGGGCAAGTTCGGCGCCTTCGCCTATTACTGCTGGATCGTGGGCCTGCTGTCCCTGGTGGGCAGCCTGCTGGGCTTCACCTTCGTGCCCGCGGGCTGATCCCCGGCCCATCCTTTGGAAAGGAAGGAGCGCTTATGGCATCCTCACAAAAGAAAACCACCGGCGGGAGCAAGAGCGGCTCCGCCGGCCGGAGCGCCAAGAAGGAGCCCGCCGCCCGGAGCGGCCGACGGCCGAAGAAGGACCCGCCCAAGCCCTACCGCCGGGAGATGGGGGCGGCGGTGTGCCTGCTGCTGGCCTTTTTCTCCGCCTTCGGCTATTTCCATGTCCAGGCCATCTTCATCGACTTCTTCTGCGATCTGCTGAAGGGTCTGTTCGGCTACGGCTTCTGGGCCGCGCCCCCCGCGCTGCTGCTGGGGGCCTATATCCTGGCCTTCCACCGGGGCCGCCCGGTGCGGCTGCGCCTGGTCTTTGCCCTGCTGCTGCCCATGGTGATCGGCGCCTTTCTCCACCTGCTCTTTGTGGGCGATATGGAGCTGGGCCGGGCCTCCCTGGCCCAGCTGTGGGAGACGGGGACGCAGCTCAAGAGCGGCGGCGTGATCAGCGGCGCGCTTTCGGTGGGTTTCATCAAGGCCTTCAGCCGTATCGGCTCGGGCATCCTGCTGGTGATCTGGGCACTGCTGATGCTGCTCACCGCCGTCAACCGCAGTGTGACCGACGTGGTGGACGCGGTGCGCAGCCACCGGCCGGTGCCCTATGAGCCCCAGCCCGAGCCGGAGCGTCCCGCCCGGGAGGAGCCCCGGGAGCAGGTCCGGCCCGCCGCTCCGGAGCGGCGCAGGGCGGCCATCGACATCCCGGTGGACGAGCCTCCCGCCGCCGCGCAGCAGCCGTCCCGGGAGGAGGACCCTCTGGCCAAGCGCCCCAAAAAGAGCTTTTTCAACAAGACCCCCCGGGTGCCCGCCCCCGATCAGCTGCGCACCGGCGGGGGGGGATCGCCGTCCGCTCCGGCGGAGCAGCCTGAGCCGGAGCCTGCCGCGGCGCCCGAGCCTGAGCCCGAGCCGGTGCAGCCTCCCGTGCCGGTCCCGGAGATCGTCCGGGAGCCTGCCGTGCCCAAAATGACCCGGCAGGAGCACGAGCAGGCCGCCGCCGAGGTGGAGCGGGACATCGCCCAGACCATGGCGGAGCAGGAGGGCCAGCCCTACCAGTATCCGCCCCTCTCCCTGCTGGAGGAGGGCACCGGCTTTGACAGCGGCGAGGCCCTGGGCGAGCTGCGGGCCAACCAGCAGCGGCTGACAGACACCATCCGCTCCTTCGGCATCGACGCCCGGATCACCGACGTGACCCGTGGCCCGTCGGTCACCCGGTACGAGCTGGAGCTGGACCAGGGAGTGCGGCTGAGCAAGCTGACCAACCTGGCGGACGACATCGCCCTGGCCCTGGGGGCCACCGGTGTGCGCATCGCGCCCATCCCGGAGAAGCAGTCGGTGGTGGGGGTGGAGGTGCCCAACAAGCTGGTGTCCACCGTGCCCATCCACGAGGTGATCGGCTCCCGGGAGTTCTGTAACCACCGCTCCAAGGTGGCCTTCGCGGTGGGCAAGGACATCGGGGGCAACTGCATCGTGGGCAACATCGCCAAGCTGCCCCACCTGCTCATCGCCGGCACCACCGGCTCGGGCAAATCGGTGTGCACCAACTCCCTGATCATCTCCCTGCTCTACAAGGCCACGCCGGAGGAGGTCCGCCTGATCATGGTGGACCCCAAGATGGTGGAGCTGAGCGTCTATAACGGCATCCCCCACCTGCTGATCCCCGTGGTCACCGACCCCAAGAAGGCGGCGGGCGCCCTGCAGTGGGCGGTGACCGAGATGATGAAGCGCTACCGCACCTTCTCCGAGGTGGGGGTGCGCGACCTGGCCTCCTTCAACAGCTACGCCGCCCGGACCGAGGGGGTGGAGAAGCTGCCCCAGGTGGTGGTGGTCATCGATGAGCTGGCCGACCTGATGCTGGTGGCGGCCAAGGAGGTGGAGGAGTCCATCTGCCGGGTGGCCCAGATGGGCCGCGCCGCCGGGATGCACCTGGTCATCGCCACCCAGCGGCCCTCCGCCGACGTGATCACCGGCCTGATGAAGGCCAATATCCCCAGCCGGATCGCCTTCGCCGTCTCCTCCGCCATGGAGTCCCGGATCATCTTGGACACCCAGGGGGCGGAGAAGCTGGTGGGCCGGGGCGATATGCTCTATTTCCCCCTGGGCACCGGCAAGCCCCAGCGGGTCCAGGGCTGCCTGATCTCCGACCAGGAGGTGGCCGCCGTGGTGGACTTCGTGAAGGGCAACGGCGCGGCCAACTACTCCGACGAGGTGATGCACGAGATCGAGCAGCACGCCGCGGAGAAGGAGAAGGGGGCCAAGGGCGGCGCACCGGCGGACGCGAATGAGGCCTCGGATTACGACGAGCTGCTCCCCGCCGCCATCGAGGTGGTGGTGGAGACGGGCCAGGCCTCGGTGTCCATGCTCCAGCGCAGGCTGAAGCTGGGCTACTCCCGGGCCGCCCGCCTGGTGGACCAGATGGAGGAAAAGGGCGTGGTAGGTCCCTTCGAGGGGTCCAAGCCTCGGCAGCTGCTCATCACCAAGGAGCAGTGGCAGGAGATGCAGTACCGCCAGAACCTGGGCAGCGCCCCCGCTCCCGCGCCCGAGCAGCCTGTCCCCGCGCCCGAGCAGGACGGGTTCCCCGAGGAGCGGGAGGAGGACGAGCCGCCCTTCTGAGGGCCGGACATGCCCCCGCCGGACAAGACGACAAAAACGCGCCGCAGCCATTGGCTGCGGCGCGTTTCATTTTGCTCAGACCGGCTTCAGAAGGCCCTGCCCACGTCGGTGCGGTAGTGCATATCCGTAAAGGAGATCTCCTTGGCGGCGGCATAGGCGGCGTCGATGGCCGCGTCCAGGCTGTCCGCCGTGGCGGTGACGCCCAGCACCCGGCCGCCGTTGGTGAGGTAGCGGCCCTGGTCGTCCAGCTTGGTGCCCGCGTGGAAGACCACCGCCTTTTCCCCCGCCCTGTCCAGGCCGGAGATGGGGTAGCCCTTCTGATAGGACAGGGGGTAGCCGCCCGAGGCCAGTACCACCACACAGGCGGCGCCCGACTTCCAGCGGATGTCCAGCTGGTCCAGGGTGCCGTCCACGCAGGCCTGCATGATATCCATCAGGTCAGTGTCCAGCATGGACAGGATCACCTGGGTCTCGGGGTCGCCGAAGCGGGCGTTGTACTCCACCACCTTGGGCCCGTCGGGGGTGAGCATCAGGCCGAAGTAGATCACGCCCTGGAAGGGTCGGCCCTCCGCCTGCATGGCGGCGATGGTGGGCCGGAAGATCTCCTCCATGCAGCGCCGGGCCAGCTCCGGGGTGTACTGGGGGGTGGGGCAGATGGCGCCCATGCCGCCGGTGTTGGGACCCTGGTTGCCGTCGTAGGCCCGCTTGTGGTCCTGGCTGGAGAGCATGGGCACCACGGTCTTGCCGTCGGCAAAGGCCAGCACGGTGACCTCGGGGCCGGTCATGCATTCCTCGATGACCACCGTGGAGCCAGAGTCGCCGAACTTGTGGTCCTCCATCATCTCCCGGACGGCCTGCCGGGCCTCGTCCACCGTCTGGGCCACCACCACGCCCTTGCCCAGGGCCAGACCGTCGGCCTTCACCACGATGGGCGCGCCCTGGGCCTCGATGTAGGCCAGCGCGGGCTCCAACTCTGTAAAGGTCTGGTACTTTGCAGTGGGGATGTGGTATTTCTTCATCAGCTCCTTGGAGAAGGCCTTGCTGGCCTCGATGACCGCGGCGTTCTTCCGGGGGCCGAAGGCGGGGATGCCCGCCTGCTCCATGGCGTCCACCATGCCCAGGGCCAGGGGATCGTCCGGAGCCACCATCACAAAGTCCATGGCGTTTTCCTTGACCCAGCGGACCATGCCCTCCACGTCGGTGGCGGACACGGGGACACAGGCGGCCACCTGGGCGATGCCCGCGTTGCCCGGGGCGCAGTAGAGCTCGGTCACCTTGGGGGACTGGGCCAGCTTCCAGCAGATGGCGTGCTCGCGGCCGCCGCCGCCCACGACCAGTACTTTCATAACAGTCTACCTCGCTTTGTACTGCTCCGCTGAAAGGCGGAACAGTGGAAGATTTTCATCCCCCTCGGAGAGCGGAGGGGGCACCCGGGGGAACCGGTGTCCCCCGGGCGGGCCGGCGCGCGAAGCGCCCGTATTTTCCGCAGAAAGGCGATGCACCTTAGTGGTGGAACAGTCGCATGCCGGTGAAGGACATGACCATGCCGTACTTGTCGGCCGTTTCGATGACGTTGTCGTCCCGGATGGAGCCGCCGGGCTGGGCGATGTAGGCCACGCCCGACTTGCGGGCCCGTTCCACGTTGTCGCCGAAGGGGAAGAAGGCGTCGCTGCCCAGGCTCACGCCGGACATGGTGGCGATCCAGGCCTTCTTCTCCTCCTGGGTGAGCACCTCGGGCTTGACCTTGAAGGTCTGCTGCCACACGCCCTCGGCCAGCACGTCCTCATACTCGTCGGAGATGTACACGTCGATGGCGTTGTCCCGGTTGGGGCGGCGGATGCCGTCCACGAACTGCAGGCCCAGGACCTTGGGGTGCTGGCGGAGCATCCAGTTGTCCGCCTTGGAGCCGGCCAGCCGGGTGCAGTGGATGCGGCTCTGCTGGCCCGCGCCCACGCCGATGGTCTGGCCGTCCTTCACGTAGCAGACGGAGTTGGACTGGGTGTACTTCAGGGTGAGCAGGGCCAGCAGCAGGTCGTGGCGGGCCTGCTGGGGCAGCTGCTTGTTCCGGGTGACGATGTTGTCCAGCAGCGCGTCGTTGATCTCAAAGCTGTTGTAGCCCTGCTGGAAGGTGATGCCGTAGATGTTGCGCCGCTCGATGGGGGCGGGCTCATAGTCCGGGTCGATCTGGACCACGTTGTAGTTGCCCTTCTTCTTGGTTTTCAGGATGGCCAGGGCCTCGTCGGTGTAGCCCGGGGCGATGATGCCGTCGGACACCTCCATGGCCAGGAAGCGGGCGGTGGGCTCGTCGCACACGTCGCTCAGGGCGGCCCAGTCGCCGTAGGAGCACAGCCGGTCGGCGCCCCGGGCCTTGATGTAGGCCCGGGCGATGGGGGAGGTGTCGAGGCCGTCGGCGAAGTAGATCTTCTGCTCGGTCTCCGTCAGGGGCAGGCCCAGGGCGGCCCCGGCGGGGGAGACGTGCTTGAAGGAGGCGGCGGCGGGCAGGCCGGTGGCCTTCTTCAGCGCCTTGACCAGCTGCCAGGAGTTGAGCGCGTCCATGAAATTGATGTAGCCCGGCTTGCCGTTGAGCACGGTAAGGGGCAGCTCGGCGCCGTCCTCCATGTAGATGGCGGCAGGCTTCTGGTTGGGGTTGCAGCCGTATTTCAGTTCCAGTTCCTTCATGGTTTCAGCCCTCCTGATGCTTGTTGATGATGACGGTGTCCCGGCTGCCGTCGGCCAGGTCCACATACTGCACGAACAGGGAGACCTTGTTGTCTGCGTTCAGGCTCTCCCACAGCTGCCCGGCCCAGGTAGCCGCGTCGGGGGCGGTGACGGCCACCTTGCGGGGCTCCCCCTCGAAGGAGGGCAGGGGCTCGGCGTTCTCCTGGTAGGTGTGGATGAAGTGGCCCTCGCCGGGCAGCGGAGCCTCATAGCCGAAGAAGTAGCGGTGGACGGAGCCGGGGTCGCCGTCGGCGCTTTTGAGGATGGACAGGGCATAGCTGCCGTCCTTGTGGAGCAGGCCGGAGATGCGGGGGGTCCAGTTGGGCCCGTCGGGCTCGAAGGTGCGGGTGCGCAGGGACTGGGCGAACACCTTGCCCGCCAGGATGCCGTCCCGCACGGTGTCGGTCTGGTCGCCGTTGGTGACCACGGTGTCCTCGCCCACCACCCGCACGGGGTGGTAGATGATGAGGGAGGGGTCGGTCATCTTGCTCTCGTCGAAGGCCCGGGTGCGGATGCCGTCCTCGGTGGCCTCAAAGACACGGTTGCGGCTGTTTTCACTGCGGCCCATGATGAAGTAGGCGATGACCGCCTTGCGCCCGTCGGCGGAGCGGCCCAGCACGATGCCCCGCCCGGGATAGGGGTGGTTTTTCAGAAGCTCGTTGAGGTCAAGGGTTTTCATGGAGATCCTCCTTTTCAGAATGGTGGAAAAAGGGGCGGCGGAGGGGCGGGAGGCGGCCCGCCCTTTGCAAAAAGGGCGCACCGCGCTTTCAGAAAACGAGGTGCGCCCAGACGGTCGGCAGTCCAGAGGCGGCGCTCCCTGTGGTTGGTTCCACTTCCGTCAGTCATGCCGCTTGGTTGAGATGTAGGCCCGGCACGCCGGGAAAAGGCGGGCGGCCGGATCAGTCCAGGATGCGCACGGTGCGTCCCTCCACCGCCAGACGGTCCTGGCAGAACAGGGAGACGGCCTGGGGCAGCAGCACCCACTCGGCCTGCTCCATCACCCGGCGCTGGAGGGTCTCCGGCGTGTCGCCGGGCAGCACCTCCACCGCCTTCTGCAGGACGATGGGGCCGCCGTCGCACTCCTCGGAGACGAAGTGGACGGTGGCGCCGGTGAGCTTCACGCCGTACTCCAGCGCCTTCTCGTGGACGTGCAGCCCGAAGCAGCCCGGCCCGGAGAAGGCGGGGATGAGGGCGGGGTGGACGTTGAGGATGGCGTTGGGGTAGGCGGCGACGATCTCGCTGGTGAGGATGGTCAAAAAGCCCGCCAGCACCACCAGGTCGATGCCGAGCTGCTGCAGCTTGTCCACCAGGGCCTGGGTCATGGCCTGGCTGGAGGGGTAGTCCGACCGGGCGATGACGTAGCCGGGGATACCGGCCCTGGCCGCCCGCTCCAGGGCGTACACCCCGGGCTTGGAGGCGATGACGGCGGCGATCTCGCCGCTCACCAGACGTCCGTCGCGCTGGGCGTCGATCAGGGCCTGAAGGTTGGTCCCGCCGCCGGAGACCAGCACCGCGATTTTCTTGGGCACGTTGATCCCTCCCGTCACGAGCGCGCGGGTCAGGCCAGCACCACGCCGTCGTCGCCCGGGACCACGGTGCCGATGACGTAGGCCCGCTCGCCGTTCATGGTCAGCAGGTTGATGGCGGTGCCCACCTGGTCCTTGGGGATGGCGATGACCATGCCCACGCCCATGTTGAAGGTGTTGTACATATCCCGCTCAGGGATGCCGCCCTGGGCGGCGATGAGGGAGAAGATGGGGGGCACGGGGACGGAGGAGACCTGGATCTTGGCGGTGAGGCCCTGCTTCATCATCCGGGGCACGTTCTCATACAGGCCGCCGCCGGTGATGTGGCTGATGGCCCGCACGGCGATGCCACCCTCCAGCAGGGTCTGCACGGCCTTGACATAGATGCGGGTGGGCTTGAGCAGCTCCTCGCCGATGGTGCAGCCCAGCTCGGCGGAGTAGGTGGACAGGACCTCCCGGTTCACGTCCAGCACCTTGCGCACCAGGGAGAAGCCGTTGGAGTGCACGCCGTTGGAGCCCAGGCCGATGAGGATGTCGCCCTCCTCCATGGTGGAGCCGTCGATGATCTTCTCCTCATCCACCATGCCCACCGAGAAGCCGGCCAAGTCGTACTCGTCCACGGGGGAGAAGCCGGGCATCTCGGCGGTCTCGCCGCCCACCAGGGCGCAGCCGGCCTGGCGGCAGCCCTCGGTGATGCCCGAGACGATGTCGGCGATGCGGGCGGGGTCGTTCTTGCCGCAGGCGATGTAGTCCAGGAAGAACAGGGGCTTGGCGCCGCCGCAGATGATGTCGTTGACGCACATGGCCACGCAGTCGATGCCCACGGTGTCGTGCTTGTCCATGAGGAAGGCGATCTTCAGCTTGGTGCCCACGCCGTCGGTGCCGGAGACCAGCACGGGCTTTTTCATGCCGCACAGATCGGGGGCGAACATGCCACCGAAGCTGCCCAGGCTGCACATCACGCCGGGGATGTAGGTGGATTCCACCATGGGCTTGATGCGGCGCACGGCCTCATAGCCGGCGGTGACGTCCACGCCGGCGGCGGCGTAGGAGGCGGAGTGAGAATCAGTCATGCCAATCATTCCTTTCCGTTCCAGCAGTAGGTGCACACCTTGCTGCGGTCGATGCCGATGGATTCCAGCAGCCCGTCCAGGGACTGGTAGCCCAGCGAGTCAAAGCCCAGCTTTTCGCAGATGGATTTGAGCAGGCACTGGCCGCGGTGGGTGTTGGCGTCGGCGTATTCCTCCAGGTGCTGCTGGCCCTCGTCGCCCTCCAGCTCCTGGATGGTGCGCCGGGCCAGCAGGTCCATGTCGGAATTGCCCCGGGAGAAGTTCAGGTATTTGCAGCTGTACATGATGGGGGGGCAGGCGGAGCGCATATGGACCTCCTTGGCCCCGGAGTCGTAGAGGAATTCCACCGTCTCCCTCAGCTGGGTGCCCCGGACGATGGAGTCGTCCACAAAGAGCAGCTTCTTGCCCTCGATCAGCTCGGGGACGGGGATCTGCTTCATTTTGGCCACCTGGTTGCGCACCTCCTGGTTGGCGGGCATGAAGGAGCGGGGCCAGGTGGGGGTGTACTTGACGAAGGGCCGGGTGAAGGGCTTGCCGCTCTGGTTGGCGTAGCCGATGGCGTGGGGCACGCCCGAGTCGGGCACGCCGGCCACATAGTCCACGTCGGGCAGGCAGCCCCGGGCCGCCTCGTCCCGGGCCATGATCCGGCCGTTGCGGTAGCGCATGACCTCCACGTTGACCCCCTCGTAGTTGGAGTTGGGGTAGCCGTAGTAGGTCCACAGGAAGGCGCAGATCTTCATGTCCTTGCCGGCGGGGGAGAGGGTCTCGTACCCGTCGGGGGTGCTGCGCACGATCTCCCGGGGGCCCAGCTCATAGGCGTCCCGGTAGCCCAGCTTGTGGTAGGCGAAGGACTCGAAGGAGGCGCAGTAGCCGTCGTCGCTGCAGCCGATGAGCACCGGCAGGCGGCCCAGCTTGTCCCGGGCGGCGATGATCTCCCCCTTGTCGGTGAGGATGAGCAGGGTGAGGGAGCCGTCGATGATCTCCTGGGCGTGGCGGATGCCGGAGATGAGGTCGCTCTCGTGGTTGATGAGGGCGGCCACCAGCTCAGTGGAGTTGACCTTGCCCGAGCTCATGGCCATGAACTGATGGCCCGGGGCGGAGAAATACCGGCCGATGAGCTCGTCGGTGTTGTTGATGATGCCCACGGTGGTGATGGCGTACAGCCCCAGGTGGGAGCGCACCAGCAGGGGCTGGGGATCGGTGTCGCTGATGCAGCCGATGCCGCTGCAGCCGTGGAACTGCTCCAGATCCCGCTCGAACTTGGTGCGGAAGGGGGTGTTCTCGATGTTGTGGATCTGGCGCTGGAAACCGGTCTCCTGGTCGAAGACGATCATGCCGCCCCGGCGGGTGCCCAGGTGGGAGTGGTAATCCACGCCGAAGAAGATGTCAAGCACGCAGTCCCGCTTGGACGTCGCGCCGAAAAAGCCTCCCATGGTGTGCCTCCTTGCTTACGAATGACTGCCGCCCATCAGGCGAAGAACAGCTTGGACAGGGTCATGGGATCGATGTACTCGCCGTCCTTGTACACGCGCATGTTGCCCGAGGCGACCTCGTCGATGAGCATGACCTTGCCCTCGGCGTCGTAGCCGAACTCGAACTTGATGTCGTACAGCACCAGGCCGCGGGCCTTCATCTCGTCGGCCACGATCTGGGTGATCTTCTGGGTCATGTCCTTGATGTCGTCATACTGCTGCTCGGTCATCACGCCCAGAGTGACCAGGCCGTCCTTGGTGACCAGGGGATCGCCCAGGGCGTCGTTCTTGAAGGTGGTCTCCACGTAGGCGGGCAGGTCGGCGCCCTCCTCGATGTAGTCGCAGTAGCGGCGGTAGAAGCTGCCCACGGCCTTGTGGCGGCAGATGACCTCCAGGCCCTTGCCGAACACCTTGGCGGGCAGCACCTCCATGGTGGTGTCCTTCAGGTCGGCGGAGACGTAGTGGGTCTTGATGCCGGCGGCGTTGATCTTCTCGAAGAAGTAGATGGACATGCGCAGGTTCACGTCGCCCACGCCGTCGATGGTCAGGCCGACGGAGTTCTCGCCGGGATCGAACACGCCGTCCTTGCCGGTGCAGTCATCCTTGAACTTGAGCAGGTAGTTGCCGTTGTCCAGGGCGTACACGTTCTTGGTCTTGCCGGTGTAAACAAGCTTCTTCTCCATGATGATTACCTCCAAAATATGTTCAGATTAAGAGTTGACTGGTTTTGGTCACTGGGCCAGCTCCGCCTGGAGCTTGGCCTCCTTCTCCGCGATCTGGACGCCCATGTCGGCCCGGGCCTGGTCCAGCCTGGCGGCCAGCTCGCCGTCGGACACGGCCAGGATCTGGGCGGCCAGCACGGCGGCGTTCTTGGCGCCGTTGAGGGCCACGGTGGCCACGGGTATGCCGCTGGGCATCTGCACGGTGGCCAGCAGGGCGTCCAGCCCGTCCATGGCGCCGCCCTTGAGGGGGATGCCGATGATGGGCAGGGTGGTGTTGGCGGCGCTGGCGCCGGCCAGGTGCGCGGCCATGCCGGCGGCGCAGATGATGACGCCGAAGCCGTTGTCCCGGGCGGACCGGGCGAACTCCGCGGCCAGGGCGGGAGTGCGGTGGGCGCTCATGATGTGGGCTTCAAAGGGGATGCCCAGCTGGGACAGCTGGGTGCAGGCGGGCTTCACCGTGGGCCAGTCACTGTCGGAACCCATGATGACGGCGACCTTTTTCTGCATGACGAGACCTCCTTCAAAATGAAATCAGGCTGCCTGCGAACGGACAGCCTGACGGG
>CALXCT010000095.1 GCA_944386865.1 uncultured Oscillospiraceae bacterium | reverse complement strand
GGGGCCAACGTGGTGATGCCCAATCTGTCGCCCCCTGCCGTGCGGGGGCAGTACGCCCTGTATGACAACAAGCTCCACACCGGCGACGAGGCTGCCGAGCACCTGGCAGGGCTTCGCAGGCGGCTGGCCGCCGTGGGCTGCACCGTTTCCGCCGGACGGGGCGACCATCCGGACCTCTGAATCACTGACGGGGAAGGCCGAAGGACCTGACCCAAAAGAAAGGAAGAAAATACTATGTATGATCCCAAATCGAGAAAAGCGGAGGAATTCATCGACCACCAGGAGATCCTGGACACCCTGGCCTACGCCGACGCGCACAAGGCGGACGCCGCCCTCATTGATTCCATCCTGGAGAAGGCCAGGCTCCGCAAGGGCCTGAGCCACCGGGAGGCCTCGGTGCTGCTGGCCTGTGAGCTGGAGGACCGCAACCAGCAGGTCTACGAGCTGGCCCGGCAGATCAAAAAGGACTTTTACGGCGACCGCATCGTCATGTTCGCCCCCCTGTACCTGTCCAACTACTGCGTCAACGGCTGCCTCTACTGTCCCTACCACGCGAAAAACAAGCACATCCCCCGCAAGAAGCTCACCCAGGAGGAGATCCGGGCCGAGGTCATCGCCCTGCAGGACATGGGCCACAAGCGCCTGGCGCTGGAGGCGGGGGAGGACCCGGTGCACAACCCCCTGGAGTACATCCTGGAGTCCATCCGGACCATCTACTCCATCAAGCACAAGAACGGCGCCATCCGCCGGGTGAACGTGAACATCGCCGCCACCACCGTGGAGGACTACCGCAGGCTGAAGGAGGCCGGCATCGGGACCTACATCCTCTTCCAGGAGACCTACCACAAGGAGAGCTACCAGAAGCTCCACCCCACCGGACCCAAGAGCGACTACGCCTGGCACACCGAGGCCCACGACCGGGCCATGGAGGGGGGCATCGACGACGTGGGCCTGGGGGTGCTGTTCGGGCTGGAGCTGTACCGCTATGAGTTTGCCGGGCTGCTGATGCACGCCGAGCACCTGGAGGCGGTGTTCGGGGTGGGGCCCCACACCATCAGCGTGCCCCGGGTCTGCCCCGCCGACGACATCGACCCCAATGCCTTCGACAACGGCATCGCCGACGAGATCTTTGAGAAGATCGTGGCCTGCATCCGGGTGGCGGTGCCCTACACCGGCATGATCATCTCCACCCGGGAGTCCCAGAAGGTGCGCCAGCGTGTGCTGGAGCTGGGCATCTCCCAAATCTCCGGCGGGTCGCGCACCAGCGTGGGCGGCTATGTGGAGAAGGAGCCGGAGGAGGAGTCCTCCGCCCAGTTCGACGTGTCCGACAGCCGCACCCTGGACGAGGTGGTGCGCTGGCTCATGGAGCTGGGCTACGTCCCCTCCTTCTGCACCGCCTGCTACCGGGAGGGGCGCACCGGCGACCGGTTCATGTCCCTGTGCAAGGCGGGGCAGATCCAGAACTGCTGCCTGCCCAACGCCCTGATGACCCTGAAGGAGTACCTGGAGGACTACGCCGCCCCTGAGACGAAGGCGGTGGGCGAGCAGGTCATCGCCCGGCAGCAGGAGTATATCACCAACCCCAGGGTGAAGGAGATCGTGGCCGACCGCCTTGTCAAGATCGCCCAGGGCGAGCGGGACTTCCGGTTCTGAGGAGGACTTGCCCATGAGCCTGAACGCCACCCCTGCCGGCGAGCGGGTGCATATCGCCTTCTTCGGCCGGCGCAACGCCGGCAAATCCAGCCTGGTCAACGCCTTCACCGGCCAGGACCTGGCCATCGTCTCCCACGTGAAGGGCACCACCACCGACCCGGTGTACAAGGCCATGGAGCTGCTGCCCCTGGGTCCGGTGCAGATCATCGACACCCCCGGCATCGACGACGAGGGGGAGCTGGGCGCGCTGCGGGTGAAAAAGACCCGGCAGGTGCTCAACCGCACCGACCTGGCCATCCTGGTGGCTGATTCCACCCAGCCCCTGGGCAGGACGGAGGAGGAGCTGCTTGCCCTCATCAAGGACAGGGGCATCCCCTATCTCCTGGCTTTCAACAAGGCCGATCTGCTGGAATCCGTGCCGGAGGCGGGGGAGAACACCCTGTGGGTCAGCGCCCTCACCGGGCTGCACATCCACGAGCTGAAGGAGAAGGTCGCCGCGCTGGCGGGCCAGGAGGGGCCCGGGCGGCCCCTTATCGCCGATCTGCTTTCCCCCGGGGACACGGTGGTGCTGGTGGTGCCCATCGACAAGGCGGCCCCAAAAGGGCGGCTCATCCTGCCCCAGCAGCAGACCATCCGGGACGTGCTGGAGGCGGGGGCCGCCGCCCTGGTGTGCCGGGACAGCGAGCTGGCCCAAACCCTGGCGGGGCTGCCCGGGCCGCCCCGGCTGGTGGTCACCGACAGCCAGGTGTTCGGCAAGGTGGCCAAGATCGTGCCCCGGGAGGTGCCCCTCACCTCCTTCTCCATCCTCATGGCCCGGTACAAGGGGGACCTGCCTCTCACGGTGGCGGGAGCCAACGCGGTGCGGGACCTGAAGGACGGGGACGGGGTGCTCATCGCCGAGGGCTGCACCCACCACCGCCAGTGCGAGGACATCGGCACCGTCAAGCTGCCCCGCTGGATCGGGGAGGCCACCGGGGCTGCGCCGGAGTACACCTTCTGCTCCGGCCGGGAGTACCCGGAGGATCTGACGCCCTACAAGCTGGTCATCCACTGCGGGGGCTGCACCCTGGGGGAGCGGGAGATGAAGTGCCGCCAGCGCGCCGCCGCCGACCAGGGGGTGCCCATCACCAATTACGGCATCCTCATCGCCTCCCTCAACGGTATTTTGGAGCGCACCCTGGAGCCCTTTCCCGAGTTTGCCGGGCTGCAGAAGGGATGACGGAGGCATTGTCCAGAGGAACGACAGGCCCGCCGGAGCGGAAGCTCCGGCGGGCTTTTTCTGCCGCGCGCGGGCGGAAAGTTGAACGTTCCGGTACAAAGTCTGGAAAAACGGGCACACTAAGCCGGGAGGCGGACCGGGGAATTCAGAAAACTGGGGAAAACAGTTGCAAACGTCGGCGATATCTGGTAATATAGATAAGGTTATCCCCTGGAGTAAGGAGACTTGACGTGCATGGATAAGAAAATCAAGGTGGCCAAGGAGCGTCAGGAGGACGCCGCGCTGAACCGTGCCCTCCTCTGGATCGCGGGCGCTGTGATCCTGGAAGGCCTGCTGATGCTCGTTGACCGCTATTATATCAACTTCTACACCGATGAGCTGTCCATCAACATCGCCATGGCCATCAGCTGGGTGGTGCGGGTGGGCACTGTGCTGGCCCTGGTGGTGGCCGCGGCGGGCGCCGCATGGCGCTTCAAGGCCAAGAAGTCGGAAAAGCCCACCCTGCTGCCCTCGGTGGTGGCGCTGGCGGGCCTGGCGGTGGCGGTGTTCTGCGGCGTGATCTGGGTGTTTTACGCCTACGGCGTGACCCTGCTGTATGTGCTCATCCCCGCGGTGGCGGTGCTGGCCCTGGTGTACTACCTCTACCAGCGGGAGTGCTTCCTGGCCGTGGGACTGACCGCCCTGGGCATCTTCGGGATGTGGCTGCTGCGCAAGGGCAGCGCCGGTCCCTACGCGGGGCTGATCCAGGCCTACCTGGCGGTGCTGGCCCTGCTCTCCCTGGTCCTGCTGGCCGCCCTGATCTGGCTGCACGGCAAGGGCGGCGTGTGGACCCGGGGCGAGCGGCAGGTGCGCCTGCTGCGCAAGAAGGCCAACTACCCCATCCTCTATGTCACCTGCGTGGTGATGGCCGCCGCCTTCGTGGCCGCCCTGGTGCTGGGCAACGCCCTGACCTACTACCTCATTTTCGCGCTGATCGCCTGGGCCTTTATCCTGGTGGTCTACTACACCGTGCAGCTGCTCTGAGCAAAACGACAAACCGGCCCGCGTCCTCCAGAGGACGCGGGCCGGTTTTTTTGTCTCGCGGGGTGCTCAGTGGGTCAGGTAATATTTGACCAGGGCCTGGAGCAGCTCGTCCCGATCCAGCTTGCGGATGAGCGCCCGGGCGCCGTTGTGGTTGGTGATGTAGGTGGGGTCCTCGGAGAGGATGTATCCCACGATCTGATTGATGGGGTTGTAGCCCTTTTCCTGCAGCGCCTGGTAGACGGAGGTGAGGATGCTCTTGATCTCCAGATCCTTTTCGTCACAGATGCTGAACTTGCGGGTGAAATCCATGTCCATGTGGGCCCGCCTCCTTTCCGGAACATAGATACAGTGTACTCCATAACCGGGTGAAATGTAAAGGCCTTCGGTCAAAAATTAAGAAAAACTTTGCCCCTGCCCTTCCTTGACGGTATGCATTATTTGTATTATAATCTACAATACAAAAGGAGGGGGGACTATGCTGCTCAAGCTGGACTTTAGCGGTGTGAGCCCCATCTACCGTCAGATCCGGGACCAGGTGGTGCTGGGCATCGCCGGCGGGTGGCTGCGGCCGGGGGACCGGCTGCCCACGGTGCGGGCGCTGGCGGAGGAGAGCGGCGTGAACATGATGACGGTGAGCAAGGCCTACGGGCTGCTCCGGCAGGAGGGGTATATCCGGACCGACCGGCGGGGCGGCACGGTGATCCTGTCCCGGGCGGGGGAACGGGTCCCCGGCCGGGAGACGGTGGACGGCCTGCGGCTCCGATTGGGGGAGCTGAAGCTGGCCGGACTGGACCGGGAGGCCATCCTGAAGCTGTGCGGAGAACTGCTGGACGGGGAGGCGGAGCCATGATCGGACGGCTGATCACGTGGGCAAGCATGCTGTGGCTGGTGCCGCTGATGTATGTTTTCCTGAAAAACGAGACGAAATTCAAGAAAAACATTGTCGTGGGGGTGACTTTGCCCTACGAGGCCCGGGAGGACGCGCAGGTGCTGGCAGTGCTGGCGGGGTACAGGCGCAGGCTGAAGGGCGTGTGCCTGGCACTGACAGCGCTGGGCCTTGGGTGTGCTCTGCTGCCGGTGAGCTTCGGGGTGACGCTGACCATCTGGCTGATCTGGATCGATCTGGTGGTGGTGCTGCCCCTGGTGCCCTATGTCCGGTGCAACCGGGCGCTGAAGCGGCTGAAGGCGGAGCGGGGCTGGCGGCGGGAGGGAGCGGGGCTGACGGTGGCCGACCTGACCGCCGCGTCCCGGCCGGAGAAGCACCTGTCCTTCCTTGCCTTCTGCCTGCCCCTGCTGGTGGCGCTGGGGCCTGGGGCGTGGGAGCTGAGCCGGGGGGAGACGGTGCTGGGGCTGGTGCAGCTGGTCAATCCTGCGTGCGTGGTTTTGTTCTGGTTTTTGTACCGGGCGGCCTTCCGCCGGAAGGCGGAGGTGGTGGACGGGAACGAGGCGCTCACCGGCACGCTGACCAGGGTGCGCAGCCGGGCCTGGCGGCGGTGCTGGCTGTGGGGAGCCTGGTTCATGGCCCTGTTCGCCCTGGCCCTGGAGCTGACCTTTTACCGGCCCCTGCCCGGGCTTGTTGCCCTGCTGGTGCTGACCGCGGCCTTCACCGCCGCCATGGTGAGGCTGGAGCTGCGCCTGCGCGCCCTCCAGGAGCGGCTGACGGCGGACAGCGGCCGGGGGTTCTATGTGGATGAGGACGACCGCTGGCTTTGGGGGATGTTCTACTGCAATCCCGATGACAGCCGCCTGATGGTGGGCGCCCGGGTGGGGATGAACGTCACGATGAACCTGGCCCGGCCCGCCGGGCGGGCGGTGATCGCGGTGACGGCGGTGCTGCTGGCCGCCATGCCCCTGTTCGGAGTGCGGATCATCTGGGAGGAGCGAAGCCCGGTGACCCTGACCCTGGAGTCCGCCGTGCTGACGGCCGCCCACAGCGGCAGCGAATATGTCCTGGCCCTGGAGGAACTGGACACCGCGCAGCTGCTGGAGGAGAAGCCGGACATCCGCCGCATTGCGGGCACCGGGCTGGACACAGTGCAGAAGGGCCGCTACCGCTCGGAGGAGTACGGGCAGCTCACCGTCTGCCTGGACCCCCGGACGGGCCCCTGGCTGCTGCTGTCCGATGAGGGCGGCAGGCAATACCTGTTCGGGGCCACCGATCCGTCCCAGACCCTGCTGGTGTGGGCGAGCCTGAGTTGAAAAAAGGAAGGAGCCGCAGCAGGCTCCTTCCTTTTCCTTTGCTGATCATGTTCAGGGCTCCATGTCGATGGTGCAGCCGGTACCCAGGGCGCCCTGGCCGGTGTGGGTCCCGATGCTCAGGGGCAGCTCGTGCAGCTCCACCCTGTGGCCGGGGAAGATGGCTTCCAGCTCGTCCTTCCACTGGGCGGCTTCCTCGGGGATGCCGGCATGGGCAATGTGCAGCTTGACCCTGCCCTGGGCCAGGAAGCCGGAGAACCGCCCGACCAGGTCGTCCTTGACCGCCTGGACCATGGTCTGCTTGGAGTTTTTCCGGCCCCGCACCTTGGCGAAGGCGTCCAGCTTGCCCCGCTCGATCTTCATCACCGGGCGGATGTTGAGCACATCCCCGATGGCGGCCGCGGCGGGGGTGACCCTCCCGCCCTTTTTCAGGTACTTCAGGGTGTTCACCGTCAGGTAGATGCACACATTGTCGGTGTGGGCCTCCAGCAGACGCTTGATCTCCTCCGGGGAAGCACCGGCGTCCGCCAGGCGGCGGGCCTCCAGCACGGAGGCCTTCAGGGTGGCGGAGATGGCGCAGTTGTCCACCACGGTGACCCGCCCGTCATAGTCCAGGCTCAGGGCCTGGGCGGTGGCGCAGGTGCCGCTGAGCCCGCTGGTCATGGGGATGAACACCAGCCGGTCATACTCCGCCAGCACCCGGTTCCACAGCCCGGTCATGGCGGCGGGGGAGGGCTGGGAGGTGGTGATCTCCGCGCCCTCCGCCTGGAGCCGGTAGAAGTCCTCCGCCCGGATGGACACGCCCTCCTCGTAATCCCTGCCGTCGATGGAGACGGGCATGGGCACGACAAACACGCCCCCCAGCGTTTCCGCCTGGGCGGGAAAGATGCCGCTGTTGGTGTCCGTCACGATAGCGACTTTCTTCACTTGTTTCCCTCCTTGGACGGGAAGGGCGGCCCCGCCGCCCCCGCGTCCCTTGCGTACACCGCCGCGCTCTCTCTCCAAAACGCGGCGGCGGATTGACTGTTTTTTCGTCGGGTTGTATAATACTATAAAATGTCCCACAATGGGAGAGTCAAGGAGAGATACCATGGAGCGGGAAAAATTGCTGACCATAGGAAGTCTGTCCAAACTGACGGGCATCCATATCAAATCCCTGCGGTATTATGACCGGATCGGGGTGCTCAAGCCGGCCTACACCGACCCGGTGACGGGCTACCGGTACTACACCCTCCTCCAGATCCACATGGTGGCCGCCATCCAGCTGTGTGTGGAGCTGGGCATCCCCCTGAAGGACTTTTCCAAGTATGTGGCTGAGGGCAATGAGAAGATCCACTACACCAAGCTGCTGGCCCAGGGGACGCGGCTGCTGGAGGAGAAGATCGCCTCCATCCAGGAGCGTCTGGACTTTGTCCGGCGGATGCAGAGCGACATCCGCCGGGCGGAGGAGCATGCCCACCGGGGGGGCGAGCTGGTGTGTTCCATGCCGGAGAAGTGCTGCTGGGTGGTGCCCTACCAGGGGGCCCGGAGCGACCGGGAGTACCCCGGAGTGCGCCGGGCGCTGCTGGAGGAGATCTACCAGGCGGGGGTGACGGCGGTGTATGAGGTGGGGCTGCTGCGCCTGTGGCGGGGGGAGGAGTACCGGCAGTTCCTCTTTGCCGACGTGGTGCTCCGTTCGGACCAGGACCGGCCCCACATGCTGCGGCTGCCCGCGGGGGACTACTGCTGCCGCAGCGCGGGAGAGGAGAGCCTGGAGACCGCGCCCCGGGCGTTCCCCGGGCTGTTCGCCCTGGACTACGAAAAGGTGGTCATCGAGAGCCAGCTGGTCACGGGCGACTATGAGTTCAACAATCCCCTCATCGAGCTGCGCTGCTCCATGCCGCCGGTAACGTGAGCGGACAAGGGAAAGGCGCGCGCCCCCAACAGGGGGGCGCGCGCCTTGTCTGTGTTTGTGAGGGGGGTCAGCGCAGCACGGCGCCCAGCTCGCCCTCCAGGGCCTCCAGGATGCGCTTGACGTCCTGATCGGCCTCCTCACCGGTGAGGGAGCGCTCGTCGGAGCGGAGCACCAGGTTGAAGGCCACCGACTTTTTGCCGGTCTCCACGCCCTGGCCGCGGTAGATGTCGAACAGGGAGACCTCCTTGAGCAGCTGGCCGCCCGCCTTGCGGATGCAGTCCTCCAGGGCGCCCACGGTGACCTCCTCGGCGCACACCACCGAGATGTCCCGGGTGAGGTTGGGGAACTTGGGCAGGGGGACGTACTCGGGAACGGTGCGGTCCATGTTCATCAGCTGTCCGAAGTCCAGCTCGGCGCAGTAGAACTCGGCGTCCACGCCGTAGTTCCGGGCCACCAGGGGATGGATCTGGCCCAGCACGCCGATGCGGCGCGCCCCCACGTACACGTCCGCCACCCGGCCGGGGTGGTAGGAGGGGTTGGCCGTGCAGGGCGCCTCAAAGCGCACCTCCACCGCCCGCAGGTCCTTCAGGATGGCCTCCACCGCGCCCTTCAGGGCGTAGAAGTCCATATCCTCGCCGTAGGCGCCCATGGACAGCACCCGGTTCTCCACCGCCAGGCCGTCGTCTCCGCCGGGCAGGTAGATCCGGCCCACCTCGTACAGCCGCACGGCCTTGTTGCGGTAGTTGTAGTTGCGGGTGAGGATCTCCAGCATGGAGGGCAGCACGGTGGTGCGCATGATGGAGGTGTCCTCCCCCAGAGGGTTGAGGATCTTGAAGCTCTCCCGCCGGGGATCGTCCTCCGCCCAGCGGATCTTGTCGTAGCAGGTGGGGGAGATGAAGGAGTAGGTGATGATCTCGTCATAGCCCATGGCCTGGCACAGCCCGCCCAGCCGGCGCTCCAGCTGCTGCTCCCCGGAGTAGCCGCCCAGAGTGGTCTGGCCCCGCATCAGGGTGCAGGGGATGTTGTTGTAGCCGTGGAACCGGGCCACCTCCTCGGCCAGGTCGGCCATGCCCACCACGTCGCCCCGCCAGGAGGGGACGGTGACCTG
>CALXCT010000094.1 GCA_944386865.1 uncultured Oscillospiraceae bacterium | reverse complement strand
CAGGCCATGCGCATCGCTGAGGCGGAGGACGTGCGCCTGCCCATCATGGTCTGCCAGGACGGCTTCATCACCTCCCACGCGGTGGAGAACATCCTGCTGGAGGAGGACGAGGCGGTCAAGGCATTCGTGGGGGAGTACCGCCCGGAGCACTATCTCCTCAAGCACGACAACCCCCTGGCGGTGGGGCCCTACGACGTGTGCCCCTACTACATGGAGCACAAGGTGCAGCAGGCCCGGGCCATGCACAACGCCCGCCGGGCCATCCTGGAGGTGGCGGCCGACTTTGAGAAGACCTTCGGCCGGCACTACGGCTTTTTCGAGGAGTACCGCATGGAGGACGCCCAGGCGGCCATCGTGCTCATCGGCTCCACCGCGGGCACGGCCCGGGCGTGCGTGGACCGGATGCGGGCCGAGGGGCACCGGGTGGGCCTCGTCAAGCTGCGGGTGTTCCGCCCCTTCCCCGCCGCCGAGCTGGCCGCCGCCCTGAGCCATGTGGAGGCTGTGGCGGTGCTGGACAAGTGCGAGGGCTTCTCCGACTGCGGCGGCCCCCTGTTTGCCGATACCCGCAGCGCCTGCTATGACCTGGAACGCCGCCCCAGGCTCATCAACGTGGTCTACGGCCTGGGCGGGCGGGACTGCGCGGTGGAGGACATCCGCCGGGTGTACGACCACCTGCTGGACATCCTGGCCACCGGCGAGACCGGCCCCGTCTATCTGCACATGGGCCAGCGCAGCAGCGAGAAGGAGGTGCTCTGAGATGGCGTTTGAGACGTATAACCACAAAAAAGAGCTGTCCAAGCCGGAGCGCTTCGTGGGCGGGCACCGGCTGTGCGCCGGCTGCGGCGCGGGCATCGTCTGCCGGGGGATCACCCGGGCACTGGACGAGGGGGACAAGGCGGTCATCTGCAACGCCACCGGCTGCCTGGAGGTGTCCTCCTTCCTCTACCCCTACACCTCCTGGACCGACTCCTACATCCACTCCGCCTTTGAAAACGCCTCCGCCACCTGCGGCGGGGCGGAGGCGGCCTACCGGGTGCTGAAGAAGAAGGGGAAGATCGACGACACCTTCAAGTTCCTGGCCATCGGCGGGGACGGCGGCACCTACGACATCGGCTTCCAGTCCCTGTCGGGGGCCATGGAGCGGGGCCACGACATGGTGTACTTCTGCTACGACAACGAGGCGTACATGAACACCGGCGTGCAGCGCTCCTCCTCCACGCCCCGCTTCGCCGACGCCACCACCTCCCCCAGCGGCGCGGTGTCCCAGGGCAAGGTGCAGAACAAGAAGGACCTGACGGCCATCCTGGCGGCCCACAACATCCCCTACGCCGCCCAGACCACCTTCCTGGGCAACTTCAAGGACTTCCACCAGAAGGCTCACCGGGCCATCTACACCCCCGGCCCCGCCTTCGTCAACATCCTGGCCCCCTGCCCCCGGGGCTGGCAGTACGCCACCGAGCTGCTGCCCGAGATCTGCCGCCTGGCGGTGGAGACCTGCGTGTGGCCCCTGTACGAGGTGATCGAGGGGGTGTGGCACCTGAATTACGTGCCCAAGCAGAAGCTGCCCGTCACCGAGTTCATGAAGCTCCAGGGCCGGTTCAAGCACTGCTTCCGCCCGGGCAACGAGTGGACGCTGGAGGCGGCCCAGAAGTATGTGGACCAGCAGTGGGAGGCCCTCCAGGCCCGCTGCCAGTGAGCCCCGGCGGAGATCTCCCGGGAAAGAAAGGCCCCCGCCCGTCCTCAGGACGGCGCCGGGGGCCTTTGGCCTTCCCGAAAACGGGCAGGCACGGAAACGCCCCCGGATGCGATGCATCCGGGGGCGCTGTTATGTATGGATCTCAGGGCGGGTCACACCGCGCTGGCCACGGCGTGGGTGCCGATGTAGCTCCGGATCTGGCCCAGGCCCACCAGGACCATGGGGTCTCCAGCGGTCTCGGCCACCAGGGTGGGAGCCTGGCGGACCTGATACTTTCCGGCCAGCTCCAGGTTCTCGTCGGCCAGCAGCTCCCGGTAGGGGATGCCCGCCTGGTCCAGCTGGCGCTTGGCCGCCTTGCAGTTGGGGCAGGTGCGGGTGGTGAACAGCATCAGCTCGCCCTGGGGCTCGGCCTGGACCGGCGCCTGGGGCACGGTCACCTGGGCCCCCGCCCGGCCGGCCCGGCGCAGGGTGGAGTGGGAGATGTCGTACACCTTCCGGTCCTTGAATTCCTGGGCCTTGCCGTCGTTCCAGTTCTTCACCGGGCGGTAGTAGCCGGTGATGCGGCTGTAGACCTCGGCCTCCTTGCCGCAGATGGGGCAGGTGTGCTGCTCCCCGGTGAGGTAGCCGTGGTCGGCGCACACCGAGTAGGTGGGGGACATGGTGTAGTAGGGCAGCTTGTAGTTCTCCGCGATCTTGCGCACCAGGGCGGCGGCCGCCTGCCAGTCGGGCAGTTTCTCGCCCAGGAAGGCGTGGAACACGGTGCCCGAGGTGTAGAGGGTCTGCAGCTCGTCCTGCACGTCCAGGGCGGAGAAGATGTCCTCGGTGTAGCCTACGGGCAGGTGGGAGGAGTTGGTGTAGTAGGGGGTGCCGTTCTCGTTGGCGGTGATGATGTCGGGGAACTCCTCCTTGTCATGCTTGGCGAAGCGGTAGGTGGTGGACTCGGCGGGGGTGGCCTCCAGGTTGTAGAGGTCGCCGTACTCCTCCTGGTAGTCGCTCAGGCGCTCGCGCATGTGGTTGAGCACGTCCTTGGCGAAGGCCTGGGTGTCCGGGTGGGTCAGGTCGTGGCCCAGCCACTTGGCGTTCAGCCCCACCTCGTTCATGCCGATCAGGCCGATGGTGGAGAAGTGGTTGGCGAAGGTGCCCAGATACCGCTTGGTGTAGGGGTACAGACCCGCGTCCAGCAGCTTGGTGATGACGGTGCGCTTGGTCTTCAGGCTCCGGGCGGCGATGTCCATCAGCTTGTCCAGCCGCTTGTAGAAGTCGGCCTCGTCGCTGGCCAAGTAGGCGATGCGGGGCAGGTTGATAGTGACCACGCCCACACTGCCCGTGGACTCGCCGGAGCCGAAGAAGCCGCCCGACTTCTTGCGCAGCTCCCGCAGGTCCAGCCGCAGCCGACAGCACATGGAGCGCACGTCGGAGGGCTCCATGTCGGAGTTGATGTAGTTGGAGAAGTAGGGGGTGCCGTACTTGGCGGTCATCTCAAAGAGCAGCTTGTTGTTCTCGGTCTCCGACCAGTCGAAGTCCCGGGTGATGGAGTAGGTGGGGATGGGGTACTGGAAGCCGCGGCCGTTGGCGTCGCCTTCGATCATGATCTCGATGAAGGCCTTGTTGACCATGTCCATTTCCTTCTTGCAGTCCCCGTAGGTGAAATCCATCTCCTTGCCGCCTACGATGGCGGGCTGATTCTCCAGGTCCTTGGGCACGGTCCAGTCCAGGGTGATGTTGGAGAAGGGAGCCTGGGTGCCCCAGCGGCTGGGGGTGTTCACCCCGTAGACGAAGGACTGCACGCACTGCTTGACCTCCTTCTGGCTGAGGTTGTCCACCTTCACGAAGGGGGCCAGATAGGTATCGAAGGAGGAGAAGGCCTGGGCCCCCGCCCACTCGTTCTGCATGATGCCCAGGAAGTTGACCATCTGGTTGCACAGGGTGGACAGGTGGCTGGCGGGGGAGGAGGTGATCTTCCCGGGGATGCCGCCCAGCCCCTCCTGGATCAGCTGCTTCAGGCTCCAGCCGGCGCAGTAGCCGGTGAGCATGGATAGGTCGTGGATGTGGATGTCGGCGTTGCGGTGGGCCCGGGCGATCTCCTGGTCGTAGATCTCGCTGAGCCAGTAGTTGGCGGTGATGGCCCCGGAGTTGGACAGGATCAGGCCGCCCACCGAGTAGGTCACCGTGGAGTTCTCCTTCACCCGCCAGTCGTTGATCTGGAGGTAGTCGTTCACCAGGTCCTTGTAGTTGACCAGGGTGGAGTTGATGTTGCGCACCTTTTCCCGCTGCTTGCGGTACAGGATGTAGGCCTTGGCCACGTCGGCGTAGCCCGCCTCGGACAGCACCTTCTCCACGCTGTCCTGGATGTCCTCCACCGCGATGCGCCCGTCCCGGATCTTGGGCTCGAAGTCGGCGGTCACCCGCAGGGCCAGCATGTCCAGCACGCTGGGGTGGGACTGCTTCTCCAGCGCGTCAAAGGCCTTTCCGATGGCCGCGCTGATCTTCCCGATCTCAAACTGGGCGGCCGAGCCGTCCCGTTTCGTCACCTGGTACATTGATCTCCCTCCGATTATTTCCATTCCCGGCGCCGGCAGCCCCGCCGCGCCGCAGTGTTCTTTCACTATAGCACCTCACACCGGACTCGTCAATATATTGGAAGGAAATATTTTTTCAAACACAATATCTTGTGGGAAAACCAAAGGAGCGCGGAGACGTCACCGTCCGCCGCGCTCCTTATTCAGCTCCCCCTCAGACTGGCGGAGGGGATGTGGGGCCGCAGGATGGCCAGGAACCGCTCCAGCTGCTCCGGGGAGCAGGGCTCCAGCCCCCCCACGGGCACCGTGTCCCGGTCCTCGAAGGACTGGAGGAAATACCGCTTCGCCCCCGCCAGCCAGGGGCCGATGGCCCGGAAGGAGTCCTCATCGTGCAGCTGGCGCACCACGGTGGTGCGGAACTCGTAGTCCGTCCGCCCCTCCAGCAGCAGCGCCGCGCTCTCCCGGATGGGGCCCGGGTCCAGACCGGGCACGCCGGCCGTTTCGGCGTAGCGCTCGGGGCTGTTTTTGATGTCCATGGCCACGTAGTCGGCGAGCCCCCGCTCCAGCAGGGCCCGCAGGCGGTCGGGGCGGCTGCCGTTGGTGTCCAGCTTGACCGAAAAGCCCAGGGCGCGGATCTTCTCCAGCAGATCGGGCAGCTCGGGGCGCAGCAGGGGCTCCCCCCCGGTGACGCACACCCCGTCCAGCAGCCCCCGGCGCTTGCTGAGGAAGGAGAGCAGCTCCTCCTCCTCCATTTGGGCCGGGCAGCCGGGGTCGAGCAGCTCGCTGTTGTGGCAGTAGGGGCAGCGGAAGTCGCAGCCCCCCAAAAACACCGTGCAGGCCACCCGCCCGGGGTAGTCCAGCAGGGTCAGCTTCTGCAGTCCGTGGATCTTCATGTCCCCACCTCCCGTTGCGGTTTTCCTCCAGTATACCCCACTTTCCCCGCCGGGGCAATCCCCGGGGGAGGGGCGGGCGCCCGCGGGAGCGTCCGCCGCCGGACGGGGGAAGGGACGAAGCGGGCCGCCGGAAAAACCGGCGGCCCGCGGCCGTATGTCTGACCGGCGGCGCGCCCTTACTCCAGGGTCACCTCCGCGCTCTTGCTGACGATGTTGACGTAGGACTTGCCCACCCCCAGGGAGAGGGGCTTGCCGTCCGCCGTGGTGTAGGTCAGCGGATCGTCGTGGTCCGCCTTGCTCCACTGGATCTCGATGTATTTGCCGCCGCAGGCGAAGTAGCCCGTGCCGGTGCCGGTGGTGCGCACGTCCAGCCGCCCGGCGGTGTCTCCCGGGATGAGGGACTCGTCGGTGAACAGCACCAGCACGTTGGTCACCGCCACCTGCCGGCCGTTATTGCCGTCCACATAGGGCGCGCCGTACTGCTCGGCCAGGTAGGTGCCGCTGTCCTCGTCGTAGGTGAACACCCCGGTCTTGTAGCTGGAGAAGCGCACCGAGACGGTCTGGGCGCTCCCGCCCCCGGCGGGGGTGCCGTCCTCGGTGAAGGTGACGGGGTAGGAGTAGCCCTCCGGGTGCTCCAGGGTCACCCGGGAGTAGGTGGGCAGCAGCTCCAGGATCTTCTCCCCCGAGGTGAGCACGCTGTGCTCCAGCCCCATGGTCTTGCGCCGCTCCGCGTCCCGCCAGAACAGGGTGCCCTCGTAAGGGCCGTTGACGCAGTCCAGGGCGGTCACCCCCCACTGCTTGATGGCGGTGTAGGCCCCCGGGCTGCCCCCGGCGTGGAGATAGATGGCGTCGTGCCCCAGGGCCAGGGAGACGTAGTAGTCCCGGGCGCTGCGCACCGAGCCGATCTCCCCCACCCCCTCCACCGACTGGAACAGGGCCAGCATCCGGGTGATGCCCCCCTCGGCGTTCACCTCGTAGATGATGTCCGCCTGGGACACCCCCAGCTGGGGGTTGGCCTTCTTCAGGTTGTTGATCATGACGGCCACCGGCCGCTGCCCGGCGATGTCGGTCTCACAGCCCTCGCCGGTGAGGGGGTTGACGTAGGGCAGCTCCGGCTCCGCCGGGGGGGTGGGGGTGGGCGTGGGCGTTGGGGTGACGGCGGGCGTGGGAGAGGGGGAGGCCTCCGCCTCCGGCTCGCCCCCGCAGGCGCACAGCAGCAGCGCCAGCATCAGGCACATCAGGATGGGGGCCAGGGCCCGCAGCATTCGTTTCAACGGCATCTCCTCCCAAGCTCGTCCATGGTTTTTCTCTTATCTTTCATCTTATCAGGGGCGGCACAGGCCGTCAAGGGCGGGGGCTCAGTCCGCCCCGGCCAGGGGGAAGCCCGCGGCCCGGGCCGCGGCGGTCAGATTTTCCCGCCACAGGGCGTAGTCAGCCTCCCAGCTTTCGTAGGCGGCCTCCCCCCGCCGGTCGGGCACCCCCAGCTCCGCCAGGTCGGCCCCCAGGGCGGCGGTGAACTTCAGCGCGCCGTTGGCGTTGAGGTGGGAGTAGTCGAACAGGTCGCCCGCCGGATCGAAGCCGATCTCGTCCAGCCGGGTGAGGTAGTTCCAGTAGGTCAGGCCGTACTCCTCCGCCACGTCGGCCACCGCGTTCATCTGGCCCTGCTGCTCCTCACTGGCCAGGAAGGGGGCGCACACCAGGATCAGCTCCACCCCCTCCTCCCGGCACAGGTCCACGATCCGGTCGAAGTAGTCCAGCGCCAGCTGGGACAGGGGGGCGCGGAACTCGGGGCTTACCGGCTCCGCCGGGTCGTAGGGCTGCACGCCCAGCCGGTACTCGCACCCCTTGCCGCTGAGATCGGGGGGCGTCAGATCCTCGGCCGAGAGCTCCTTCCACCGGCTGTGGTACAGGCTCAGGGGCACCAGGTAGTCCCACCGGTCCTCCCAGGAGAACAGCTCGAAGATGGCCCGCAGCTTGGGACCGGCCCAGGCCAGGTTGTCGATGGACTTGTGGCTGTTGCCGTCCCCCTCGTAGATCAGCTCCTGGTAGTAGAGCATATAGGCATCCAGCACGATCCAGTCCGGGTGCTGGGTGCGGATGGCCTCCTGGACCATGTAGTAGGAGATGGGGATGCTCTGCCCGTGCTGGCCCAGGTTGTTGCTCACGATGCCGTATTCGGCCCACAGCTCCATGGGGAAGGCCCCGTTGAGGATGTGGCTGGAGCCGATGAAGACCACATCCAGGCTGTCCTCCGGCTCGGCGTAGAGGGAGAGGACGGCCCCGGCGCTGTTTTTGTTGCGCAGAAGCTGGGTGGCCCCGGCGAACAGGGCGCAGAACAGGGCGGCGAAGCACACCACGCCGATCCACCGCCGCAGGGTCTTGCTGGGTCTCATGCTGCCGCCCTCCTTTCCGCGCGCGTCAGAACTGCACGCCGTAGATAAACTGTCCCGCGTCGTAATTCCCGCCGTACACCCCGAAGATCAGCACGGAGAACGCCGCCAGGTAGCACACCGCCCACCGGGCGGGCAGGGGCAGGGCCAAAATCCGGTCCCGCACGCACATCCGCCGGCTGAGCAGGTCCGCGATGAGCGTCACCAGCACCGCGAGGGCGGCCACCAGCAGGTCCTTGGCGTCCAGGCCCAGGCCGGTGATGCCGTCCGGGCTGAGGGTGAACCGGGCGGCCATGCGCCCGATGAGGCCCAGGGCCTGCCCGGTGCTCTCCGCCCGGAAGAAGATCCACGCCAGGGTCACCAGGGCGAAGGTCCACAGTCCCCGCACCGCCGTCCAGAAGGGGGCTTCCCGGCGGATATGGAGCAGGCTGCAGGCCCGGTCCCGGGCGGGGCGGAGCAGATCGCCCGCGATCTGGTACAGCCCGTGCAGCCCGCCCCAGACCACGAAGTTCCAGCTGGCCCCGTGCCACAGCCCGCTGACCAGGAAGGTGACCATCAGGTTCAGCCGGGTGCGGCCCCTCCCCCGGCGGCTGCCCCCCAGGGGGATGTAGAGGTAGTCCCGGAACCAGGAGGACAGGGACACGTGCCACCGCCGCCAGAACTCCCGGATGGAGAGGGAGAGGTAGGGCTGGCGGAAGTTGTCGGTCAGCCGGAAGCCCAGCACCTGGGCCGCGCCGATGGCCACGGCGGAGTAGCCGGCGAAGTCGCCGTAGATCTGCAGGGAGAAGCACACCGCCGCCACCGCCAGGTGCAGGCCGTTGTAGCTCTGGTAGTCGGGGAACACGGTGTCCACCAGGATGCCCAGCCGGTCGGCCAGCACCAGCTTGAGGAACATCCCCCACACCATCAGCAGCAGGCCCCGGCGCATCCGGTCGAAGTCGAAGGGGGCGTCCAGCCCCCAGTCCCCCGTCCCCTCCCGCATCTGGCGCAGCAGGCCGTCCGAGCGCTCGATGGGGCCGGAGATGAGCTTGGGGAAGAAGGTGAGAAAGAGGGCGTAGCGCAGGAAGTTGCGCTCCGCCGTCACCTTCTCCCGGCACACGTCCAGCAGGTAGCCCACCGCCTGGAACAGGTAGAAGGAGATGCCCAGAGGCATCAGGATGTCGAAGCGGGGCACGGCGGGCGTCAGCCCCCCCAGCCCCGCCAGCCGGACCAGGGTGTCCAGGGCGAAGCCGGTGTATTTGTAGAAGAACAGCAGCCCCAGGCACAGGACCACCCCCGCCGCCGTCCACCCCCGCCGCCCCCGCCGGGTGGCGGCGCGGCCGATGAGCAGGCCGTCCAGGTAGGTCAGGGCGCACACCAGCAGCAGCAGCGCCGTGTGCCGGACGCTCCAGCAGGCGTAGAAGAACAGGCTGGCCGCCAGCAGCCACAGCCCCCGGCCCCGCTTGGGGACCAGGAAGTAGAGCAGGGTGACCACGGGG
This sequence comes from uncultured Oscillospiraceae bacterium, assembly GCA_944386865.1. Classification (GTDB taxonomy): domain Bacteria; phylum Bacillota; class Clostridia; order Oscillospirales; family Oscillospiraceae; genus CALXCT01. Next base: position 3,009 of record CALXCT010000094.1, on the reverse strand, counting down.
AAAAAGATCAGGAACTGGGGGGAAGGAAACAGCATCTCGTCCCGCGGCGCCGGGCGCCGCCCCTCCTCTCTCGCAGAAATGGGCCGCGCCCCGGAAGGAGCGGCCCCGATGGCAACATTATAAAGGATTCCCGCCCGGGGCGCAAGCGTATTCCCGTCCGCCGCTCCGGGGCGGAGTCCCAGGGCCGTCCCTGCCGGAAAAGAGAGGGGGACGGCGGAGGGTTTGATTTTTTCCGCCGGGTATTGTATGATACCCGGTGACAGGACCCGCCGCGGGGCGGGAAGACAGTGTTTCGGCACAGAGAACGGAGGGAACGAGCATGAGCGAACTGACCGGGCGCATCCACTCCCTGGAGTCCTTCGGCGCGGTGGACGGGCCGGGCATCCGGTACGTGGTGTTTTTCCAGGGCTGTCCCCTGCGCTGCCTGTTCTGCCACAACCCCGACTCCTGGGATTTCCAGGGGGGCACCGAGATGGGGGTGGAGGAGCTGGTGGCCAAGATCGTGGCCTTCCGCCCCTTCTACCGGGACGGCGGGGTGACCCTCTCCGGGGGCGAGCCCCTGGCCCAGCCGGAATTTGCCGCCGCTCTGCTGGAGCGGCTGAAGGAGGAGGGACTGCACACCGCGGTGGACACCGCCGGCTCCGTCCCCCTGGCGCGCTGCCGCCGGGCGGTGGAGCTGGCCGACCTGCTGCTGCTGGACATCAAGGCACTGGACCCGGCGCTGTGCCGCACGGTGACCGGGGCGGACGGCAGCGGCGCGCTGGCCCTGCTGGACTGGTGCCAGCAGCACGGCAAGCCGGTTTGGCTCCGCCATGTGCTGGTGCCCGGCTATTCCCTGGAGCGGGAGCGGCTGGAGGCGCTGGCCCGGTACCTCAGGCCCTTCACCTGCATCCAGACGGTGGAGCTGCTGCCCTTCCACCAGATGGGGGCCTACAAGTGGCAGGAGCTGGGCATCCCCTACGTCCTGGCGGAGGTGAAGGCCCCCGGCCCGGAGCAGGTGGCGCTGGCCCGGGAGATCTTTCAGCGGGAGGGCCTGAGCGTGCGGTGAGCGCCTGGACCGGAGCTTTCCTGAGAAACAGCAGACTGCCCCATGAGAAACAGACTGCCCCGGGACCCATCAAGGTCCCGGGGCCTGTTTTTTGCCTTTGCGTCATGGGTCCGGCCGCTCCCGACAGGCGGCCAGGAAGGCCCGGAGGATGGCCGCCGCGCTCTCATCGGCGCGGTACAGGTTCTCCGGGTGCCACTGGGTGGCCAGCACGAACCGCCGCCCCGGCAGGGACAGGGCCTCCACCACCCCGTCGGAGGCGGCGGCCTCGGCCCGGAGGCCGGGGGCCAGGCGGCGCACCGCCTGGTGGTGGTAGCTGTTCACCGCCAGCTGCTCCCGGCCCACGATGGCGTGCAGCATCCCCCCGGGGCGCAGGGAGACGGAGTGGACGGGCAGGTCATAGGGGGGCTGCTGGCTGTGGGGCACGGCGGAGGGGCGCTGGGTGTCCAGGTCCTGATACAGGGTGCCCCCCAGGTGGACGTTGAGCAGCTGCATCCCCCGGCAGATGGCGTACACCGGCTTGTCCAGCCGGAGAAAGGCCTCCAGCACGGCCCGCTCCGAGCGGTCCTTGGCGGGGGAGAGGGGGCCGCAGCAGGGCAGCAGGTCCTCCCCGTACAGGGTGGGGTCCACGTCCTGGCCGCCGGAGAGCAGCAGCCCGTCCAGCCGCCGGGCCAGCTCCCCCGCCGGCTCCTCCCCGTCGGTCAGGGGCAGCAGCACGGGCACGCCCCCCGCGGCCTCCACGGCGGCGGGGTAGTCGGGGTGGATCCAGGTGTAGTCCCGCCGGGTGCTGTGCAGCGGGGTGATGCCGATCAGGGGCAGCATTGGCCTCTCCTCCCATCTTGCCGGTCTTGTATTGTAAATTATACCAGAACTGCCCGGGGGCGCGCAAGGGGCGCGCCGTCCGGCGGGCGGAACAGAAAGCGCCGCCCCGCTCCGCGTCTGGCGGAGGGGGCGGCGCAGTCCTTTTCAGAGGTGTAAGGGTCAGCCCCGCTGGTCCAGGGGGACGAAGTCCCGGCGGGGGGCCACCGCCTTGTAGGCGGGGCGGATGATCTTGTTGCCCGGGTTGTAGACCTCCTCCACCCGGTGGGCGCACCAGCCCACGATGCGGGCCATGGCAAACAGGGGGGTGTACAGCTCCACGGGGATGCCCAGCATCTTGTAGACCAGGCCGGAGTAGAGGTCCACGTTGGCGCACATGACCTTGTCGTTGCCCGTCACGTCGTGGAACACCTCGGGGGTCAGACGCTCCACCGCCTCGAACAACTCGAACTCCTCCAGCATCTGGGGGTCCCGGGCGGCCAGCTTCTTGGCGAAGCGCTTGAGGATGACGGCGCGGGGGTCGGACAGGGTGTAGATGGCGTGGCCCATGCCGTAGATGAGGCCGGAGCGGTCCCCCTCCTCCTTCCGGATGAGCCGGGCCAGGAAGTCCCGGATCTGGCCGTCGTCCCGCCAGTTCTTCACGCCCTCCTCGATGTAGGAGAACATCTCCATCACCTTTTTGTTGGCGCCGCCGTGCCGGGGCCCCTTCAGGGAGCCCACCGCCGCGGCGATGGAGGAGTAGATGTCGGTGCCCGAGGAGGACAGCACCCGGCAGGCGAAGGCGGAGTTGTTGCCGCCGCCGTGCTCCATGTGCAGCACCAGACACAGGTCCAGCAGCCGGGCCTCCTCCTCGGTGTACTGGTTGTCCCGGCGGATGGAGTGCAGGAAGTTCTGGGCCAGGGACAGGTCGTCCTGGGGCCGGTGGAGGTAGAGGCTCTCATTGTCGAAGTAGTGGCGCTTGACGGCGAAGGCGTGGGCCACGATGGTGGAGCAGCGGGCGATGAGCTGCATGGCCTGGCGCAGCTCGTTCTCGATGCCGTTGTTGTCCGGGTCGCTGTCGTAGGAGTACAGGGCCAGCACCGACCGGGCCAGCTTGTTCATCACGTCGTGGCTGGGGGCGGAGAGGATCATGTCCTCGGTGAACC
>CALXCT010000093.1 GCA_944386865.1 uncultured Oscillospiraceae bacterium | reverse complement strand
CGGACTGGACAGTATGCCCTATGACGACGGCAGCTCCCTGTCCGCCCAGTTCACCGACCCGGAGCGCATCGCCCTGGTCACCGGGCTGCACCAGGCCATCGTGGACCAGCGGAATGACCCCTGGGACGGCGGCTGGGACAACGGGAACGTCTCCACCATCCGCTTCTATGTGTCCTACGACCTGGCCGACGGCAGCCGCATGGAGCGCAATTACTACACCGAGATCTTCTCCGACGACCTGGACACCCAGGGCACGGTGGCCTATGCGGCACAGGCCCTGCTCAACGGCCCGGGCATGACGGAGGACCTCTACGGGCTGGACGACCTCACGGACTACACCGCCTCCTCCGCCGGCATCACCATCAGCGACGAGGAGAACCGCTACGGCTGGCAGTCGGTCACCGGGGACAGCGCCCAGGCCCAGGTCCTGTGGCAGGCGGTGCAGGCCGACCTGCAGGCGAGTACCCTGGGGACGCGCTACCTCTTTGACACCCCCCAGCGGCTGGAGCGCTGCTACTTCAACGACCTGACCATCACCCTCACCGTCCCCAGGCAGGACAGGGACGGCGACTGGTACACCAGCAGCCGGGACTTCACCGTCACCCTGACCACCGATGCCAAGCACACCCTGGCGGTGCTTGCCGGGCTGGGGATCAGTGAGGAGACCGTCCTCATCCCCTACGGTCAGCTCTTCTACGAGGACGGCACCTATAACGAGTATTACGGCTACCCCGACAGCGCCCTGTGGGAGAAGGAGCAGGCCGAGACCCTGTGGGAGGGCGGGGCCGCGCCCGACCCCACCCCCGCCGGCTCTGAGGAGGCGCTGACCACGGTGGCCGGGGTGACCGCGGTGCACTCCGCGGGATGACCGTTTCCCCTTTGAAAGAAAAACCGGGGGCGTCCAGTCGGACGCCCCCGGCTCTGTATCCCGCCCTCAGGATTTTTTCCCGGGGGCGTTTTTCTTGTAAAGGATGTTCATCCCCTTGAGCAGCAGATCCTTTTCCAGAGCGATCTCCCGCTTGCACAGGGGGATGACGAACTGGGCCATGCCGCCGGTGGCCACCGCGGTGCAGGAGTGGCCCAGCTCCTCCTCCAGCCGCTCCAGCATCCCGTCGATCATGGCGGCAGTACCGTACATGATGCCCGAGCGCATGCAGTCCACCGTGTTCTTGCCCACCACGTGGCGGGGCCGGTCCAGGCTGATGCCCGGCAGCTGGGCGGCCCGCTGGGTGAGGGCGTCCACCGAGATGCGCACCCCGGGGATGATCACGCCCCCCAGATAGGCGTTGCCCGGCTCCACCACCTCGATGGTGGTGGCGGTGCCCAGGTCCAGCAGCAGCAGGGGCGGCTCGTACTCCGCCAGGGCGGCCACCGCGATGACGATCCGGTCGCTGCCCACCGAGGCGGGGTCGTCCATGCGGATGTTCAGCCCGGTCTTGATCCCCGGGCCCACCACCATGGGCTGCTTGCCGATGACCTTGATGACCCCGGTGCGCACCGAGTTGAACACCGGCGGCACCACCGAGGAGATGATGCAGTCCTCGATCTGCCCGATCTGCACCCCGAAGGTCTCCAGCATATTCTTGATCTCCACCCCGTACTGGTCGCTGGTGCGCAGCCGGTCGGTGGCGATACGCGCCTCGAACAGGATCTGGTCGTCCTGGATGCAGCCCAGGGTGAGGTTGGTGTTGCCGATGTCGATGGCCAGGAGCATGAAAAGCCCTCCCGCTGCCGCTCTCCCGCCCGGGGGATGCAGCGCAAAACTTCCGGGCCGGGGCCCGGAGCGTTCCCTATTATACCCAAACCGGCCCGGGATTGCAAGAGCGGTCCCCCTCCCGCGGGGGGCGGACGGGGGAAAATAAAGAAAACTTTAAGGCTTTTTTGCCTTTGTTTTTCATCTTTTCCTGCTACCATGGCCCAAAACGGACCCCGTCCGCCGGAAAGGAGGCCCCGCCATGTCCCCCCCGCCCCGCGCCGCCCCCCGGGACGCCCTCCGGGGGCAAACGCCCCCGCCGGGGCCCTATACCCTGTTCTGGGTCTTCGTCCTCACCGCCTTCCTGGGGGCGGCGGCGGAGACCGGCTTTATGCTGCTCACCCGGGGGCAGCTCCAAAACCGGAGCAGCCTGCTGTACGGCCAGCTGTCCCTGGTGTGGGGGCTGGGGGGCGTGCTGTTCACCCTGCTGCTCCACCGGCTGCGCCGCCGAGGCCCCGGGCCCGTGTTCCTGGCGGGCGCGCTGGCGGGCGCGGCCTGCGAGTACCTGTGCTCCTGGTTCCAGGAGGCCGCCTTCGGCCTGAACTTCTGGGACTACCGCCACCTGCCCCTGAACGTGGACGGGCGGGTGAACCTGCTGTTCTCCCTGTTCTGGGGCGGGGCGGCGGTGCTGTGGGCACAGGGGCTGCTGGGCCCCCTGTGCCGCCGGCTGGGCGCCCGGCCCGGGCGGCGGCGGCAGACCGTGACGGCGCTTGTGGCCCTGGCCCTGGTCTGCGACGCGGCCCTCACCGGCGCCGCCCTGGCCCGGATGGACCAGCGCCGCCACGGTCTGGAGCCCCACACCGCCGTGGAGCGGTTCCTGGACCGGACCTACCCCGACGGGCGGCTGGAGGGGCGCTTCCCCACCCTGACCTACATCGGCACCCCCGAGGCCCGCCGCGCCGCCGGGATGGACTGACGCTTCCCCCGCCGCGCCGTCCCCCGGGCCCCGGCGCGCCGCCTGTTTTTTTCTGCCGGAGGACGTGAAGTTTTTCTTTACATTGGGCAGAATTTGTGATATAGTTCTATGGCCTGTAATCAGGCTATCCTGCCCCCGGCTTGGTCTTGGGAGACCGGCCCGCTTTCACGCGGGGCCTTCACCCGCCCATCACTCAGCCCGGCGGCGAACTCTTATGAAAGGTGGAATCCCACAATGATCCGCAAAGACGAAAAGACGGCCGTCATCGAGGCCAACCGCACCCACCCCACCGACACCGGCTCCCCCGAGGTGCAGATCGCGATCCTCACCGCCCGCATCAACGAGCTGACCGAGCACCTGAAGGTCCACACTCACGACAACCACTCCCGCCGCGGCCTGCTGAAGATGGTCGGTAAGCGCCGCAAGATGCTGGACTACCTGATGAGCAAGGACATCGAGCGCTACCGCGCCATCATCGCCAAGCTGGGCATCCGTAAGTAAGACGAAGCGTCCGAGCGCCCGGGAGCAGGCCGACAGCGAGGCCTGCAGCCGAAAAACAGGTCGGGCAGGGCCCGGCGGCATTTTCTGCGGAAGGCGGAGCAGTCGGCCGCCGCGGAGGTCGCGAGGCGTGACACCCGAAGCGTCCGAGCCGTGGCGAGCAGCGCGGATGGACCGGAGCGAGGGCGGGAAACCAGGCCGCACGGCGGCCGTTTCCGGCCCGAGCCGAAGGGAAGCCGCGCGTCGCGAGCAGGCGAGGCGTGACACCCGAAGCGTCCGAGCCGCGGCGAGCAGCGCCAGGCGTGATCGACCCCCCAAGGTACGCAGTTGTCCGCGGCGATGCCGCCGCAGCGTGACGACCGGACAGAGCAGGGCGGCGCTTATGCGCCGCCCTGTTTTCAAACCCGGAGCATCCTCACTTTTTTAGCAGTTGAATCTGGCACGGAGTCCCTCCGCCCCGGATTCAAGTGCTAAAGAGGCGGTATGCTCCGGACCATTCAAAAGAAAAGGAGCGAACCACATGTCAACCATCATCAGCCACAAGCAGTTCCCCAACTACAAGGTCTACGAGACCGAGGTGGCCGGCCGCCCCCTGAAGATCGAGGTGGGCAAGGTGGCCGAGCTGGCCAACGCCAGCGCCATGGTGCGCTACGGCGAGACCACCGTCATGGTGGCCGTCACCGCCTCCCCCCGTCCCCGGGACGGCATCGACTTCTTCCCCCTCTCCGTGGACTTTGAGGAGAAGCTGTACGCCGTGGGCCGCATCCCCGGCTCCTTCATGCGCCGGGAGGGTCAGCCCTCCCTGCCCGCCGTGCTGGCCAGCCGCCTGATCGACCGGCCCATCCGCCCCCTGTTCCCCTCCGACCTGCGCAACGACGTGGTGGTCACCTGCACCGTCATGAGCGTGGATTACGACTGCTCCCCCGAGTTCACCGCCATGGTGGGCGTGTCCGCCTGCCTGTCCTACTCCGACATCCCCTGGAACGGCCCCATCGGCTGCATGGAGGTGGGCTATGTGGACGGCCAGATCGTCATGAACCCCACCCAGGAGCAGAAGCACAGCTCCCAGATGGACGTGACCGTGGTGGCCACCGAAAAGAAGGTGGTCATGATCGAGGCCGGCGCCAAGGAGATCCCCGACGAGATCATGTACGAGGGCATCGTGAAGGCCCACGAGGAGATCAAGAAGCAGGTGGCCTTCATCAACGGCATCGTGGCCGAGATCGGCAAGCCCAAGTTCGAGTATGAGCACGCCGACTTCAACCAGGAGCTGTTCGACAAGATCGTGGCCGACTTCATGGACGAGGCCAAGGCCGCCATGGACACCGACGACAAGAACGTGCGCGAGCAGCGCTGGAACGCCATGATCGACCACTGGCACGAGAAGTACCTGGACGAGTACCCCGACATGGACAAGTACCTGGAGGAGTTCACCTACAAGTTCCAGAAGAAGATCGTCAAGGCCTGGCTGCTCCAGGGCCACCGGGTGGACGGCCGCCAGAAGAACGAGATCCGGCCCCTGGCCGCCGAGGTGGGCGTGCTGCCCCGTGTCCACGGCTCCGGCCTCTTCACCCGCGGCCAGACCCAGGTGCTGTCCATCTGCACCCTGAACACCCTCTCCGCCTGCCAGAAGCTGGACACCATCTGGGAGGAGACCGAGAAGCGCTATATGCACCACTACAACATGCCCGCCTACTCCACCGGCGAGGCCCGGGGCGCCCGGTCAACCAACCGGCGCGAGAAGGGCCACGGCGCCCTGGCCGAGCGCGCCCTGGAGCCCGTGCTGCCCTCCGTGGAGGAGTTCCCCTACGCCATCCGCGTGGTGTCTGAGGTGCTCTCCTCCAACGGCTCCACCTCCCAGGGCTCCATCTGCGGCTCCACCCTGGCCCTGATGGACGCCGGCGTGCCCATCAAGGCCCCCGTGGCCGGCATCTCCTGCGGCCTGATCCAGGACGACGACGGCT